>DJXS01000068.1 GCA_002448395.1 Lachnospiraceae bacterium UBA6998 | reverse complement strand
CAGGGAAGGAGGAGAGCATACAGCTCCTAAGGCAGATCCTGCGGGGAGTGTCCGGCGCAGGGCAACTGCGGATACAGCAGGCTGCAACCCTCGAGCAGATCAGACGAGGAGTATCGGGAGCGGGAGCCCAGTCGCCGGCGGACCTTCTGATCGCTGTCATGCCGCTGGGTGATGGAACCGGCGTCGAGGGGATCATCGATGTGGCGCAGAGACACCCGCAGCTGATGTCTATACTCCTGGTGCGCCAGGAAGCCTACGAACAGGTCACTTATCAGTGCAGGAATCAGCAGATCTTTGTCATCGCCATGCCTTTCAAACGCCAGGTCCTGGCGGAAGCGGCGTCCTTTATGCTGCGGATCCGCACAGTCATAGACGACAAAGACAAAGAGCTGGCGCGCCTTAGAAAGAACCTGAGTGAGATCAGGATCATAACGAGCGCCAAGATCCGCCTTATGCAGACCAGACAGATGACGGAAGAAGAAGCGCACTATTATTTGGAGAAGGAAGCAATGGACAGAAGCCTGTCCAAAAAGGAAGTGGCGGAGGAGATCCTGCGCTGAAAGCGATCACAACAAAACCGTCAAATGTTTGTTCTCATCAGATCTGACAGCCGTCAGGCTCCTCACTCTTTTGCATCTTAATCCGAAAAGACGTAATTTCTCAGTACGGTTGACAAAAATAGAATAGTTAGTTATATTTAACCCATGAGGCGCCGGGGAGGCGCATTTATTTCAAACATAAGTTAGTTATGTATAACTATAGACGGCGCAAGGAGACATGACATGAAAGTGGTGATACTCGGCGGAAACGAATGTATGGAGAGACAGTATAAGGATATCTGTGAAGAGTACTGCGGAAAGGCAAAAATATTCATCAAACCTTCCGGCAGCCTTAAGAACAAACTGGGCAGGCCGGACCTGATGATCTGTTTTACAGGAGCACTGTCTCATAAAGTTCTTAAAAACGCTCAGTGCGAGATTCGAGGATGCGGAACGCATGTGGAGCACTCTAAGACAGCATCTGTTGCAGCACTGCGATCGATTCTTGAGAAGTACGCGGCTGCATCTGCATGACTGGATTTTGATCTTTCTGACGGTTTTTGTGTCAGAAGAACCGTCCCTTTGTCACAAACGGGAGGAAATGGGAAATGTCTGATGAGACACTGGTGAAGTTCGGCTCACCGACGCTGGCGGGCCTCAAGACAGGCAATATTTTTACCTGTGAATATACGGATCTGCACGAACTGTCGGGGCAGCTCCGGGATTTGAACCGGAAACTGGTACCCAGAGGTCTGAGGCTGATACCTCTGAGGTGGAGCAAAAAACGTGTTCTTCTGTACTTGTATCGCCCTGACCGTCTGGAAAAAGACCTGGCGGGGGAGGAGGCAAGAGATCTGCTCAGTCAAGAGGGTTATTCGGATAGGAACTCTGAATACTGTCTTCTGGAACTGATCCGAAGACTGCGTGGACGGAAAGCATTCCCTCATGAGATTGGGCTTTTCCTCAGTTATCCTCCGGAGGATGTGCGAGGTTTCATCCGTTATGGCGGTTCGCGCAGCAAGCTGACAGGATGCTGGCAGGTCTACGGCGATGCGGAAGCAGCAAGAAAGACTTTTGAGCGATTTGACAAATGCACGCGCATCTACTGCAGGCGCTGGGCGGAGGGCGTGCCGCTCACCAGGCTTGCAGTGGCAGGCGTTTAGTGTATAGATTTTCAATTTGAAAGGAGAAAAAATGAGCAAAGTAGCAGTAGTATTCTGGAGCGGAACAGGCAACACACAGACAATGGCGGATGCTGTAGCAGCAGGCGCACAGGGCGCAGGCGCTGAGGTCGACGTTAAGACCGCTTCCGAGTTCGGCGCGGCGGACGTCGCTTCTTACGACGCCATCGCTTTCGGATGCCCCGCTATGGGTGCGGAAGTTCTGGAAGAGAGTGAATTCCAGCCGATGTTCGACGATGTTAAGGGAGAACTCTCCGGCAAAAAGATCGCTCTGTTCGGCTCTTACGGCTGGGGAGACGGCGAATGGATGCGTAACTGGGAAGATGACTGCCGTGATGCCGGCGCGAATCTCGCTGTAGACAGTGTTATGGCCAACAACGAGCCCGATGATGATGCGATTGAAGCCTGCAAGGCTCTTGGTGCTGCACTGGCTTGAGAACAAAGGCTCTAGGAGAACAAAGGCTCTAGGGGCAGCACTGGCTTGAACATATTTGTAAATTCCTCCTGAATTGGACTGATGGTACGGACCGCACAGGAGAGTAATAAGAATCGCCGCACTTGCATTAAAGTGCGGCGATTTTTCACTACCTGTATTCACTCCAGCTCCAGACTCATCTGCCCATCAATCCATGACTTCTGTGGAACATCGTGGATCTTATCTCCATCCATATAGTTTCCAATCAAAAACGGCGACGCAGGGTCATGGAGTCTGCTCTGCGCCAGCACTTCAGAAGCTTCCGCATTTGCATAGCAATATCTGCACAGATGTCTGCAAGTGTTATATGCGCCGATATCGCAGGACAGATAGCAGGCGCAATCCGCTCTTGCGCCTTTCTTTTTGGGCGCGTTCAGATGCTTTCCGATGGCTTTTTCATAATCGCTGATCCTCATACAGCCGCCGCAGTCGGCACCGTAGGCAGCAAGTTCATCGCCTTCCGCGCAGGGTTTGACTGTCATGCCGTGGGCAGAAGCGATCTTTATGATTTCTTTTCCGAGGACCAGGCGCTGCTCCCTGGTGACCTCTTTTGCTTCCGGGAAATTTCGCCTGACTTTCGGATACAGATCGATGAAACTGATCACCGCAGTGTGGGTGTATCCATCCAGGGCAGAAGCAATCTGGTCAAAAGCGCGGAGCTGGTATTCCATTGTGTATCGATTAGAGAGCAAGATCGGGTCGAAGCGCCATCCGACAGAATCTACACCGACCATGTCGGAGAGCCTCTTGAAGTCGTCGATCAGGCGGTGCTTGTCCGGGACATTCGGCTCAATGTCTCTTCCGTAAGGCGTGATGGAGACGAACCAGTACTGGCCGTAGTCCTTCAGAAGATCCATATAGGGGAACATGGGAGCCGGATTTTTGGTGCAGAAGCCGATGACGTCCACAATAGAAGGGTCAAGGCGGTAGCGGCTGACCTGACCCGGATTAAAGGGATTGCGAACGCAGACAAACCCTTCTCTTAGTCTGTTCGCAAACCATTCGGCATAAAACGCCGGTATATCTGTTCTCTGTCCTGTGTTGATGATCATTCTACCTCGCCGCAAAATTCTGTTTCATCTGTCGCTGAGCTTCCACAATGATTCAATGTCAGCATTTACTCAGTATGAAAAAATATACAGGGTAAATCAAGTCATATTAACATAACTCTAACATTTATGTTGTATACTCATCATGTAATTTCAGCCAGGGAGACAATACTATGTTCAGAATACTTGTAGTAGAAGACGATAAAGACCTGAACCGCTCCGTTTGTACGTTCCTGAAGCAGAACGGCTATGATGCTGTGGGATGCCCGGGCGCCAATAAAGCTTATGACGCCATGTATGATACGGTTTTTGACCTTATTATCTCCGATATCATGATGCCGGGAGTAGACGGATATGAATTCGCGAAGACGATCAGGAGCCTGAACAGCGAGATCCCGATCCTGTTTATGACAGCGAGAGATGATATTGGATCTATGCAGAAAGGCTATGGAATCGGGATCGATGATTATATGACCAAGCCGGTGAACTTTGACGAGCTGCTGCTCAGGATCGGCGCTCTGCTGCGCCGCGCGAAGATCGCCACCAGCCACCGGTTGGAAGTCGGCAGATTTGTTATGGACCTGGATGAGCACACGGCACAGCTGGGAGATGAGGAAATTGCTCTCACTGTCCGGGAGTTCAATATTCTCTATAAGCTGCTGTCCTATCCGAAGAAGACGTTTTCCCGCCAGCAGCTTATGGATGAATTCTGGGACGCAGACACTAATTCCGGGACCCGCACAGTGGATGTTTACATGACGAAGCTCCGGGCCAAACTGTCGGAATGTTATGATTTTGAGATCAAAACAGTGCACGGCCTCGGCTACAAGGCGGTGATCAAATGAGCCGGGGATCTTCCGGGGAGAAGCGAAGCCGTTTTCCTCTGTCAATATTTTGGATCGTTCTCAGCGTTCTTCTGATCACTGCCGGGGTGCACGTCGCTATCCTTTTGGGGATGGAGAAAGCCGGCTGGGCTCCGATCGTCCAGACGCATATCATGGTGCTGTACTGGATCAGTGTATCGGTGCTTCTCACGCTGCTGATCAGGTCACGAATGAAGGTCGCATATGACACGCCGCTGCAGGAGATTTCAGAGGCGACCAAAAAAGTGGCGCATGGCGATTTCTCGGTGCGGATCGCCCCTCTCCATGAGGAGGGAAAAGAAGATTATCTGGACACCATGATCCGTGACCTGAATGCGATGATCACCGAGCTCGGCAGTATTGAAACACTGAAGACGGACTTTGTCTCCAATGTATCCCACGAGATCAAAACGCCGCTGGCCGTCATACAGAACTACAGCAGCCTGTTGAACGCGGAGAACCTGCCCGAGCATGAACGGAAGGAATATGCCGTGGCGATCTCAGCTGCTGCAATTCGTCTCAATACACTGATCACGAACGTACTCCGGCTCAGCCGTCTTGAGAACCAGCAGATCAGACCGAAGTCGGAACAGTTCGACCTGGGCGGGCAGCTCACGGATTGTCTCCTCGGATTTGAGAATATCTGGGAAGAAAAGGAGATCGAGATTGAACCGGACATCGAAGATGACGTGATCATCACTTCAGACAGAGAACTGTTGTCGATCGTGTGGAATAATCTTCTGTCAAATGCGTTTAAATTCACGGAAGAGGGCGGGACCGTCAGCGTGTCGCTGCGGACAGAGGATAAAAATGCCGTGGTCTCCGTGAAGGATACAGGCTGCGGGATGCCGCCTGAGACGGTGCGCCATGTCTTTGACAAGTTTTATCAGGGAGATACATCCCATTCTATACAGGGCAATGGGCTGGGCCTTGCTCTTGTAAAACGTATCGTCGATATAGTCGGAGGAGAGATCCGGGTGGAGAGCGAGCCGGGAGAGGGAAGTACCTTTATCGTGAAGCTTACAGGAGCGTCAAAAAAGAACTGAATACCATATACTGTGAAGGACTGCTGATCACGGCAGTCCTTTT
>DJXS01000110.1:2135-5021 GCA_002448395.1 Lachnospiraceae bacterium UBA6998 | reverse complement strand
AGGATGGAAGCCTTCACCTCTTCGGGCGTCTTGGGCTCATCGTCCACAAGGACTCGGCCGTCTTCTGTCTCCTCCAAAAAGAAACTGAGCACCGCTGATCCGTCGTCCTCCCCGGTGTCGGGCAATATGTCAACGAACATCTGCTCTTTCTCCGCGGCTGTAAGCGGCACATGGTCCTCGATCTGCGCTCCGTACAGGCCGATATCCTGCATGGAACTGATGATTATGTCTTCCGCCTCTGCTTTCGTGCGGACTCTGAATGCCATCCATTTCATATTCTGTCCCTCTGTTTGTATATAAGTAATAACGCACCAAAGCCGGCAGCGCATGATTACGCTGCCGGCTGACTGTATTTAGTCTCCTCTGATCCGTATATTCTCCGGATCAGGCTCTGAACTGCTCAGTTCTTCCAGAATTTCTTCTTTTTATTCGATTCTTTCTTGGGAGCGTCCTTCTCTGCGGATTCGCGCTCTGCCTGGTTCAGGGAATCCCCTGTCAGGGCGTCGAACTGCCTGAGCAGATCCTTTGCTTCCTTGCTGAGTTTGGTGGGTGTCTCCACTACCAGGGTCACATAGTGATCGCCGCGAATCTGCTGGTTGCGGATCGTGGGAATACCCTTATTCTTGAGTCTTATTCTCGTATCACTCTGCGTGCCGGGCTTGACGTCGTAGATCACCTTGCCGTCCACGGTGTTGATGACTACGCTTCCGCCCAGAGCTGCCATCGCGTAGGAAATGTTCACTGTGGAGAAAACATTGTAGTCCTGACGCATGAACTCCGGATGGGGTTCTACGATCACTTCCACAAGAAGATCGCCTCTGGGTCCTCCGTTCACGCCGGGCTCACCCTTGTCGCGGATGCGGACGCTCTGTCCGTTGTCGATACCGGCCGGAATGGATACCTTGATGGTCTTCTTGCTGCTGATATAACCCGTGCCGCTGCAGTTCGTGCACTTGTCCTTGATGATCTTTCCGCTTCCTCCGCAGTCCGGGCATGTCTGCACATTTCGAACAGTGCCGAAGAAGGACTGCTGCGTGAACACCACCTGGCCCTTGCCGCCGCACTTGGGGCACATCTGCGGGGTTGTCCCGGGCTTTGCGCCCGTTCCCGAGCAGGTCGGGCATGGATCCTTGAGATTAAGTGTGATCTCCTTTTCGACGCCGGTGACCGCTTCGAGGAATGTGATCCTCACGCTGGTGCGGACATTGGCCCCCTTCATAGGACCGTTTGCCGGCCCGCGTCTTCCGCCGCCGAAGAAATCTCCGAACAAGTCTCCGAAAATATCGCCGAAATCGGCCGAATTGAAATCGAAGCCGCCAAAACCGCCGCTTCCGTCGAACGCCGCAAAACCAAACTGATCGTATTGCGAACGCTTCTCCGCGTCGCTCAGGACCGCATAGGCCTCAGAGGCCTCCTTGAATTTGGCTTCCGCATTCTTGTCGCCGGGGTTCATGTCCGGATGGTATTTTTTGGCCAGTTTCCTGTACGCCTTCTTTATATCTTCCTCGGACGCGTCTTTGGCAACTCCAAGCACTTCATAGTAATCACGTTTCTGTTCAGCCATAATACTTTCGTTCTCTCGCGTATTTTTTCTCTGTTTACAAGGGAGTTGCCCAAGCCGCGTGGTAAGCGCGACCTGGGCACTCCTTAAACTATATCATTTTCCTGTTTATTTCAATACAAATCTTATTTCTTACCGGATTCCAATAACCCGGAAGGTTTGGCTTCAGCCAAACCTTCAAGTTCTAAAAAGTGCTATTGCGCTTTTTTGAACTTTTAGACCTCGCGGTAGTCGCCATCGACTACGTCGTCGTCATTGCTTGCGCTTCCGCCGGCGTTATGGCCGCCCATGTCGGGGCCTGCGCCCTGGTTGTTCTGCATATTCTGATACATCTGAGTGAACAGCTGCTGGGAGTCGTTCATCAGTTTCTCCTTGCCGGACTTAAGGGCATCGATATCAGCGTCGCTGATGTCAGTCTGATCCTTGGTTCTCTCAAGGACAGCCTTGAGGTCCGCGATCTCAGCTTCAACAGTTGCCTTTGCGGATGCGTCGATCTTGTCGCCGACTTCCTTCAGAGCCTTCTCGGTCTGGAATACGATGGAGTCAGCTTCATTTCTTGCGTCTACGCCTTCCTTGCGCTTTCTGTCCTCTGCCTCGAACTGAGCAGCTTCCTTGATCGCCTTCTCGATATCCTCGTCGGACATGTTGGAGCCGGCTGTGATGGTGATGTGCTGCTCCTTGCCGGTGCCGAGATCCTTAGCGGAAACATTTACGATGCCGTTTGCATCGATATCGAAAGTAACCTCGATCTGCGGTACGCCGCGCATTGCGGGCGGGATTCCGTCCAGTCTGAACTGGCCGAGGGACTTGTTGTCTCTCGCGAACTTTCTCTCACCCTGAAGGACGTTGATGTCAACAGCAGTCTGATTGTCAGCTGCTGTGGAGAACACCTGGCTCTTCTTGGTAGGGATAGTTGTATTTCTCTCGATCAGAGGGGTAGCGATGCCGCCCATGGTCTCGATGGAAAGTGTCAGAGGTGTGACATCAAGCAGAAGGATGTCGCCTGCGCCTGCATCGCCTGCAAGCTTGCCGCCCTGGATAGCAGCGCCGATCGCGACGCACTCATCAGGGTTGAGGGTCTTGCTGGGCTCATGGCCTGTCAGTTTCTGTACCTTATCCTGCACGCAAGGGATTCTTGTGGAACCGCCGACCAGCAGAACCTTGCCCAGGTCGGAGTTGTTGAGGCCTGCGTCTCTCATAGCGTTCTGAACCGGAATAGCGGTCTTCTCTACGAGGTCGCTGATCAGCTCTTCGAATTTTGCCCTTGTGAGGTTCTTGTCGAAGTGCTTGGGGCCTTCCGCTGTAGCTGTGATGAAAGGAAGGTT
>DJXS01000110.1:1697-2047 GCA_002448395.1 Lachnospiraceae bacterium UBA6998 | reverse complement strand
GTAGTAATTGCGCTGGACAGCTCCTTCTTAGCCTTCTCAGCTGCTTCCTTCATTCTCTGCAGAGCCATCTTGTCGTTAGAGAGGTCGATGCCTTCTGCTGCCTTGAACTCGCGGATGATCCAGTCAATGATCCTCTGGTCGAAGTCATCGCCGCCGAGACGTGTGTCGCCGTTGGTGGACAGAACTTCGATTACGCCGTCGCCGATCTCGATGATGGATACATCGAAAGTGCCGCCGCCGAGGTCATAGACCATGATCTTCTGCTCTTTCTCGTTGTCCAGGCCGTAAGCCAGAGCTGCCGCTGTGGGCTCGTTGATGATTCTCTTGACATCAAGGCCTGCGATCTTGCC
>DJXS01000110.1:0-1618 GCA_002448395.1 Lachnospiraceae bacterium UBA6998 | reverse complement strand
GCGTCCTTTGTAGCCTGTCTCTGTGCGTCGTTGAAGTATGCGGGAACTGTGATAACTGCCTCGGTAACCTTCTCGCCGAGATAGCTCTCTGCGTCAGCTTTCAGCTTCTGCAGGATCATAGCGGAGATCTGCTGAGGGGAATACTTCTTGCCGTCGATTGTGCGGCCGCGGTCTGTTCCCATATCTCTCTTAATAGAAGAGATCGTGTTGTCAGCGTTTGTAACTGCCTGACGCTTTGCGGGCTCACCTACAAGTCTCTCGCCGTTCTTTGTGAAAGCGACGACGGAAGGTGTGGTCCTTGCGCCCTCTGTATTTGCGATAACGGTAGGCTTACCGCCTTCCATAACTGCTACGCAGCTGTTTGTTGTACCAAGGTCGATACCGATAATCTTACTCATTATTTCCTCCTTTTTTGCGCCTTACGCGCTCTATCTGTAATTGTGGATTATTTTCCAAAATATATACGTCTCGGATGTGTCTCTTACAGGCACAGAGCCGTAATTTTCACTGTTTTGCCATAAATCTGATCTTCTCAGATCTGTCTTTCTCAGGAGACGACGCCAACCATTGAGTGGCGGATCACCATGTCGTGATATGTATAGCCCTTCTGGAATTCCTGCGCCACGACGCCGGTCTCAAATTCGTCGCTTTCCACCTGCATAACCGCGTTGTGGAAGCTGGGATCAAATTCCTTCCCAACTGCCTCAATGGGCTTTACTCCAAGATCCTCCAGCTGCTTGATAAGCTGCTTGTAGACCATCTCCATGCCGCTGACGATCGCGCTGTCCTTCTCGTTCTCGGGAACCGCCGCCAGGCCTCTCTCGAAGTTGTCCACTACAGGAAGCATCTTCTCGATCACGCTCTTCTCTCCCATGGAGAACATCTGCTCCTTCTCTTTGGAGGTGCGCTTGCGGAAGTTGTCGAACTCCGCCATCTGGCGCTTCACCTTGTCCTCAAGAGCAGCGACCTTTTCGTTAAGCGCTTTCTCCCTGCTTCCCGCAGGTGCCTTCGGTTCAGGCTCCTCTTCGTTACCCGGATCGGATGTCCCTTCTGTCTCAGTCTCATCCACGGCGTCCTCTGCCCCAGTCTCATCCACGGCTTCTTCTACAGCCTCGTCCATGGCTTCTTCTACAGTCTCATCCATGATCTCTTCAGCTGTCTCATCCATGAATTCTTCGGGTTCGGTGCCGGGCTGTTCATTCTTCTTGTTCTCAGCTTCTGCCATATATTCCTTTCCGCACCGCACTCTCTGTGTCCAGAACCGGCAAGGTGCTCATTCCTGCTCTCATATTATTTATACAGGTCGTCGAGCTGCTCCATCATATGCCGGAGCACATCGATGACTCTCTCATAGTCCATCCTCCGGGGTCCGATGATCCCCACCGTCCCCTTCATGCCGTCACCAAGATCATAAGTGGCGGTAACAACGCTGCAGTCCTTCATGCTTGCCACCGGCATTTCCTCGCCGATGTAAACCTGAATTCCGGTCTCGCTGCTGCCTGACAGAGATTCCTGTACAATGCTTCCCAGCGCCTGCTTTTCTTCAAAGTCGCTGATGATCTCACTCGCCTTGCGGTGGTCCGCAAGTTCCGGATAACGGAAAATGTTCTTGGCTCCG
>DJXS01000001.1 GCA_002448395.1 Lachnospiraceae bacterium UBA6998 | reverse complement strand
AGTTATCAGATTTTTAAGACAGTCGCGGAAGCCGGCAGTTTTCACAAGGCCGCAGACCTGATCGGCCTGACACCTTCCGCGATAAGCCACGCTGTTTCTTCCATGGAGAAGGAACTGGGCTTCTCTATTTTTACAAGAAAGAAAGCGGGAGTGACGCTGACAAGTTACGGCGAGCACCTGATGCCCTATGTCAACGCGGTCCTCAACAGCGAGGAGAGCCTGCAGCAGGCTGTGGCCGAGTTCAACGGCCTCAAACAGGGCACAGTGAAAGTGGGCGTTTTCTCCAGTGTCTGCACGAGCTGGATGCCCGACATCATCAAATCCTTCAGCGAGCTGTATCCCGCGATCGAGATCGAAGTGTTTCAGGGGACTTACGATGACGTGAGTTACTGGATCCGCAACGGGATAGTGGATTTCGGATTCCTGTCCATGTCCAGCGCGGGAGACCTGCACATAGAGCCGTTCTACAGGGATCCGCTTCTGTGTATCGTGCCCAAGGACTTTGTAAAGGAGCTTCCCTGCGAGGAAATGACCATCTCTGAGATGGCCAAGCTTCGCTTTGTAGTTCAACGGGAATCCACGGACGCGGACATACAGAATTATATGAAGCAGAATCACCTGGATATCCAGACCAGATATCACGTGGTGGACGATCTGGCCACCGTTGTGATGGTAGCGGCAGGGTTCGGCATCTGCATTATGCCGGAACTTGTCATGAACGATATCCCCTACGACGTGCGGCAGTATCGGATGGAGCCCGACGCGGCGAGGATCATCGGCCTGGCGGCGCTCAATCCGCAGCTGATGGCGCCCGCGGTGCGCACTCTGTACGGACATATCCTGTCAAAATATACCAACCTGGACTGATCATCGGAAATTCAAACACAGAATAGCCGCGCGGATCCGCGCGGCTATTCTTTTGGCTGTACCGAAATGCCTCTGATATTATATAATATAAGTTGAGCCTATATTTTGACACAGATGACGCGGAGGGATCCGATATGGAGATGATGCAGTTTCTGGAAGCTGACAAAGAGCAGCTTATGAGCGGACTGGCAGCTGCCGGTACACCTGAGCAGGCCGAGCACGTGCTGGAAAAGGAATTCGACAGACTCCTTCTTCGCTATAACGAGGAATGTACGCTGGAGAGGGTCAGGGACGCGGCGAGATATATGCTGCAGGCCGCGAAAATGATGATCCCGATGCTGAGCGCTGCCGGGGAGACCAAGGTCTGGTCGAAGAGCACCGGCGGCTCCGGCGACGAAAGCGGAAGCAAGATAACATGGCAGGTCATCGCATGTCTGGCAGGGGGAGCGCTGTTCCTCGCCGGCGCGATCCTGGGGCTCGCAGTCTCGGCAGGAAACGGCCTGTCGATGTCGGCGCTTCTGGGCTCGATCCCGGCGGCGATCCTCGCGGGAATCCTTCTTTTCTGGGCGGGCAGGCTGTCACTGAGCCGCAAGACAGCGGGCAAGGCTTCCGGCAGTGATGAGTACCAGGTGGAGATTCGTGTGGATCCGGGACGGATTTGGAGCTGCATGAGAGCTGTGATCCTGTCGGTGGACAAGAGCCTTAAGGAGGCCGAGGAGGCCGTCAATTACGAGAAGAGCCTGCTTCCTCCTTCCTCCGGAAACGGTGTCAGTCCCGAAGAGGCGGAACTGTTCTCTTTGATCCTGGAGAACGCGTACAGTCGCAGAGAAGAGGAGCCGGGTGATACGACGGCTCAGGAGACGATCTCCACGGTCCGCTATTACCTGCACCGCAGGCAGGTGGAGACAGTGGATTTCGGAGGAGGCAAAAGAGAGTGGTTTGAACTGCTGCCAGGTAAGAGAGACGCGACGCTTCGCCCCGCGCTTGTGAGGGACGGAGTACTGATCCGAAAGGGACTCGCAGTCGCTGCAATGTGAAACAGCAGTTACGGAAGGTAAAGGAGATACCAGATGGACCGCTATTATGGATTTGACCTGGGAGACGCCGAGAGTGCCGTCTCCTGTCTGAATAAAAGCGACGCGGGGGTTCCGCGCATCATTACAGTGGGGGAGGCCGGCAGCTTTGTGACCGCCTATGCCAGACTTCGCAACGGAGCCCTGGTGATCGGCGAAGCGGCATGCTACAATCCGGAGGCAATAGAGCGCAAGATCAGGTTCAAGAGCAGATTCCTGCGGGACCCGGACAGCCGCAGGGATGTTAAGTCCTTCGCGGCAGGAGTTCTGGGGGAACTGTACATGAGCGGAGACCTCATAAAGGGTGAGGATTGCTGCTTCTATGTGGGCTGCCCGGCGGGCTGGGACAAAACAGCGAGAGAGCGTTACAGAGGACTGTTTGAGGAGGCGGGATATCCGCCCGTGCGCATCATCTCCGAGTCAAGGGCAGCGCTGGTGAGCGCCTGCCAGTCCAAGCATTTCCAGGTGGGATACGATATTTTGTCCAAACCGGTGCTGGTGGTGGATGTGGGATCTTCTACTACGGATTTCGCCTACATTATGGGCGGCAAGGAAGTGGATATGCAGACCGCGGGCGAAGTGGCGCTGGGAGGCGGTATCATGGACGAGGTGCTGCTTAGCTGCGCGCTGAACGCTTCCGTAAGAGGAGAGAGGATCAGGGAGATCTTCGAGCAGAGCCCGCCCTGGAAGAGCTACTGTGAATTCGCGGCAAGAAAGCTCAAAGAGAAATATTTTGCCGACGAGGAGTACTGGAAAGACAACAAGTGCATGCAGTCGGTCATCATCAGCTATGAAAAGCCGATCCGGCTTCAGCTCGTCATGGACGCCAAAACAGCGGACCATATCCTGTACGACGGGATCCCTCAGCTTGAGGGAAAGAGCTTCAGGGATGTGTTTATGAACAGTCTGCAGCAGGTGCGGGAGAGGATCCAGGGAGACCTTCCGGAACTCGTATTCCTTACAGGCGGTGTTTCACGCCTTCCGGCGATCAGGGAGTGGTGCAGAGAGGCCTTCCCCGAAGCAGTGGTGATCACCGGCTCGGAACCGGAATTCTCGGTCAGCCGGGGCCTTGCCTGGAGCGGAAGGATCGACGAGGAGCTGAGGCAGTTCCGGGCGGAGATCCAGGATCTCGTGGGTTCGAGCACCGTGGAGAGGATCGTCGCGAACCATATTGACGAGCTGTATCACAGCACTGTGGATATGCTCGTCAAACCGATCCTTGAAAACGCGGCTATGCCCGTGTTCGACAGGTGGAGAGACGGCGAGATCGAGCGGCTCTCCGACATCAACTCGGAGATGGAGAAGGAGATCGAGAGATATCTGCACACAGAAGAAGTGCAGGAGATGCTGGTCAAGCCCATCACGCAGTGGCTCAAGCCTGTCTCCTATGAGCTGGAGGAGATGACGATGCCGATCTGCATCAGACACGGCGTGCCCTACAGGGCGCTGAGCCTAAGCTCCTTCCTCTCTATCTCGGACCTTGAGATCAAGGTCGACGCCAAGGATGTCTTCGCGGTGGAAGAACTTACCTGGATGATCGACACTATTATCTCCATCCTGATCGGTCTTCTCTGCGGCGGAAGCGGCGTGGCGCTGATCTCGGGAGGAATCTCCGGCGTTATTGCGGGCGCTATGATCTCGCTCATGGTCCTGGCTCTCGGCAAGGACAAGATGGAGGAAGTCATGATGAACATGGTGATCCCCCGTCCCATCAGAAAGCTCGTGCCCAGAGGCTACTTTATGTCCCGGATCGAGAAGATCAGCGACGAAGTGAAGAACTCATTCTATGAGACGCTGGAGAAGGAAAAGAATCTGGAGATCACCGAGCGCCTCGTGAACGAGATCTCCGAGCAGATCGAACAGTGCCTCACCAAGATGGCCGAAGTGGTGGAGATCCCTCTCGGCTGAGAAGGAAATGATAGATGGAATATTTTGACAAAAGGGCGGTATCTGCCGCAGTGATCACTGCAGCAGTCTGGCTCCTTGCGGGAATCAGCGGGATTGCCTCCTCAAAAGGAGGCGCGGGGCATTCCCCCGGCGAGCTGCTGATCATGGCCGGCGGGCAGCTGGCGCAGGAGGTGTCTGAGCTGGAGGCCGAAGTCGCGGAGGACGCATCGGACCCTTACCGGGACAGGCCGGATATCGATACCGGAGACTGGATGTTCATTCTGGCAAACCCCTGGAATGACATCGGCGACTACACACCGGAACTTGAGTACCTGGAGGGGCAGCAGTTCGACGTCCGCATCATTGAACCTATGGAAGAGATGGTGGAAGCGGCGAGAGCGGAGGGACTCAGCGTCCTGCTCTCCTCGGGCTACCGCAGTTACGCGACGCAGACCTGGCTCTTTAACAGGAAAGCCGATGAGTACGGAGAGAAAATAGCGGCGACGATCGTCGCAAGGCCCGGGACCAGCGAACATCAGACCGGACTTTGCTGTGATATCACGGACCATTACTACGAGATGAAGGACGCGAGCCTTGAGAATACGCAGATGTATCAGTGGATGAGCCGGCACTGCGCTGAGTACGGCTTCATCGTGCGTTTTCCCAAGGGGAGAGAGGACATCACCGGAATCATCTACGAGCCGTGGCACTTCCGATACGTCGGAAAGGAAGCTGCAGCCTACATTATGGAGCATGATCTGACTCTGGAAGAATTTCTGGAGCTCTATCAATAATACTAATTTAGAAAGGAAGAAGCCGATGTATATTACCTGTCTTGATATGGAAGGAGTACTGGTACCTGAGATCTGGATCGCATTCTCGGAGGTGAGCGGGATCCCGGAACTGAGGAGGACAACAAGAGACGAGCCTGACTACGACAAACTCATGAAATGGAGGATCGGCATCCTCAAAGAGCACGGCCTCGGCCTCAAAGAGATCCAGGACGTCATTGCTCAAATAGAGCCCCTCCCCGGCGCGCGTGAATTCCTCGACGAACTCAGATCTTTCACCCAGGTGATCATCATCAGCGATACCTTTACTGAATTCGCGATGCCTCTCATGGAGAAGCTCGGCTGGCCTACGCTGTTCTGCAACTCCCTGGAAGTGGCACCTTCCGGCGAGATCACCGGCTACAAGATGCGTATCCAGAAGTCCAAGCTCAGCACTGTAAAGGCACTGCAGTCCATCGGCTTTGACACTATCGCCAGCGGCGACAGCTATAACGATCTCGATATGATCCTGGCCAGTAAAGCAGGCTTTTTGTTCAGGACCACCGAAAAGATCAAGCAGGATTACCCGCAGCTGCCGGCTTTCGAGGAGTTTGACGAGCTTATGGCAGCAATCAAAAAAGAAATGGGGATCATTAACTGAACAGTACAGGAGCACACAGATCCTGATCAAATACGGTGAAAGCTTGACATTCTTTCAGAGTATTTGATCAGGACTATGTGCTCCCTTTCTTTATCGGTCACAGATGGCTGTGAGAAGGGAGGTCTCCAAACGCCGGTTATCGAGAAACTGAAAACGATTACAAAGGATTTCGGAGATTTAACACTTTGGTGTGGTAAAATTAACCAAAAATAGAAATTTGTTTTATGTTCTATGTTGCATATTAACTAACAAAGTGGTAATATATATTCAAGTTAAATATGTGTTTTGCCTAGAGAGGAGAGAATATGGCAGTGATGAGGATTATTGGGGATCCTGTTGCTATTGTCGTGTTTTCTTTTTTTTATGCAAAATGAGGAATTGTATGGGTAGAGAATTTGTTGAAGTGATCGAAGCGGCGCCTATTGTGGCTGCTGTGAAGGATGATTCCGGACTGGAGATGTGTCTGAAATCTGATGTCGATGCTGTGTTTATATTATATGGGGATATATGCACCATCGCCGAAATCGTTTCAAAAGTTAAGGACGCCGGCAAGATCGCCATGGTTCACATGGATCTGATCACGGGTCTTAGTCCAAAGGATATATCGACGGATTTTATCCGCAAGTATACCAGGGCGGACGGCATCATCACTACGAAGGGGAATCTGATCACACATGCTAAGGAAATCGGTCTGGCGACAGTTCTGAGGTACTTTGTACTGGACAGCATGGCTCTCATCAATATCGAGAGGCAGTCGCACCAGAATCGGGAGTCTCAGCCCGACATGATCGAGATCCTGCCCGGTATCATCGTTCCGAAGATGATCAGGAAGATCTGCTCGATGAGCAGGGTGCCTGTGATCTGCGGGGGACTGATCCAGGAGAAGGAGGACGTCATGCACGCGCTGGCAAGCGGTGCGGCGGCGATCTCGACGACAAGCTCTGACGTATGGTTCATGTAATGGGGACACATGCCGGCATGCTGGGGGCGTGACGGCAAAGTTAGAAGGAGGTATTTTATGGCAAAGTATGTAATGGCATTGGATGCAGGCACAACCAGTAACAGATGTATCCTCTTCAACGAGAAGGGCGAGATCTGCAGCATGGCTCAGAAGGAATTTACACAGTATTATCCTCAGCCGGGCTGGGTTGAGCACGATGCAAGCGAGATCTGGCAGACACAGCTCTCCGTTGCTCGTAAGGCTATGCAGAATGTTGGTGCTACCTATAAAGACATCGCTGCCATCGGTATCACTAACCAGCGTGAAACTGTTATCGTATGGGATAAGCAGACAGGACAGCCCGTCTACCACGCAATCGTGTGGCAGTGCCGCAGAACTGCTGATATGAAGGCAGAGCTGATGGAGAAATATCCGGACATCGCCGACAGCGCTTATCACAAAACCGGTCTCGTATTTGACCCTTATTTCTCCGGCACGAAGCTTCGCTGGATCCTGAACAACGTTGAGGGACTCCGCGCAAGAGCAGAGAAGGGCGAGCTCGCATTCGGTACTGTAGACAGCTGGCTGATCTACAAGCTGACCAAGGGCAGAGTACATGCGACCGACTATTCCAACGCTTCCAGAACCCTTCTGTTCAACATCAACACTTGCGAGTGGGATGATGAGCTCTGCGAGAGACTTGAGATTCCGAAGAGCATGCTTCCCGATGCAAGACCTTCCAGCGGTGACTACGGCGAGTCCGATCCCGAGTTCTTCGGCGGCCCGATCCCGATCCGCGGCGTAGCAGGCGACCAGCAGGCAGCTCTGTTCGGCCAGACATGCTACACACCCGGCGAAGCCAAGAACACCTATGGTACCGGCTGCTTCATGCTGATGAACATCGGCGAGAAGCCCCTGTATCCCAACAATGGCCTTCTGACCACCATCGCCTGGGGTCTCGACGGCAAGGTTGAGTATGCACTCGAAGGTTCTGTATTCGTAGCCGGCGCTGCTATCCAGTGGCTGCGCGACGAGCTGAAAGTTGTCGATCAGTCTCCGGATTCCGAGTACTTCGCAACCAGAGTAGACAATACCAACGGCTGCTATGTCGTTCCTGCATTCACCGGCCTGGGCGCTCCTTATTGGGATCCCTATGCTCGTGGAGCAATCGTAGGCCTGACCCGTGGTGTCAACAAGTATCACCTGATCCGTGCAACCCTTGAGTCCCTGGCATTCCAGACCAGCGATGTTCTGGCAGCTATGGAAGAGGGCTCCGGCGTTAAGCTGAGCGCTCTGAAGGTTGACGGCGGCGCCTGCAAGAACAACT
>DJXS01000111.1 GCA_002448395.1 Lachnospiraceae bacterium UBA6998 | reverse complement strand
TCATGGTGCAGCCGCCGCACTTTTTGGACACGGGGCATCTGGATTTTTTGCTGTTTGTACTGTTTTTTGTCGTTTTATTAGTTAAGTCTGCCATAAAAGCGTCTTCCCTTTCTTGCCGTTGAACCTTGCCGGTCCGCTGCGCGTCTATACCTCCCGGCGCAAAACGTGCGCAAAAGAGGCCGGCGTCACACCGCCGGCCTCTATGTTCATTTCATGTTGTCGCACGGAAGGATCAGATGTCTGCTTTCCAGAATCCGTGCAGATTGCAGTACTCATAAGCCGCTACAGGATCAGCTGCCTTGAAGACTGCCTTGGGCTCCTGGCCGGGCTCAAGCTCTGCGAACTGGAAGCCGGTCTTGGTCTCAAGAATGATGAACTGAATGTAGTGCGCATCCATCATGGGATGAGCAACGGAACCAACCTGTACGGTTACGGTATCGCCATCGACAGTAACTGCCGGAACGTGTTTCTCTCTTGCAGCGTCGGTCGTGCCCGCTTCAATCTCTTTCATGGGCTCGCCGCAGCAGGACGGGGAACATCCCTTCGCGTTGAGTTTCAGAACCATACTTCCGCACTTCTCACATTTGAAAAGTCTGATTGCCATAGTAACCCCTTTCCGGCCTTATCGGCCAAACAAGCTTTTAAAATATCCCTTTTATGTATTCATTGTAATTCATCTGTGGTCAAAAAGAAAGATGAATCTACGCCTCCATTTATACACTATTGCGCACACTTTCCCAAGTTCCCGGCTGGTCACTCTTCTTCCAGGTTCTCGAGGTGCTCCTGAAGCGCCCGGGCGTCTTCCTCGCTCATCTGTGCCAAAATACCGCCGGCCCTCTTCTCATCTCTCTTTTCATAGTGCTCGCGCATCAGCCCTTTGGTCAGCAGTAATTCCTCCAAAAGGTTCTGGGCGGACATGCGGTAAGCGCCCGCGCCGTAAATGATCACCTGCTCAACAGCATCAGAGGTAGCCACTGTCACTTTGTATTTTTTGCTGAGTTCATGGGCCGCTTTCTCAATGTA
Organism: Lachnospiraceae bacterium UBA6998; assembly: GCA_002448395.1. Lineage (GTDB taxonomy): Bacteria > Bacillota > Clostridia > Lachnospirales > Lachnospiraceae > CAG-791. The sequence goes on along the minus strand of DJXS01000111.1, from coordinate 4,707 downwards.
GAGATCCGCGGTCTCGGCTTCTTTGGTGTAAATGACGTCGATTCCGCCCACATGGATCACTTCTCCGCGTCCTCCCCGCACTTTATAGGCGTCGAAGACAAGGATCACGTGCTCCTTTCGAAAGCCCGCGAAGTCCACCAGCATGTCAATGAGCTTGTCCCTGGCTGCCATGATGTCCTGAAGCGCCATCTCCCGCAGGTCTTCCCACGCGAACACAATGTTGTAGCCATCTATCAGAAGGTACTCTTTCTCCACCGCTTTCTTCGCGGCGTGGGAGCGCTTGTCCGGCGGTTCTGCGCTGATCACACGGGACGCCCTCTTCCAGGATTTGACAGATCTTCCGTTGTCGGGCTCATCGTCGCCGAATCTGCTCTTGATCGGTCCGTAGGTCCGCTCGAAGATCCTGCGCAGCTCGTCCTCCTCGGCAAAGAGTCTTGCCTCCCGCTCGCTGAAGGAAACAGGTTTCTCCTCTTTCCTCACGCCGGCTCGCAGACCGGTCCTGCCTGCTCCTCCGTAGGCGAGGTCTTCGTCCCAGTCATCATCGTATCCCAGCAGCGCTTTTCCGGTCCCGGGTCCGTCGGAAGGATCCCTCCAGCCGCTGTCCACGTGCATGCGCTCTCGCACTTCATACCAGGGCACAGGCGTGCCGGCTCCATGGGAGCAAAATACAGAGCCCGTCGGGTTCCTCAGATCCAGCTCCGGATCGTAACCGGACGCCGCAATGACTTCCTCCGCGTTGACGCAGGGCTCGTAGCCCTTGAGAGTGCAGGTGATCTGTCCCTCGCTGCGGGTGTAGGCGGCCAGCGTTTCCGCGTAATTGGCGATCCTGGATACCGGCGCGCTTCCGGTTATGATCGAGCGGCCATCCTCCAGATCGGGCTGTGTGAAATTCGCGCCCATCTGCTGCAGGTCAGTCAGTGCCCGTCCCAGTGATTCCTGGGGAATCTCCAGCCGGAAGTTGTAGAAAGGCTCCAAAAGGACGCTTTCCGTCATCATAAGGCCCTGTCTCACCGCTCGGTATGTCGCCTGGCGGAAGTCGCCGCCTTCAGTATGCTTGAGGTGCGCTCTCCCTGTGAGCAGGGAGATCTTCATATCTGTGATCTCCGCTCCGGTCAGAACGCCGCGATGCCTCTTCTCCTCCAAGTGGGTCATGATCAGGCGCTGCCAGTTGACCGCCAACACATCGGCTCTGCAGCGGTTCTCAAATACAAGACCGCTCCCGGGCACGCCCGGCTCCAGCAGCAGATGCACCTCCGCATAGTGGCGCAGCGGTTCAAAGTGACCCACGCCCTCAACAGTCCTGGCGATGGTCTCCTTATAGATGATCGAAGGATCGCCGAAATCCACACGAAGTCCCAGACGCTCCCGGATCATGCGCTGCAGGATTTCTTTCTGAACCTGTCCCATGATCTGTGCTGTGATCTCTTTCTTCTCCTCGTCATAACCCAGATGCAGGGTCGGATCCTCTTCTTCCAAAATAGAGAAATTCTTATATGCTTTGAAAAGGTCCTCGCCGGGCGGCAGGATCACCTTGCATCGCAGTACCGGCTGCAGAAGTTCTTCTTCGCCCTCGGACTCCGCTCCGATTCCCTGACCGATCTTTGTCCTCGTAAGGCCGGTAATTGCGCACACTTCGCCCGCCACTGCCTCCTGTTTAGTCTCAAACTTTCCGCCTGAGTAGAAACGGATCTGTTCTACCTTCTCAGGCATTCCCTTGTCGTCGGTGCAGTCGGCCAGCGGTGTTTTGACAGAGAGTTTTCCTCCCGTCAGCTTCATCCAGGTGAGCCTCGCGCCGCCGTCGCGGGTGATCTTGAAGATTCTGGCGCCGAATTCATCTCCGTAAACGGGAGGTTGGATCAGCGTATCCAGGCATTCCAGCAGTTCGCTGACGCCCTGCTCCCGCAGAGCAGCGCCGAAGAGGACCGGGAAGAGCTTACGGCCGGCAGTCAGCTCGCAGATCTGCGGCACTGTCACCATCTCCCCGTCAAAATATGCATTCATCAGCTCGTCGTCGCAGACCGCGATCTCTTCCTGGACATCGGGATCATCCAGGCAGTCCGCCAGTGACACCGCTGTCCCTGTGCCGGAACCGGGCATGATGTCCACACATCTGGTACTGAGCTCTTTTTTGATGGAGGCCAGCAAAGCCTCTCTGTCTGCTCCGTTCTGGTCCATCTTGTTGACAAAGAGAAAAACCGGTACGTTGTAGTGCTCGAGAAGTCTCCACAAAACGCGCACCTGGCCGTTCACGCCGTCCGCCGCGCTGATGACCAGCACTGCGCAGTCCAGGATCCCCAGCACGCGCTCCATCTCCGTGGAAAAATCCACGTGTCCCGGCGTATCCTGCAGCGTGTAGGTCCTCCTGATCTCCCCGCGCTCTGAGGCAAACCTCGCCTGTTTGGAGAAGATCGTGATCCCGCGCTCTTTTTCCATATCGTCAGTATCCAGAAATGCGTCCCCGTGATCGACGCGGCCCGCGCGCCGCACCGCGCCCGTTATATGCAGTAGCGCCTCGGAGAGCGTCGTCTTGCCGGCGTCCACGTGGGCCAGTATTCCCAGAATCAGGTTTTGTTCGATCATATTACTATCTGCCGCCCCTCATTAAAGACAAATTATGTGCACAAAAGCAATTGTTTTGCTTCAGAAAATGATTATACTTAAGAAGTGTTCCATTCGGGAACACTATCTACACAAGCAGAATACCACAAAGAGATGTATTGTGCGCAGGCAAATCGCAAGGAGGAAACGACGCATGCAGGAATATACCCCCGTCAAGGAAGGTAAAGTACGTGAGATCTACGACATCGGCGACAAGCTTATCATGGTTGCGACCGACAGAATCTCCGCTTTTGATGTGATTCTCAAAAACAAGATCGTGAAGAAGGGCACTGTTCTGACCCAGATGTCCCGCTTCTGGTTCGATTACACGAAGGATATCATCCCCAACCACATGATCAGCTGTGATGTCAATGACATGCCCGAATTCTTCCGTCAGGAGCGCTTCGACGGCAACAGCATGATGTGTCAGAAGCTGACCATGCTCCCCATCGAGTGCATCGTCCGCGGCTATATCACCGGCAGCGGCTGGGCCAGTTACAAGAAGGACGGCACAGTATGCGGCATTAAGCTCGCGGAAGGCCTTAAGGAGTGCGACAAGCTCCCTGAGCCCATCTACACCCCCAGCACCAAGGCTGAGATCGGCGACCACGACGAGAACATCAGTTTCGAGAGAAGCATCGAGGTTCTGGAGAAGGCGTTCCCCGGCCGCGGCCAGGAGTATGCAGAGACAATCCGAGACTGCACGATCGCTCTTTACAAGAAGTGCGCTGACTACGCTCTGACCAGAGGCATCATCATTGCAGACACCAAGTTCGAGTTCGGCCTTGATGAAAATGGCAAAGTAGTGCTCGGCGACGAGATGCTCACCCCCGACAGCAGCCGCTTCTGGCCTCTGGAGGGATATGAGCCCGGCCACGGCCAGCCCTCTTTTGACAAGCAGTTCGTCCGCGACTGGCTGAAGGCCAACCCTGACAGCGACTACCTGCTGCCCCAGGATGTCATCGACAAGACCATCGACAAGTATAAAGAAGCTTATCACCTTCTGACAGGTGATACTATCTGAAATCGGGATACGATCTGAAGTTGAAATACGAGCTCATTCGAAGTAAAAGAAAGACACTGGCTATAGAGATCAAATCAGACGGAAGTGTGATCGTGCGCGCTCCTATGCGCTGCCCAAGACGGGACATCGAGCGCTTCCTGCTGGAGAAGAGCGACTGGATCGCGCAGCACCGCGCTAAGGTTCTTGCCCGCCGGGAGCAGGAAGAAGCAAATCCCGTCTCCGCGCTGACGGATGTCCAGCTGCGCGGCCTCAAAAAGAGGGCCGCCCTTGTGATCCCTGAGCGCGTCGCGCACTTCGCGCCGCTAGTCGGGGTCGATTACGGAAGCATCACGATCCGCAGCCAGAAGACCCGCTGGGGAAGCTGCAGTTCCAAGGGAAACCTGAATTTCAACTGCCTGCTGCTCCTGGCGCCTCCGGAAGTACTCGATTACGTCGTGGTCCATGAGCTCTGCCACAGGAAACAGATGAATCACTCTCCCCGCTTCTGGGCAGAAGTCGGACGGGTTCTGCCCGACTATAAGCTTCGCGTCAAGTGGCTCAAAGAAAACGGCAGCAGGCTGATGCTCCTGCTGCGCAAATAAATAAAACTGCCGCATCGGAAACGATTTTCCAGTGCGGCAGTTTTTTATCTTCTCACATCAATCTCATTTTCTGCAATACTCCCACTACCTTGGCTCCTTTCGGCACCTGCAGGAGATCTTCTCTCGTAAGTCCTCCGATTTTGATCAGAACAGCGAAATACACGATGATCGCAACAGCAATAGACACAACTGAGGCGACCAGGTTGTTGAAGTAGACCCTGTCCGCAGCTGCCATCAGTAAACGGTTAACAAAAGTATACACAAGCGCCGTCACGATTCCCATGGCTGCCGCCGCTGCGATTGGCCTGCCATATACTTTTCCGAAGGGAATCTTCATGTTCAGGTACTTGCAGATGAAGTGACTGTCGATCATGAAGATCATGAAAGAATACAAGAGGCTGCAGACCGCCAGAGCGTGTCCGCCCATCTCCGTATAGAGCATCAATGCAAAGAGCAGCAAAGTCTGCACGAGCAGCGCAATACCGGCGCTGACAAGAGGCATAT
>DJXS01000092.1:12216-12805 GCA_002448395.1 Lachnospiraceae bacterium UBA6998 | reverse complement strand
CAGGCTGCGGCGAGACTCCTTATGCTAAGCTGGTCACTCAGCTGTTCGGCGATCGTATGTACATCGCGAACGCAACAGGATGCTCCTCCATTTGGGGTAACTCCTCACCTTCCACTCCTTACACAGTAAACCACAAGGGTCACGGCCCGGCATGGTCCAACTCCCTGTTTGAGGATGCTGCTGAGTTCGGTTATGGTATGCTTCTTGCAAACCAGTCCCTGAGAGCAAACCTCAAGTCCAAGGTCGAGGCTATTGCTGAGACAGCAGGCGAGGAAGTTAAGGCAGCAGCTCAGAAGTGGATCGACACCTTCGCGATCGGCGCAGAGAACGGCGCAGCAACTGATGCTCTGGTAGCAGCTCTTGCAGCAGACGGCTCCGATGCAGCTAAGGAAATCCTTGAGCAGAAGCAGTTCCTGGCTAAGAAGTCCCAGTGGGTATTCGGTGGTGACGGATGGGCTTACGATATCGGCTACGGCGGTGTTGACCACATCCTTGCTTCCGGTAAGGACATCAACGTATTCTGCTTCAACACTGAAGTTTACTCCAACACAGGCGGACAGGCTTCCAAGGCTACTCCTGTCGGTGCAGT
>DJXS01000092.1:0-12133 GCA_002448395.1 Lachnospiraceae bacterium UBA6998 | reverse complement strand
GTGCAGTTGCTCAGTTCGCAGCAGGTGGTAAAGAGACCAAGCAGAAGGATCTCGCAGCTATGGCTATGAGCTATGGTTATGTATATGTCGCACAGATCTCCATGGGCGCTGACAGAAATCAGTGCATCAAGGCTATCTCTGAGGCTGAGGCATATCCCGGACCTTCACTGATCATCGCATACGCTCCTTGCATCAACCATGGTATCCGTAAGGGTATGGCTAAGGTTCAGGATGAAGAGAAACTCGCAGTTACGACCGGTTACTGGAATCTGTTTAGATTCAATCCTGCCGGCGGCGCTAAGAAGTTCTTCCTGGATTCCAAGCCCGCTACAGATCCTTACATGGACTTCCTCGGCGGAGAGGTTCGCTACACATCCCTGAAGCGCTCCAACCCTGCAAAGGCAGACGCTATGTATGCTGAGAACGAGGCTAATGCAAAGGCTAAATATGCATACCTCGAGAAGCTGGGCGCTCTGTACAACGAGTGATCCAAAGAGACTGACATTTCGTTAATCTCTTGACGGTTCCTTCAAAAAAGGATAAGATATGATTGTTTCAAGGCACAGATACTCGCGTATCTGTGCCTTGACTGCACAATAAGCTATTTAGGCTTGGCTAACTACCATTAAGAAAGGAGACCACTATCATGGCACGTGTTATTAGTGATGCTTGTATCAGCTGCGGTTCCTGCGCTGCTCAGTGTCCCGTTGAGGCTATCGCTCAGGGCGATACTCAGTACGAGATCGACGCAGACGCTTGCATCGATTGCGGCGCTTGCGAAGCTCAGTGCCCTGTTGGAGCTATTTCCGAGGGTTGAGTTCAATAAGAAACTTAAAAGAAGCCCGGGCGTTTGCCCCGGGCTTTTTTGTATGTTTATAAGTCTTATTTGAACAACTGCTCCATATCCTCATGGCAAATCGGTCTGATGCCATTCTCCGTGAGCACACGAATCGCCTTCTCGTTGTCCGCTACGCGGAATACCATGAAGGCGCTGTTCGCTTTTTTGGCGAGGAAAGCGTAAGAATATTCGAGGTTGACCTTGTTGTCGCCCAGGATGTTCAGCATATTGACCAGTGCGCCGGGCTTGTCCTCGATCTCCACTGCGATAACTTTGGTGATGGAGCAGACATAGCCCTCATCCTTGAGGATCTGGATCGTTTCGAAGGGATTGTCCACGATGACGCGGACAATGCCGAAATCTTCACTCTCCGCCAGGGAGAGAGCCCGCAAGTCAATGTTGCTCTTCTCCAGGATCTTGGTAAACTCCGCCAGTGCGCCGGGCCTGTTCTCCAGAAATACGGAAATCTGTTTGACTGTCATTTGCTCCTCCTGTTCTCCCCTCTCAGAGGCTTTGTAGTGGTTAAGCTGTTTGAAAATACGTATCAATTGGCTGCAGGATCGGTTGACGCCGGATCCGAACCGTTGACATATAGATTTCTCTTGTCGATCACGCGCTTTGCCTTGCCTTCGCTCCTGGTGATGCTCTTAGGCGCTACGAGTTTGACGACGCAGTAGATGCCGAGCATTGCCTTGAGTGCGGAGACCAGCTGCTTCTCTCTTCCCGCTACTTCGGACAGGGAGTCGGAGAACATCTCCGGCGTCATCTCGACCTGCACCTCGATGCGGTCGCTGCTGCCCGTTCTTGTGACGATGATCTGGTAGTTGGCCGGATAGCCGCAGTTCATGAGCACCGTTTCGATCTGGGACGGGAATACGTTGACACCCTTGACGATCAGCATATCGTCGCTTCTGCCCATAGGTTTGGACATTCTCACGTGCGTTCTTCCGCAGGAGCAGGGCTCGTCATAAAGAATACCGATATCCTTGGTCCTGTAGCGGATCAGAGGGAAGGCTTCCTTGGTAATGCTGGTAAATACCAGCTCACCCTTCTGACCATGAGGCACCGGCTCTCCCGTCTTGGGATTGATCGTCTCAACGATGAAGTGGTCCTCGTTGACATGCATTCCGTTCTGCGCGCTGCATTCGTATGCCACGCCGGGACCGGAGATTTCCGTGAGCCCGTAGATATCGTATGCTTTGAGGCCGAGGCCCTTCTCGATGTCGCGGCGCATCTCCTCCGTCCAGGCTTCCGCGCCGAAAATGCCGGCTTTAAGCTTTATGCGGTTTTTCAGTCCTCTCTCATTGACGGATTCCGAAAGGTATGCCGCATAGGAAGGCGTACAGCACAGGACCGTAGTTCCCAGGTCCGTCATAAACTGAAGCTGCCTGTCCGTGTTGCCCGAAGACATAGGGAGCGTCAGGCTTCCAAGCTTGTGAGAGCCGCCGTGAAGGCCCGCTCCGCCGGTAAACAGTCCATATCCGTAACAGACCTGCACCACATCATCCTTCGTCGCTCCGGCTGCCGCGAGAGCTCTTGCGCAGCACTCCTCCCAGAGGTCCACATCGTTCTGCGTATAGAAAGCTACAACTCTTCTTCCCGTCGTTCCGCTCGTGGAGTGGATCCTGACACAGTCTGAAAGCGGTGCCGCCATCAGGCCGTAGGGGTACTGATCTCTGAGATCATCTTTGCTGAGTGTCGGGAGCAGGTGAAGGTCCTCGATCCCGTGGATATGCTCCGGGCGGACACCCAGTTCATCCATCTTCTTTTTATAGTAAGGGACGTTATTGTAAACTCTTTCGACCTGTCTGACCAGCCGTTCATTCTGCCATGCTGTGATCTGTTCCCGGGAGGCGCATTCCACCTTCGGGTCAAAATAGTGCTCCATTTTCTTTCGTTGTCCTCCTTCATTTACGTCCTGATGAGGGCGCGATGTCTGATCAGGTTCCGCTTCGCGCGGGCTGCATACTATCTGGCAAGATTCGCAAACTTGGTGAGTGCGGGCTGCCAGCTCAGTTCCACGGTTCCGATCGGGCCGTTACGCTGTTTGGCGATGATGATCTCGGCGATTCCTTTTTTCTCGGAATCCTGGTTGTAGTAATCATCTCTGTATATGAACATTACAACGTCTGCGTCCTGCTCGATAGCTCCCGATTCTCTCAGGTCAGAGAGCATAGGCCTGTGGTTGGGCCTGGATTCCACCGCTCTCGAGAGCTGGGACAGCGATACGACCGGGACATTCAGTTCCCTGGCAATAGCCTTGAGGGACCTGGAGATTTCCGAGATCTCCTGCTGCCTCGACTCTCCTGACTTTCCGCTTCCGCTCATCAGCTGCAGATAGTCGATAATGATCATTTCGAGGCCGTATTCCAGCTTATACTTGCGGCATTTGGATCTGAGCTCCGCCGCTGTGATCGCCGGTGTATCGTCGATGATAAGCTTACTCTCACCGATATTTCCGGCGCTTTCCACCAGATCCGCCCACTCTGCTTCCGTAAGGTCTCCCGTACGGATCTTCTGGGCATCCACATGGGATTCCATGGAGAAGAGACGGTTTGTCAGCTGCTCCTTGGACATTTCAAGGGAGAAAATAGCGACGCAGCGGTTCTCTTTGAGCGCCAGGTGCTGGGCTATATTGAGGACCAGCGCTGTTTTGCCCATCGAGGGTCTTGCGGCGATCAGTATCAGATCCGAGTTCTGGAAGCCCGCCGTCCTGTTGTCCAGATCTGTAAAGCCTGTGGATAGTCCGGTGACATTTCCTTTAATATGGCTTGCGTACTCAATCTTTTCAATGGCGTTGATCACGATCTGCCGGATCGGCACAAAACCGGTGGAGTCCCTTTTCTGGGAGATCTCGAAGATCCTCTTCTCCGCGTCGTTCATGATCACTTCCAGATCATCTTTCTGTGTATAACACGCTCCCGCGATCTCCTCGTTTGCCCGGATCATCCTGCGCAGCAGCGATTTTTCCGAGACGATCTTCGCATAGGACCTGATATTGGCGGAGGTTGGTACCTGCTCGATCAGCTCCAGGATCACTCCGGTCCCATAAACTTCCGGCGGAAGGTTCTTCTCCCGCAGGCGGCTCTGCAATGTCACAGGATCTACCGCGATCCCGTTCCGGTGCATCTCAAGAATGGCCGTGAAAAGCACGCCATACTGACGGGCATAGAAATCCTCCTCCCGGAGCATCTCCGAGGCGGTTTCGATCGCCTCAGCGTCCATCAGCATTGCGCCTATTACGGATTGCTCCGCCTCTATACTGTGGGGCATCACCCTCCTGATCGCATCTTCTTCTGCCATATTACGCTTCCTGTACGACTACATTGAGCTTTCCTGTTACCTGTGAGTGAAGCTTGATCGGAATCTCAAAGGTTCCGAAGGACTTGATGGGCTCCGCGACCTGGATCTTCTTCTTGTCCAGATCAAGTCCATGCTGTTCCTTGGCTGCTGCCGCGATCTCCTTGGCGGAAATGGAGCCGAATACCTTGCCGTTCTCTCCCGCCTTCATCTTGACCACGATCTTGCGGGACGCGAGGTCCTCAGCTGCTGCCTTGGCATCGGCCAGTTTCTGGGCCGCCACCTTGTCCTCATGCGCTTTCTGAAGTCTGAGTTCGTTTTTGTTTCTCTCCGTAGCCTCGACGCCCAGTTTCTTGGGGAGTACATAGTTGCGCGCATATCCGTCGCTTACCTTTACGATCTCACCCTTCTTGCCGAGTGACTTGACATCCTGTAATAAAATAACCTGCATGATTTACCTCTCATTCCGGAGCGGTCACACCCCTTATCATCAAATGTCTCCGGCTTCTGTCATCTCGCTGATAGTAGCCTTGAGCATTTCTATTGCCTGTTCGATCGTCATATTCTCAAGCTGGCATCCCGCAATATTCAGGTGTCCGCCTCCGCCCATTCTCTCCATGATCAGCTGCACATTAACTTCATCGATGGAGCGGGCGCTGACGAATATTTTGCCCTGATAGCGGGTCATTACGAAGCTGGCCCTGACGCCCTTGATATCCAGGAGGTCATTGGCGGCCTGAGCGCCCACCACGGTAGGGCTCTCCGCCTCTTCCGCGTCACATACGGAGATCGCGTACACATCCATGTAGATCTGGGCATGGGACACTGCATCCGCCTTAGCTCTGTAAGACGCGACATCATCGCGGAACAGTTTGCGCACGCGGGTAACATCCGCACCGCAGCGGCGCAGGAATGCTGCCGCCTCGAAAGTACGAACGCCGGTCCTGTTGGTGAAATTATTGGTATCCACCACAATACCGCCGTAGATCGCATCCGCCTCCTCAGGTCTGACCTTGACATTCTCGCCCGTGTACTGCAGGATCTCGGATACCATCTCGCACGCGGAGGACGCGTAAGGCTCCACATAGGAGAGCGTCGCGTTCTCGATCACTTCCGTGCCCTGCCTGTGGTGGTCGAGCACCACAATGGATTTGCAATTCTTGAGGAGCTCAGGGCACTCTGTGAGGCTGGGCTTATTGACGTCTACAACTACCAGCGCAGAGTTGTCCGTGACATATTCCAGCGCATGGACGCTGTCAATGATCATCTCCTTGCTGTAATTCTCATTCTTTTCAAACAGTGAGAGCACCTGTCTCAGGGTCGCTGTCCTCTCGTTGATGACGATATACGCCTTGCGGCCAAGTGTCAGCGCGATGCGGTAGATACCGAGGGCAGCGCCGAAACTGTCGGGATCCCCGAGCCGGTGTCCCATGATAAAGACCGTATCTCTCGCGTTAAGGATTTCTTTGAGCGCCTGTGCCTTAACTCTCGCCTTTACTCGCGTGCTCTTCTCCACCTGTCTGCTCTTGCCGCCGTAGTAGGTGATATTATCCGAATTCTTGACAACTGCCTGGTCGCCGCCGCGTCCCAGAGCCAGATCGATCGCATTTCTCGCGAACTCGTAATTCTGAGTAAAGGACAGTCCGTCCAGGCCGATGCCGATACTGAGGGTGATCGCCATCTCGTTGCCGATCTTGACCGTCTTCGCGTCCTCGAGCAGGTCAAAATGGTTCTCCTCAAGCTGCCTGAGCGCCTTCTTGCGCATGACGATCAGATACTTGTCCTTCTCCATCTTGCTGCAGATTCCGTCGATCGCGGCAAAATACTTCGTAACCTTTCGGTCGATCAGCGCGACAAGAAGGGATTTCCTGACGTCCTCCAGTGTATCGACCGCTTCCTCATAGTTATCGATGTAAACAAATCCTACCACTACGCTCTGATCATCCACTTCCTGGATCGCCAGGCGCGCGGCGGTATCATCAATCAGAAACAGCGAATAGAGCTCACCCTTACTAGCCTTCTCATCCAGCATTGTATTTGAAGGGATGAGGTCCGCCATATTCAATTTTTTGATCAGGGCCATGAAGCTGCAGCCCTCACGCTCCACCTGGATCCTGATCTCCTTGTCGTCCTTGGGGAGGTTCTCCCTTCGGATGGACGGGAAGACCGTAGTGATCGAGCGCCGGTAATCGGTGTCCTTCTGTACGGCGCTCGCGAAAGCGTCGTTCATCCACTCAATCTTGCCGGTCTCGTCCAGCAGCGCGTACGGCGCGTCAAAGTTTCTCAGCAGTACTCCCTGCATCTGATCGTAATTCGTGGCAAACGCTATCATTTCCTTGCGCAGGATCTCGCTGTTATTGAGGTACATATAAAGTGTAAATATAAAATAAATACCCAGATAAACAGTGAGGATCACTCCCACACGCCAGTCAATGAAATAGATCAGTACAGTGATCACGGCGAGGAACAGCCCCAAAAGGAGCGGTATTCTGAAGAATACGCTCAGTTTCTTCTTACGTCTCTCCCCACTGCTCATTGATCATTCCCTCCGGATCTTCACGGTATTTGCGGATCCATTCTTTATACGGAGTATCGGGATCCAGGATCAGTTCCCCGTGGTCGCTCGTTCCGATCACAAGTTTATTGTAATCCCCGTACTGGCGGCGGAGATGAATCTTGTAGCCCGAAGGAACCGGGACCTTGAGCATCTCAAAATCCAGATACTCAGTGCCCTCAAATTCGGAGCGCAGGTCATACATCTTCATGCCGTAGGGCTGATAGCTGATCTTCGCGACATATTTGGTCGGAATGTCGTTGTATTTGCGGCATTCCTCATCAAATTTCCTGTAGGCGTCCTTGTAGGAATACACTTTGCTCACAAGAGGCATGACCAGATGCGCCGCCTTGCGCAGTTTGGAAGCCTTCTCAGGATCAAAGCCGTCCGTGGTCCTGTAGAGCTTCTTGGCCTGCTCCCTGTACTTATCAATATTGTCCATCTGCTTCTTCCAAAGCCGGCGGTTCCTCACCACATTGTCCAGCGGGAAAATATCGATAAAGATACCCTGGTTGAAAGTAAATCCCTTCTTCACTTCGCTCAAAAGAACGCCTGTAGTATTGCTGTTTCGAAGCTGCGCGTGGCCTCTGAAATAACCCTCGTCCGTCTCTGCGGTCTGGAAGAAATAAGGCTCTTCGAATTCATCCGCATGGGCGCACAGAAGATCATACTGATCTCTGAGCATCATGACATCGATGTCATCGTCCCAGGGAATAAATCCCTTGTGCCTCTCCGCGCCGAGGATCGTACCGCCTGATGCATAGTATGTGATCCCGTATTTCCTGCAGACCTGATCCAGCTGATAAAGAAGATCCAGTTCCACTGCCCAGACTTTCTTCATATGGGCGGAGACCAGGTACCCGCACTTTTCCTCTTCCTGATAAAAAGAATCCGCTATCTCCAGTTTCATACTTCTCCTCTCAGATATGATCCCGCCGCAGTCTGTCCGCAGCCTGTTAACGCTGTTACTCTAAATATACCACTAATCGCTTATGCGAAAAAGATAAAAGGGCCTTCTTCCCAAGTCTGTAAGGGAAGAAGGCCTCTGAATTCCACCTATGCTGCCCTAAGCTCAGCGCTCTGTATAGGGCATAAGAGCCAGATGACGGGCTCTCTTGATCGTAGCGGTCAGCGCTCTCTGGTGAGTTGCGCATGTGCCGGTGATCCGTCTGGGAAGGATCTTGCCGCTCTCAGACACATACTTGCGAAGCTTCGCAGTGTCCTTATAATCGATTGCGTTGTCCTTGCCGCAAAATACGCAGACTTTCTTTTTTCTATGGAAACTGCCTCTTTTTCTGAAAGGCGCGTCTTTTCTCTCGGTATAAGCCATATTAACCTCCTGTATTATTTCAGCTACACAGCCGGTCTGGCATCAGGCGAAAGGAAGTTCCTCATCAATCCCGTCCGGGATGTTCATGAATCCGTCAAGGCTGTCAGAAGATCCGGCGTCCTGGGCAGGAGCCTGTTCCGCTCTGCCGCCGTAATTACCGCCGCGGCTGCTGCCGCCGCCATTGTTATTACCGCCATTGTAACCGCCGTTTCCACCATAGCTTCCGTTACCGGACGCGTTCTTGCTCTCCGCGAACTCCTGGTCCTCAACTACCACTTCCGTGGTGTAGACCTTAACGCCGTCCCTGTTTGTGTAACTTCCGGTCTGGATCCGGCCGGTAACTGCCATCTTCGTTCCCTTTTTGAGATATTTCTCAACAAATTCCGCTGTCTTGCCGAAGCAGACACAGGGAATGAAGTCTGCGTTGTTACCGTCATTACCCGCGTTGCGATTGAATCTTCTGTCGACTGCCAGTGTGTATCTGGCAATGCACATGGGATTGTCGCCCTGTGTATATCTGATTTCAGGGTCTCTTGTCAGACGACCCATTAAGATTGCTTTGTTCATTCTGACCTCTGCTTTCTGTTAAGCTTCGTCCTTCTTAACACACAGATATCTGATGACATTGTCCATAATGCGCATACGGCTCTCGATCTCGTGGATCGCGGAACCTTCAGCCTCAAAAGGAATGAAGTAGTAGTACGCTTCGTTCATCTTCTGAATCTCATAAGCGAGCTTCTTCTTTCCCCAGTCTTCGATCTCACCGATCTCACCGCCGAAACGGGCGATCAGATCCTTGCATCTGTCGACTACGGCTGTCCTTGCTTCATCGTCAATCTGCGCATTGACAACAACGGCTAACTCGTATTTGCTCATGTGTTCTTTACCTCCTTCTGGTCTCTGGCCCTCACTCGCATGTGAGAGCAAGGAAAATATAGCGGGACAAATCCCACGGAAGTTAATTTTAACATAGCTTCTTGGCCGGCGCAAGTAATTTTTTTGTGACATGGGGACGGTTCTTCTGACACATTTTAAAAATGTGTCAGAAGAACCGTCCCCATGTCACATTACTTTTCGTACCCTGCCAAGAAGGCTTTAGTGTTGATCTCCACCGTCTTGGGAGGAACTTTCTCCTCGATGACCTTCAGCCACTCTTCTCTTGTGAAGTCCATGTGGCGGGCCGCCATTCCGAGAACAACGTTGTTGAAGACGCGGGAGTTGCCGAGGCGAAGCGCTTCCGCCATGGCGTCGATCCTGTAGACTGTGTACTCCTTCTCCAGGTTTTCAATGATGTTGTCGGGATACTTGGCGGCGCCCATAACTACGCTGATGGGATCGATGCGCCAGTCGTTCACGATCAGGACTCCATCGGGTTTAAGGAAGTGCGCATAGCGCATTGCCTCGAGTCTCTCAAAGGCGATCAGAACATCCGCCTGTCCCTCTTCGACGATGGGCTCCGCAACTTTGTCGCCGTAGCGGACGAAGGTTACAACGCTGCCTCCGCGCTGTGCCATGCCGTGAACTTCAGAGACCTTTACTTCATAGCCGGCATTTTCCATTACGCCGCCGAGAATGCGGCTGGTGAGCAGAGTTCCCTGCCCGCCGACACCTACGATCATAATATTCTTTGTTTCCATCGTGTCACCTCCTGTCAGGCCTTGACCTGCTTCAGAGCGCCGAATCTGCACAGGCTCATGCAGAGGCCGCATCCGTTGCACATCGTCTTGTCGATCGAGATCGAGCCGTCCTCATTCTTAGTAAGAGCAGGGCAGCCGGGGCGCAGGCAGGCGCCGCAGTGCACGCATTTCTCCGGAACAGGCTCCACCTTGTAGGGGTGCTTCTGATCCTTGAGGAGAGCGCAGGGTGCCTTGGAGATGATCACGGAGAGCTCGTCTTTATTGACCTCTTCCTTGACAACTCTGGTCATCTCGTCGATGTCATAGGGGTTCACCTCGTGAACATTGGTGATTCCGATGCCATTGCACAGTTTGATGAAATCTACAGCCGGTACGATCTCGCCGGAAAGGGTCTTGCCTGTCGCAGGGTGATCCTGGTGACCGGTCATTCCCGTGGTGCGGTTATCGAGAATGATGACCGTGCCGTGGGACTGGTTGTAGAACATATTGATCAGGGAGTTGATTCCCGTATGCATGAAAGTGGAGTCTCCGATGACAGCCACCCAGTTCTTAATGTAGTCGTGGCCCTTGGCCTTCTCCATGCCGTGCAGGGAGGAGATGCTTGATCCCATGCATACTGTGGTGTCGACAACGGAGAGCGGTGCCAGCGCGCCCAGCGTGTAGCAGCCGATATCGCCCGCCGCGTGGATCTTGAGCTTATTGAGCACATGATAAGTTGCGCGGTGCGGGCATCCGGGACAGAGGATCGGAGGTCTGGGCGGGATCTGAGGCTGCGCTTTGATGCCGAGATCCATGCCGAGAACCTTTTCTCTGATCATATTGGCGCTGTATTCGCCCTGGATCGTGAAGCGCTCCTTGCCGATGCAAGGGATTCCCCAGGATTTAACCTGCTCTTCCACAACGGGCTCGAGCTCTTCGAAAATATAGAGCTCGTCCACCTTGGACGCGAAGTCCTGGATGAGCTTCTTAGGAAGCGGATGGCACATACCAAGCTTAAGGATTGAGGCATTGGGGCATACTTCCTTGACATACTGATAAGCGATACCCTCAGTGATAAAGCCGATCTTCTTGCCGTTCAGGGTCATGTCGCCCATCTCTACGGTATTAAAAGGAGCGGTATTGGCATATTCCGCGAGATCCTTCATGCGCTGTTCGACGACCAGGTGACGCTTTTTTGCCATTCCGGGCATCATGACGTTCTTCTGGATATTTCTCTCGTAGGGCTTGTCCTCGATCTCCTCGCGGTCACAGAGCTCTACTTCGCACTGGGAATGAGCAAGACGGGTCGTGGTCCTTACGATGACCGGCGTATCGAACTTCTCGCTGATCTCATAAGCGTATTTGATGTAGTCCTTGGCTTCCTGGGAATCCGCGGGTTCCAGGCAGGGGATCGCCGCCGCGCGGCATACCATTCTGGTGTCCTGCTCATTCTGGGAGCTGTACAGACCGGGGTCGTCGGCCACAACAGCTACCATTCCGCCGTTGCATCCGATATAGGAGAAGGAATACAGCGGATCTGCCGCCACATTCAGTCCCACCATCTTCATGGTGCAGAACGATCTCACTCCGCTGATGGAAGCGCCGATCGCCACTTCTGCCGCCACTTTCTCGTTGGGAGCCCACTCCGCGTAAACTTCGGGATACTTCACCAGTTCCTCGCTGATCTCTGTGCTGGGCGTTCCGGGATAGGCGGAAGAGACCTTGCAGCCGGCTTCCCACACACCTCTGGCAATCGCCGCATTGCCGAGCATCATTTTCTTCTCACTCATCTTTGGTACCTCTCATTTTATTTCATTCAGAGACCGCATTGCGGCTCTGCCTAAATACACTTATTCGCCGAATCTGGCTCTTGCTCTCGCAAGGTCGTCTGCATCGTCTACTTCGCACCACATCTCCTCGGGCACTTCCACGATCCTGAAGTCGCACTCGCGATAGTACATCAGGCTTCCGAGGACTTTCTCGTAGTAGCTGTTCTCGCCCATGGATTCCACATACCAGCGGATCAGGGGCATGTACTTGTTCTTCACGAAATCCTTCTCAAACTTGTACATATTGACTGTCTTGCGGGTCGGCGCGTAATCGAAATCCGCATCCTGCCACTTGCCCAGGATCAGTTCCAGCGCCTTGTCGCCGTCGACCCTGATCACGGATCCGTCCATAGTCGCGGGATTGAAAGGGCTCACCAGAATGGAGCACTCTCCCTTGCCTTCAAGCAGTCTCTCGATCATCTCCTTATGATAGTAGATATCACACTCAAGCATGATCATGTCGTCGTCGCAGAAGTCCGCCGCCTTGTACAGGGAGACCACGTTGTTGGTCTCAAGATATCTTGCGTTTTCAAAATAGCGTACCGGCACGCCGTTCCATTCATTTCCGATCTTTTCCCTGATATAGTCAGCCATGTGGCCGACTACGATTCCGATCTCCGTGATGCCGCAGGCCGTGACATTGTTGAGCGCGTTGCACAGAAGCGG
>DJXS01000051.1:35875-45977 GCA_002448395.1 Lachnospiraceae bacterium UBA6998 | reverse complement strand
AGAGCGCGCCCATGGCGCGCATACATAAAAAAGAGATGCTGCATATGCGGCATCTCTTTTTTGTCAGATCAAAATAGCGTTATATGAAATTTACCGCCTGTTCCTTAATTCCCAGAACGCCACTGCACTGGCAGCTGCCACGTTCAGAGAATCCACTCCGTGAAACATGGGGATCATGACTGTATAGTCACATGCTGCAATAGTCTCCTCCGCAAGGCCGTCCCCTTCCGTTCCCAGAATAACTGCGAGCCTGGGCTCCGCAAGAAGTCCCGGATCAGAGATTGACACGGAATCCTTTTTCAGCGCCATCGCCGCAGTCATAAATCCAAGTCCCCGGAGCTTATCAATGCCCGGCTGAGGCCAGCCGGGAGCTCTGCGATTTCCCAAAAAAGTCCATGGAATCTGGAAGACAGTTCCCATACTCACTCTCACCGCTCTTCTGTACAGAGGATCCGCGCAGCCGTGGGTCAGGAGCACCGCGTCCATGCCAAGTGCCGCTGCTGACCGGAAAATTGCGCCCACATTGGTGGGATTGACCACTTCCTCCATAATACAGATCCTTGAAGCTCCCCGGACTGTTTCCTCCACAGACGGAAGCTCTTTCCGCTCCATAGCGCACAGGCATCCCCGGGTCAGGGGGAATCCCGTAAGGTTCCTGAGAACCGTTTCCTCTGCCATATAGACCGGAAGAGGATCTCCTTCCAGAGTGCCTATCCTTTCGAGGATCTCCGTTCCCTCTCCCTTCATCTGCTGTCTGTCCATAAGCATCGAAACCGGCTTGTAACCGGCGTTAAGCGCCCTCTCGATGACCTTCGGGCTCTCAGCTATGAACAGGCCTTTATGGGGCTCTCTGCAGTGATACAGCTGGGTTTCAGAAAGCTTTGTGTATATCTGCAGCTCCGGATCCTCCATATGATCAGTATCGGTAATGTAATACATAGTTTATTCCTTCATCTGATCCCGCGCCATTACCCGGGCTTTCCTTCGGAGCGCAGTCTCTTCAATCACTTCATCGTAGCCTGTAAGGGCCGCAAAAGGGGCGAACTGAGCCGCCCGCATCTCCTCCGCCATTCTGGGATGCCTGGCGGAAGTGTGATGCGGCAGATCAATGATATCGCGGTAATCGTCCGCGCCTGTATTCTGTGAATAACTCAAGCGTTGTGCCCTCCGATCTGGCTGTTGCGCTCGATCGCTGTCGCGCCCTCTTCCAGATTCATTCCCTTTACAATAGCGTTGCTCCCAAAGCGTTTGCGTATATCCAAAACAGCCTTCTGCATGCGCTTCTCCCTGTCCTGCTCGGCTTTACGGGATGCCCTCTCTTTTTCAAGGGCCTCATAGTCCGTGAAAAGATCCATCTGCTCGAAGATCTCTTTTTTCTCTTCTGCTTCCTGCTCCGGAAGCACCCTGCCTGCCGCCACAGTCAGCCTTCTCACAAGAAGGATCGGGTCCACGATCCTGTCATAGAGTTTCTCCGCCTCCTCCATGATGATCCTGGTGGAAGAGGTCGGACGTTCCAGTGTCACCGATCCGTGGGCGTGCTTCGGAACAAGGCGTCCGTACCAGTCCTTCGTGATCTCTCCCCTGTAGTTCTCCCTGATCTCAGGGATCTCGAGATTCTCCATATCATAGCCCACAGTCAGTATGATGTGGTCTGTGACAAGCCCTTTCTCCACCAGTTTGAGGATCAGCTTGTCCATCATCTCTTTCATGATGAGCTTCCCTTTGACCGCTGTATAAGCACAGTGGAGGACCTGTCCTTCACCTATACTGTTGTCCATCGGCTTGTAAGCTTTTATCTGCGCTATGGTGCAGGGCTCCCATCCCCATGCGTGGTCGATCAAAAGCTCCGCGTTGACCCCGAAGAGCTTGTACAGGATCTCCTCGTTCTCCACAGAGCAGCGGGCCACATCTCCCATTGTGAGAACTCCGATCTTCCGAAGTTTGGCCGCATATCCTCTGCCGACTCTCCAGAAATCCGTAATGGGTTTGTGCCCCCACAGTTTCTCCCTGTAGGATCTCTCATCCAGTTCCGCTATCCGAACGCCGTCTTCGTCTGCTTCTATGTGCTTGGCAACTATATCCATCGCTATTTTGGCAAGGTACAGATTGGGCCCGATCCCTGCAGTGGCAGTTATCCCGGTCACTTTAAGCACATCCCTGATCATGGTCTGTACCAGCTCGGAAGCTGTCATTCCATAGGTGTCAAGGTATTCTGTGACGTCGATGAAGACCTCGTCGATGGAGTAGACATGTATGTCCTCCGGCGCAATGTATTTCAGATAGATGTTGTAGATCTGTGCGCTATAGTTCATATAATGCTTCATGCGCGGCTTCGCTGCGATGAAGTCCAGTTCCAGCTCCGGGCGGGCTGCCAGTTCCTCACTGTCGCAGGATTTCCCCTCGAAGTCACTGATCCCCATTTTCCTGAGCCTTTGCAGGCGCTGCGCATTATGAAGTTTCACCTTCTGAGTGACCTCAAACAGCCTCGCGCGGCCCGGGATTCCGATGGCCTTGAGAGATGGGGACACTGCCAGACAGATCGTCTTTTCTGTCCTGCTGCGGTCCGCCACCACAAGATTGGCTGTCAGCGGATTGAGCCCGCGCTCGCTGCACTCCACCGAGGCGTAGAAAGATTTAAGATCTATGGCCGCATAAATCCTCTTCCTGTTCATCTCACTGCTTTTCATTGTCATCCGGCTTCAGGTTCCCTCCAGATCAGTTCCGCTGCGTCCTGTGCGTGCTGCAGGCGCTGCGCCCCGCATTTTGGGGTACTCCTCCTCTTCTATAACGGAAAAGGCGAGGATCTGCTCGATCTTCTCTGCCTTTCCCTTGAGGTCAAAATAATGCCGCATCGCTCCTCCTTCATCCCACCACTTGGAGAAGTTCTCCCTGGAAGAAGTGCTGTGACGCTGCTCCATCTCCAGAAGGATATCGGTCATTTCATCCTTAAGGCTTTCAAGTTCTGTTTTATATCTTTGTGCGTCAAATTGCGATATCGTTCTCATAATTTCAGACTTCGGAGATTTCAAATATAAGCGACGCGAAGTCCCCGCCCTTCAGAGTCAGGATATTCCTGCTGACCGGGATCCCTGCATACATAAGCGTGCTTCCGTGCATGCGCAGCACCCATGTACCGTCCGAGTCAGCGTTATGTCCGTAGATCGCGAGAATCTCTGCGGGAGCTTTCAGGTCCGGACTTATATCGCAGCGCACTTCATAGAGTCTGTCGGGGTCAAGCCCGCGGAGTCTCAGCCGCTCCCAGGAACCGTTAACTTTGTTAAGTCTCTGATAGAAGACCGCCAAGGCGCGGCTCTTATCGCCGGAGACCACCATCCAGGCGGTCTCATTGCCCTTGAAGGGGTTCCTGAGCCTGTAAAAGTCGCCGTCCACCTGGATCAGTTCCCGGTTTTCCTTCATGAAGCTGACCTGCCTGCGGACAAGATCAAGTTCCTCCTGCGTCAGAAGGTTGAGATCCAGTTCATATCCGAATGTGCCAAAATATGCCACATTGGCTCTTGTCTGCAGAGGTGTCGTGCGAAGAAGCTGGTGGTTGGGCACTGCCGAGACATGCGATCCCATGCTCACGATCGGATATACATAGGAAGTGCCGTACTGGATCTTCTGCCTCTCGTACGCGTCGGAATCGTCGCTGCACCAGGCCTGGGGCGCCCAGAAAAGCATTCCCGCATCAAATCTGGCGCCGCCGCTCGCGCAGCTCTCAAAAAGAATGTCAGGGAACTCACCGGTCAACTTCTCATAGAGCGAATAGACCCCAAGAATATAGCGGTGCATCATCTCTCCCTGGCGTACTGCCGGCCATGCGCCGTTCTCTCTTTTCGTCCACTGCGCCGTGCTGAAAGGACCTGTCATATAGCGGTTCATATCCCACTTGATATAAGAGATCCGGGACTTTCTGAGGATCTCGGAGATCATTTTATAGATATAGTCCACGACATCCGGATTGGAATAGTCAAGGACATACTGGTGGCGGGCGTGGCAGTCAAAGCGATCCGGCGCTCCGATGACCCACTCGGGATGGCTGCGGTAAAGGTCGCTGTCCTTGTTCACCATCTCCAGTTCTACCCATAGGCCGAATTTCATTCCCAGCGCTTCGATCTTGCGGGAGAGCCCGTCGATGCCCGAAGGGATCTTCTCCAGATTGCAATACCAGTCTCCCAGTCCTCTGCGGTCGTCATTCCTTGTTCCGAACCAGCCGTCGTCCAGGACAAAGAGTTCAATCCCGCACTCTTTTGCCTTGGAGGCGATGTCTATCAGTTTCTCTTCATTGAATGAGAAATAAGTTGCCTCCCAATTGTTGAGAAGGATCGGGCGCGGAAGATCTCTCCACTTCCCGCGCATCAGCCGGGTTCTGTACAGTTTGTGGAAGGTTCGGCTCATATCTCCGAGTCCCTCACTGCTGTAGACCATGACTGCCTCCGGGGTTTGGAAAGTTTCTCCCTGGGCCAGCTCCCAGCTGAAATTCTCGGGATTGATCCCCATCATCACCCTGGTCATGTCAAAAGTCGACACCTCTGCCTGTGCCAGGAAACTGCCGCTGTAAAGGAGACTGAATCCGTACACTTCCCCCTGTTCCTCCGTACAGCCCGGTCTCGCCAGAGCCAGGAAAGGATTGTGCTCAGCGCTGCTGCAGGTACCGCTCAGGCTGTGTACCGCGCTGATCCCCATTTCAAGCTTTCTCTCCTTGACATATCGCTCTCTCGCCCAGGCGCCGGCCAGATTGATCATTGTAAAGTCCATATCTGACCACTCTGCGGACATGCTCATCGCGCGCTCCAGTACGATCGGAGCGCTGCCGTGATGCTCAAACCTTGCGTTTCTTGCGAGCACCGCATAGTCCCTGAAAATGGTATAACTGAGGATCAGGTCCGTGTCCATAATGCTGTCGCGGAGCGTGATCTCCAGCGTCTGCGCCTCCTCATTGCTCTCTGTGTAAACAGCGGGCAGCGGGAGCAGCGAAGGCTTTCCTTCCAGGATCCGGTAACCCTGATATCTGAATTCGGTGACTCTGCTTCCATTTTCCTGCAGGATCGTCATGGCAGGGCTCCTGTAATCACCTGTACCATAGGAGGGATATTCCTGCCTGGTATAGTGCATGGAGAGCAGGCCCGGCTCCGA
The DNA here is from genome assembly GCA_002448395.1 of Lachnospiraceae bacterium UBA6998. Classification (GTDB taxonomy): domain Bacteria; phylum Bacillota; class Clostridia; order Lachnospirales; family Lachnospiraceae; genus CAG-791. The sequence continues at coordinate 40,841 of DJXS01000051.1, read as the reverse complement.
AACGCAAATTGACATTTGAGAGCGCATAACCTCCTCGTGATAGAGGTCAAAAGAGCACTCGTCATATACTCTTTTGCCGTAATAGAGGTTCTCGAGCTGCTCGTTCTCCATGACCCGCATGATATAGCTCATCTTGTCGTTGTAAAGGTGAAATGTGCGTGTCCGCTCATTGTACCGGATTGCCATGCCTTACCTCCTTATCTTCTCTTCCTAAGTTGTCTCAATACGCTTCCGCGGTTCCTTTTTCTGTTCCAGATCCTGCTGCCCCGTGCTTTTCTGTACATGCTGCCGCTCGTTCTTCTTCCCCCGCGCGGGAAGAAATGACGACTGCCGGCCATTTTATTCTGTCTGGGCCTCATGACAAGATGCCTTCTTCTGACCGGCTCCGGTTCAATCTCTTCCGGGATCAGCTCAGGCAGCAGCTCAGGCTCCGCTTCCGGCTCTGACAGCGGCAGCTCAGGCTCCTCTTCCAGCTCTGGCGAAAGAGGTTCAAATTCTGCTTCCGGCTCTCGATGGATCAGAACCGGAGCCGGATCTGTTACACTCTCCGGCAGTATCGGTTCAGGCTCCTCTTCCGGCTCGTCCGGTATCGGAGCCTGATATGGTTCCAGCTCCTGCGGTCCTTCCTCCTGCTCCTGAGGCAGTGCCTCCGTCTCAGGTTCATTGGGATCCGCCAGATCGATAAGGATCTTCCCGAAAGCCTCCTCCTGTGTGATGCGGATCTTCTGGTGCTTCATGAGCTCAAGGATCACCAGGAATGTCACGATGATCTCTTCCTTGCTGTCCTGAAGCTCCAGCATCTCCCTGAAATCCGCATGAGGATGGCTTTGGAGATATGCCCGGATATACAATGTTTTGTCCGCGACACTGATCTCTTCCCTGTGGATCTTCCCAAATCCGCTTCGTATGGGATCGACGCGGCTCTTCCTGCGCTTCATCACGTCAGCAAATACATTTCTGAGGCTCTGCGCTGTCCTGTCTCCGATCAACTCTTCATAATTGAGAGGAGGCACGTAACTGCGCACCTCCTCCGGAAGATCCTGCTCTCTGAAATAACTCAAACCTGCCTGCCGGCTCTTTTCCTTAAGTTCCTCCGACATGAACTTGTACATCTTGTACTCCAGAAGACGCTTGACAAGTTCGTCTCGAGGATCCTCTTCATCGCCTTCCTCATTTTCTTCTCTGGGCAGGAGCATACGGCTCTTGATGTCAAGAAGTGTCGCGGCCATGACGAGGAACTCGCTGGTGACGTTCATGTCACTGTGTTCCATCTGTCTTACATATTCCAGATACTGATCGGTTATCGTGACAATAGGTATGTCATAGATGTCTATTTTGTTTTTCTCGATCAGGTGCATCAGAAGGTCCATGGGTCCTTCGAACACCTGCAGTTTAAGCGGTATCGGCATTACTTGGCAGTCTCCTCCTGAGTTGCCGCCTCTGCAGCAGCTTCCTCTACAGCAGTACCTCCGGTTGCTGCCGCCTCAGCGGTATTTCCGGCTGCCGCCTCTGCAGCAGTATCTCCGGCCGCTGCTCCGGGCCTGTTCTCATCCAGATCCGTAACAAGCCACACTCCGTCTTTCTTTACGAGCGAGAGGATCGTTTTCTCTTCCGAAGGCTCGCTGCTCTCAAGCACTTCCTGCATCTTGCCGATGACAATGGGGATCAGATCGTTATAGATCTTTTTATTCATTGCCTTCTCGCCTTCTTCCGTGAAAATAGCGACCAATTCGTCGTAATGCTCAGTCTGATACTCATTGACCAGATCGGTCGTATCATCAGATACGCTGGTGGAAGCATCCGGATTGTACCCGAGAGTGATCCTGGCTGTAGCTGCAGCAGTATCCTCCTGTATCTTGATATCCTGGATCTCAAAGCTCTTATAGGCCTTGTCAACTACGTTCTTCACATATTCGTTGACAGCATTCTGCGCTGCCTCGTCCAGATCTTCCTTATCAATATTCATCGTCGCATAGAAAGTATCAGCGAGATAATCAGGCTGCATCAGCTTCATAGTATTACTTTCCATGAATTCCTCAGTGGCGTACTGGGAGGCCTTCTCCATATCGTTGGCGACCATGGCATTCAGGAAGCCTTCTATAGTCTCCGTAACCGCCTTCTTATCAGAGTTACAGCCGGTTGTCAGAATCATTACTGTAAAAACAGTCACAAGTACTGTTATCAATTTCTTGCTCATTTCCATCCTCCTATACAGAACTTTCCGTCATTGTTTTTAGAATAGCAGTAATATCCCGATTCGTCAAAACAATGGTGCTCTGAGAGGCTTATTTTCACAATATTTCCCGGAAATTGAAGCTGAAAAAGGACCGGCGCTTCCGCTCCGGTCCGTTACAAAATAAAATCGATTTTTAAGCTTCCATCTCACTGAGAAAACAGATCCGGTCCCTGAAGGGATCGAGTCTTACGTCCCTTAAATATCCGGCCGCTTCTTCCCGCCGGTTCCAGTAATGCATCGGAAACAGATGCCTGCACTCCACTGCGTTCATGAACTCGATGATCGCGTTCGGTGCGTTGTCCTCCAGCCGTGGATCCAGCGGGATCATCGCCGCGTCGAAGCACCAGCCGCTGATCTTCTCAAGCTGCCTCCGGTAGATCTTCAGGGAATAGGCGTTCTGATCGTCCTGCGCGTCCTTCCAGTGCCATATGTTGAGATCTCCTGCGTGGAAGAAATTGTACCCTTCCGCGCTCACAACATAGGCCACTCCCTCGTCGTTGGAACGGATCGCGTAAACAAGTGTATTTTTAATCCTGTAGTGCCTTCCGGGCTGGACATGGAAGATATTTTCCCCTTTCTGTTCCGGCGCCGTACAGCAGTCCAGAATATAGCAGATCTTCTCATATCTGCCGCGGAGTGTCCATATTCTGGGGGAATAGTGATCCGCGTGTCCGTGACTTACGAAGACAAACACTTTTTTGCCCGGGTCAAAATCCGGCAGTTCCCCCGAGTACCAGTCAAAGATCAATACTGTACTCTCAAGTTCAATCACAAAACCACTGTGATATATATGATTTATCTTCATACGCGCTCTTCTTCCGCACTGATCCTGCTGTTAAGCCAGTCAGCTGCCGCTGCAAGTCCCTCTGCCGAAAACTCGAATTCGCTGCTCGTCATAGTTTCAGGGTCCGCCGCGCCGTAAGCGTACGGCTCAGGCCACACCGTAGCCAGAAGGACCGCCGGGTCTCTCTGGTCCACAGGAGTGTAATGGACATTTTTCAGAGGTTCTCTGGCCAGCCTGTACCGCGTTCCGCCGCAGCTGCCAAAATATGCCTCGCCGTATTCGTAAAAACTGATCGAGTACAGTTCTTTCGGATCTATCTTCATCAGGTGATTCACTTTCTTCCGTGGCACTTCTTGTACTTCTTGCCGGAACCGCACGGGCAGGGATCGTTGGGAAGGATCTTCTTGCCGCTTCTCTTATAGGTCACATTGCCTTCCGTGAGGTAAACCGGCTCTTTTTTGCGTTTCAGCGCCTTCTGATATGCCTCTTCCATGCCCGCTTCCAGAGCATCTCTGGGCACCTTGATCTCATCGAAGGTCTCCAGTTTGTCCAGGATCGCATTTCTCATGCCTTCAGCGCCCAGAGTCTGCAGCTGATCCAGATAAGTGACGGCTTTGATATAGGTGTGCGGATATTTCTCGGATACATAGAGCAGCTCTTCTCCGTGATTCTCTATGTATCTGGTCATATACCACTCATAAGACAGCACAGTGAGTCTGTCGTTGTTGTCTGCTTCCTTATCTCCCGCCATGGGCGCCCTGCTCTCTGCGGAGAGAAAGCTCTCCATCATGGCGCTTACGGCGTTATCCTCATGATATTCATAGGACTCCACTGAGCGGTATGCGTTCTCTATGATGGGATAGTGCTCGCTGTCCAAAAGATAGCCTTGTTCCTCGATCTCCCTGACCAGAGAACGGAAGGGAATGCGGAAAGTGCGTACTGTCAGCGCTGTACTCAGATAAGAGATATTCTGTGCCAGCTTTCTCTGCATAGCTGCATCCATGGTAACAGTCGCGAGAAATCGTTTGTAAACTCCCATATCCACTGTGAGCTCCATTGCGCCCAGAATGGCGTCCAGATAGAGCGTCCGGACGAAGCAGCCGTCCAGGATCTCCACGGAGCGGACGATACGGGATTCTTCCCAGATCGAGATCTCTTTGCGGTACATGTCCCTGGCCTTTTCTCTCTGCCCCAGGCTCTCGAGACTTTCTGCGTATACCGTATAGTAGAATGGATGGTAGTCCTTAGGAGGGAAGATACCACCAAGCAGTTCCACGGCTTTCTTATAATCCTTCTGCGCGTGGCAGGCCTGTCCGAGGCTGATGATCGTGTTCTGGTCATCCGGATCTGCTTCCGCTGCCTTCTCCAGATATTCCCTCGCCTCATCGTAACGTCCCTGGGACATCAGGCACCTGCCCAGCATGGAGAGCACGTCGGCACTGTCCGGCAATACCTCCAGCATCTCTCTGCAGAGTTTCTCCTGACCCGCGTAATCGCCGTCATACTCTCTGTAGAGAGCCTGTCTCATCTGTTCCCTGATCGTCAGCGGCAGCTGTGCCGTGTACTGGTCAATCTGTTCCATATAATCGTGGAGATCACTGCGCACAGTGATCATTCCGTCTCTTTGTTCTGCCATAATCTGCCGCTCATTCCTCTGTATCTGTGTTTTGTGCCGCTTCGGTGGTTTCCGTATTCTCTGTATTTTCTGCCGCAGCATCTGCCGTCTTCTCTGCTGCGGAATCTCCGACTGCAGACTCGCCGCCGGGCATCTCGAGTTCTGTGACTCTCACATCCTTAGCAGCTTCCATCATCTTCTCAAGTTCCTTGGTATCCGTCTTGTCGCCGATGTCGTCGGACAGGTCCTCGATCGTGATCTTCATCATATCGTCGTGGGTCGGATTCTCCATAGCCGCGACGCGGCGGGCCTGGTTTGTGATGATGTCCTC
>DJXS01000051.1:30304-35718 GCA_002448395.1 Lachnospiraceae bacterium UBA6998 | reverse complement strand
TGCTTCTTCGCGTCCTCTTCCACAACATAGTCATATTTCTGACAGTTCAGATAGAAGATCGCTTCCAGTTCATCAATGGTATAGTCCGGGAATTCGAAATACTTGTTGAAACGGGATTTCAGGCCGGGATTGCTGTTAATGAACTTTTCCATCGGCTTTGTGTAGCCCGCGACAATGACGACCAGGTCGTCTCTGTGATCTTCCATGGCTTTGAGGACTGTGTCTATGGCTTCCTGGCCAAAGGCGTCGTCTTTCTGTGCCAGCGCGTATGCTTCATCAATAAACAGAACACCTCCCATAGCCTTCTTGATCTGTTCCTGGGTCTTGAGGGCGGTCTGTCCGACATAGCCCGCCACAAGGCCGGAGCGGTCCACCTCGACGAGCTGTCCCTTGGAGAGCACGCCGATCTGCTTGTAGAGCCTTCCGATGATCCTGGCGACAGTAGTCTTGCCTGTTCCGGGATTGCCTGTAAAGACCAGATGAAGAGATACAGGTACTGATCTAAGACCGGCATCGCTTCTCATTTTCTGTATTTTGACAAATGCCATGAGTTCCTTGACGTCATCCTTGATCGTCGTAAGGCCGACGAGAGATTCCAGTTCCTCCATGGGATCTTTCTCAGGCTCCTGAGGCTTCTGCTCCTCTTCCTGTCCCTCGGGACCCGGGCCGCCCGCCGCAACTGCGGACTCTCCGCCCTTAGAAGCGCCCTGAGGCATCCCGACAGGTCTCACTTCCCCGGTCTCATTGGTCAGCTTCATGAGCTCTTCCATCTTCTTTTTATTGGATTCGTCCATATTCTGGGCGATCTCCTCTGTGCGGGACATCAGGTCCTGTGCCTCCCTGAGGGCCTTCTTCGCGTCCTCTAAGGGATCGGGGCGTTTCCGTCTTGCCTGATCAAGAAGTTCGGCTGCAGACGGCTTCCGGGAGGAATCTGTATCCTCGAAGATATCTTTTGACTTCTTCCTGATCGATGAGCCGAACATATCTCCGTACAGGCCCTTGAGCAGATCCTTCTCTCTGTTTGTAAGCTCGTTAAGTCTTTCAAGGTCTTTCTTAGTTCTCTTATCCACCTGCGCTCTCCTTTCCTCCTGCCGTCCGGGCTTTATTCAAGCGCCCGCGCTATACTCTCTACATCCGGCAGAAACAGGAAACTGCTCCTGCTCTCCTCGTCCAAAAATCCCTCCCGGACCATGACGTCCAGCATCTGCCGAAGGGGTTCATAATAACCGTTCAGATTAAAAACAATACATGGCTTATCGTTGTGGCCCAGCCTCACCTGGGACATCACCTCTGAGATCTCTTCTAGTGTCCCTGTTCCTCCGGGAAATGCGATATAGGCGTCCCCGTATGCGATCAGCTTCTCTTTTCTCTCCGCCATTGTCTCTGTGACGATGAGCTGTGTGATCCCGTCATGCTGCAGGCAGCTGTCCACGAAAAATCCCGGTTCAATACCGATGACTTCGCCGCCCGCCTGAAGGACCGCTTCCGCCAGTTCTCCCATAAGGCCGATCCTGCTTCCTCCGTAGATCAGCCGATGACCTGACTTTCCGATCCATGTTCCGAGTTTGATGACTTCCTGTGCATACCCGGGATGATTACCCGAGGCAGAGCCTAAATAAACCGTAATATTCATATAGTTTGCTTTCTAAACTGTATTTGTGCGCCCTCACCGCGCCACGAATCTTATTTTAACACTAATCTGTGCAGCTTAGCACCAAAATAATGCAAATAGCGTTTATTTTTGAAGCACCGCACATGTTTTAGAAGAATCTGCAGGATCGAACCGCGTGAACGACAAAAGACCGGCGTACCGGGAATCACATGGTTCCCGGTGCACCGGTCTCACAATTCAGATGATTATTTGATCATGCCTTCCAGAACAGCCGGAGCCGCATTCAGAGCACTGTCAATGCCCGCAGGGTTCTTGCCGCCCGCCTGTGCCATAGTGGGACGTCCGCCGCCGCCACCGCCGACTTCCTTGGCGATCGCTTTGATGAGGTTGCCCGCATGAGCTCCCTTCTTGACTACATCGTCTGTCGCCATGGTCATCAGGTTGACCTTGCCGCCCTTCTCTGAGATGAGAAGGATCACGCCGCTGCCGAGTTTCTCCTTGAGCTGGTCGCCCAGGTCGCGGAGTCCGTTCATGTCGACATCCTTGACGGAGGAAGCCAGGAACTTCACGCCCTTGATCTCCACTACCTTGTCCATGACGTCGCCGAGAGCGTTCTGCGCTTCCTTGGCCTTGAGGGACTCGTTCTCGCTCTTGACAGCCTTGAGCTCATCCTGAAGCTTCTTGATGTGGTCAGCCAATGTGTCAGGAGTTGCCTTGACCATGGCAGCCGCATCATGCATCTTCTTCTCAAGATCCTCATAGTAAGCGCGTACATTGTCGCCGGTCAGCGCCTCAATTCTGCGGACGCCTGCCGCGACGCCGTTCTCGGACAGGATCTTGAACTGGCCGATCTGGCTTGTGTTCTTTACATGTGTTCCGCCGCAGAGCTCGGTGGAGAATTCGCCCATCTTTACTACGCGGACTTCGTCGCCGTATTTCTCGCCGAACAGAGCCATAGCGCCGCTCTTCTTGGCGTCTTCAATGCCCATGATCGCGGTCTTGACATCGAGACCTTCTGAAATCTTCTCGTTGACAAGATCTTCAACAGCCTTGATCTCATCAGCAGTCATAGCCTGGAAGTGGCTGAAGTCGAATCTTGTGCGGTCCGCATCCTGATAGGAGCCCTTCTGCTCAACATGAGTGCCGAGGACTACGCGGAGCGCCTTCTGCATAAGGTGCGTAGCGCTGTGGTTTCTGCAGATATCGCGGCGGTTCTTCGCATCGACTTTCAGAGTGACCACATCGCCCATCTTGAACATGCCGCTTGTCACCACGCCGATGTGCGCGATCTTGGAGCCTGCTACATGCTCAGTCTTCTCAACCTTGAAAGTGCTCTTTCCGCATACGATCTCGCCGATATCGCCGACCTGGCCGCCCATGGTGCCGTAGAAAGGAGTTTCCTTTGTAATGATCGCAGCGCGCATGCCGTCTGTCACTGCCTCGGCAACAGAATCGGGCTCTTCATCAGCTGCATCATGAAGCTCTGCCAGCGCAATGATCTCGCTGTCCTGAACGAGCTTGTCATAGCCGTCGAACTCGGAGTTGCAGGAAGCATCCATCTGATCATAGACAGTGGCTTCCTTGCCGCTCATGGAAGTCTTGATCCAGCTGCCCTTGGATTTCTCGCGTGCCTCTGCTCTTGCCTTCTCAAAGCCTTCGGTATCAACTGTGAAACCGTTCTCCTCAAGGACGTCCTGTGTGGAGTCGATCGGGAATCCGTATGTGTCATAGAGAAGGAACGCGTCATCGCCGGAGAGCTGTGTTTTGCCCTCTGCGCGCAGTTTCTCCATCATTCCTGCCAAAATATCGAGACCCTGGTCAATTGTCTTAGCGAAGCGCTCTTCCTCGATGGCCAGGTTCTTGAGGATGAATACTTTCTTCTCCTCGAGTTCAGGATAACCGCCCTTGGATCCCTCGATGACGGCTTCCGCGAGCTTTGTCATGAAAGCGTCCTTGATGCCGAGCTTTCTGCCCTGACGGATCGCGCGGCGGATCAGACGGCGGAGAACATATCCCCTGCCCTCGTTGCTCGCCATGATACCGTCGGAGATCATGAAGGTCGCGCTGCGGATGTGGTCTGTGATGATACGCACGGAGACATCCGTCTCGTGATCTTTGCCGTACTCGCAGCCTGCAAGCGCGCATACTTCATCTCTGAGCGCGCGGACAGTATCCACGTCAAACAGGGAAGCTACGTCCTGAACAGCTACTGCCAGACGCTCCAGGCCCATGCCTGTGTCGATGTTCTTGTGCTCGAGCTCAGTGTAGTTGCCGTGTCCGTCGTTGTTGAACTGGGAGAATACGACGTTCCATACTTCCATGAAGCGGTCGCCTTCGCCGCCCATGACGTCCTCGGGACCGTTCCCCCACTTCTCGCCGCGGTCATAGTAGATCTCGGTGCAGGGGCCGCAGGGACCTGAGCCGTGCTCCCAGAAGTTGTCTTCCTTGCCGAACTTGTAGATGCGCTCGGCGGGGATGTGCATGTCGTTGAGCCAGATGTTATAGGCTTCGTCATCGCCTTCGTAAACGGAAGGATAGAGTCTTTCGGGATCAAGTCCAACCCACTCGGTCAGGAACTCCCACGCCCACGGGATCGACTCTTTCTTGAAGTAGTCGCCGAAGGAGAAGTTTCCCAGCATCTCGAAGAATGTGCCGTGACGCGCTGTTTTGCCTACATTTTCAAGGTCGCCTGTGCGGATGCACTTCTGGCAGGTGGTCACACGCCTCCTCGGCGGGATCTCCTCACCTGTGAAATAGGGCTTTAAGGGAGCCATTCCGGAGTTGATGATCAGAAGGCTCTTGTCATTGTGGGGAACCAGAGAGAAGCTGTTCATTCTCAGGTGTCCCTTACTCTCAAAGAACTTCAGGAACATTTCGCGAAGTTCGTTTACGCCATAGTATTGCATTTTTACAGAATCCTCCAAAACACAGATCAGAAATCAAACTTGTCAGCGAACCATGCGTCCAGTTCAGCGATCGGAACACGGACCTGCTCCATGCTGTCTCTCATGCGGATGGTCACGGACTTGTCTGTCTCGGAATCGAAATCGTAGGTCACGCAGAAAGGTGTGCCGATCTCGTCCTGTCTTCTGTATCTCTTGCCGATATTGCCTCTGTCGTCGTACTCGCAGTTGAACTTCCTGCTCAGGTTTTTGTAGACTTCGAAAGCCTCAGCGCCGAGCTTCTTGGAAAGAGGCAGAACGCCGACCTTGACAGGTGCCAGCGCGGGGTGGAATCTCATGACGGTTCTCTTGTCGCCGCCCTCGAGTTCCTCCTCGTCGTAAGCTGCGCAGAGGAAAGCCAGAGTTACGCGGTCAGCGCCCAGTGAAGGCTCTACGACGTAAGGGATGTATTTGGTCTTCTTGACATCGTCGAAGTAGCTCATATCCTCGCCGGACACATTCTGGTGCTGGGTCAGGTCATAGTCAGTCCTGTCAGCGATGCCCCAGAGTTCGCCCCAGCCAAAGGGGAAGAGGAATTCGATGTCGGTTGTGGCCTTGGAATAGAAGGAGAGCTCTTCCTTATCGTGATCTCTCATTCTGGTCTCCTCGGGCTTAAGGCCGAGCTTCATGAGCCAGTTCCAGCAGAAATCCTTCCAGTATGCGAACCACTCGAGGTCTGTATCGGGCTCGCAGAAGAACTCCATCTCCATCTGCTCGAACTCGCGGGTTCTGAAAGTGAAGTTGCCGGGAGTGATCTCATTTCGGAAGGACTTGCCGATCTGGCAGATTCCGAAAGGAACTTTCTTTCTGGAAGTTCTCTGTACGTTCTTGAAGTTGACGAAGATGCCCTGCGCGGTCTC
>DJXS01000051.1:1865-30121 GCA_002448395.1 Lachnospiraceae bacterium UBA6998 | reverse complement strand
GGCAGGGAACGGCGAACTTGTTGATGAAGCCCATCATCTCGTCGCTGGTCCATCCGTCGACGCTTCCGTCCAGAGTCATCTCGTGCTCTGCCGCGTAGTCCTCGATCAGCTTGTCGGCACGGAATCTCTCGCCGCAGGCTTTGCAGTCCATGAGCGGATCGGAAAAGCTTGCAAGATGTCCGCTGGCCACCCATGTCTGGGGGTTCATCAGGATCGCGCAGTCAACGCCTACGTTCTCAGGGCTCTCCTGTACAAATTTCTGCCACCAGGCCTTCTTGACGTTGTTCTTGAGTTCGACGCCCAGATTGCCGTAGTCCCATGTGTTGGCCAGTCCGCCGTAGATCTGGGAACCGGGGTAGATGAATCCTCTGGCATTACACAGTGCCACGATCTTATCCATTGTCTTTTCCATTGATTACGTGCTCCTTTATCTGTTTTTTCTGTAATTTAATATACAGTTTCAATTTATCAACGCTTAATTATAAGGGAATAGCGCCGGTTTTGCAACGTTCAATCCCCTGCTCACAAGAGAACTTCAAGGATTTCCAGGCTCTTGAACCTGTGATCCCAGGTCCTTGCGCAGAGCCATTTCGCATAGCTTTCCAGTTCCTCGAGCACTTCCGGCTTGACGCCGAATGTGTAGATCCTGGCGGGGGATGTCCTGAACAGGAAATCCAGGGCGTACAGCGCTGAGTCCGAATACTGTACTCCGCGCCTTGGTCCGGGATATTCCCCTTCGAGCATCACCGCTTTGATCTCGAACACCGCCCTGACCAGCCTGTTGTCAAAAGAGTCCGATTCCAGCGCCCTCAGGCTCTGGTAAGCGAGCATGAGCAGGGCTGTCTCGTCGTTGTTCTCCCTCGTCACATACTGCAGAATCTCCATAAAGTAGGATCCGAAGCAGGCCGCGGTGATGTCCGCGCGAAGCTTTTCAAAGTAATTGTCCACCTTCGCGCCGATGATCTGGTAAGCGCTTCTGCCCTCACTGATCTTAAAAGTTCCGAACACAAAAGGAGAAGCGGCAGCCATCACAGGACTTCCGGGCCTTCTCGCACCCCTTGCAAATCCAGAGATCCTGCCTCTCTCTTTCGTGAGGATTTCCACTCTTTTGTCATATTCCCCTGCGGGAACGCTCGTGAGGACCATTCCGGTCACTTCATAACTTACACTCATCTTATTTGTATTTGCGCATATCGTAGCCGAAGGACTTCATCTGCTGCTCGTTGTCCTTCCAGTCCCTGCGTACCTTGACCCAGAGTTTGAGGTTTACCTTGCACTGCAGCATATTCTCGATATCCGTTCTCGCCGCCGTTCCGATCTTTTTGAGCATTGAACCCTGTTTGCCGATCACGATCAGCTTGTGGCTCTCACGCTCGCAGATGATGGAGGCGTCGATATCGCAGATCTCGGTTCCGTCTTTTCTCTTGCGGTATTTCATGCTGTCGATCGTAACGGCAATACCGTGAGGGACTTCTTCCTGCAGAAGGCGCAGCGCTTTCTCGCGCACGATCTCACCCGCAATCTCACGCTCTGTCTCCGTTGTGACCTGCTCCTCGTCATAGAAGGGTTCCCCCTCGGGGAGCAGTTCGAATAGACTGCTCAGCAGATCTTCCGTGCCGCTTCCGGTCCTTGCGCTGACCGGGATGATCGCTTTGAGGTTAGATGTAAGAGGGGCTTTCCCGGCCGCCTCCTTCTCCTCGTTCTGCGCCTTTACCGCTTCGTCATAGGCTCTCTGATAGACAGCAATGACCGGCAGGATTTCCGCCTTCTTTACCGAATCGATCTTATTAATGAGGATCAGCACAGGAGTCTTAACAGCTGCCAGCTGCCCGGCGATGCTCTTGTCCTCCTCGCTCATTTTGGTCTTAGGCTCCACGAGCCAAAGGACCACGTCAACTTCCCGCAGCGTGCTCTGTGCTGCTTTCACCATATACTCGCCCATTTTGGTCTTCGTGCGGTGAATGCCGGGCGTATCGAGGAACACGACCTGTCCGCGCTCCTCTGTCAAAATAGTGCGGACCTGCGTCCTCGTAGTCTGCGGCTTATAGGAGGTGATCGCGATCTTTTGCCCGATCAGACGGTTCATCAGCGTGGACTTGCCCACGTTGGGCTTTCCTATGATCGTGGCGAATCCCGCCTTCTTTCCGGTCTTTTCCTGTGTCGTCATTTCTTTGTTCTCTGCCATGCAGTAATACCTTTGCCTTTTTCTCTATGTGATCATCCTTCAGGATCACTGAAGTTTTTCCATTCTCTCGAATCGATCAGACTCCGCCTTGAGCTTCTCCGCGCTGCCGACGACACAGAGAGCGTCCTCGCTGAGGAAAGCCTCGATGTGCGCGGCCAGTGCCCGGATATCCTCCGGTTTGCAGTCAAGAAGCTGATCGCGCTCCTTCTGCATCTTCTTTTCGTCAAAACCCGTCATGTAACCGGCGAGGGAATACTTGCCGTACGTCGCCGGGGACATCGGATGGTCCAGCGCGCTGACAGCGCCGATGATATACTTGGTCATCGTGCGCTCATCCGCCTCGAACCCTCTGATATAGTCCGGCGCCTCTTCAAAGGTGCGGATCGTCTGTGCCAGATGAGGGTCCCTGTAAGATACGAAGTAAGCGCTTCCGTCTCTGGAGAAACTGCTCATGCAGCCGTAGGCGCCGCCCTTGACTCTGACATTCTGCCAGAGATAATCGTATCCCAGGATCACGCGCAGCACACGAAGAGCTCCTGTGTACTCACAGCCCTTGCTGCCGTAATTGCCGGCTCTGCAGACATACTGCACCTGGCCTGCCGTCGTGAATCCTTCCTTCACTTTGACAGGTTTGACGCGGAAAGCCCCGCCATATTCCTTAAGGTCCTCTTCCGGAGTTTTCCCCTGCGGGAATGTGCCGGCAAGGGCACCGGTTCCACGGCAGATCTCTTCAAGGCTGCTCTCATCCGCAGTGCAGTCCAGCATCAGACGATCAGCCCGGAAAATATAGCGCGCCATCTCTTCCATCACCTTAAGGAACTCATCCGCCTCTCCATTTTCCAGAAGCCCACAGACCTCATCGAGCGTGTGATAAGCATTTACACCGTTCACACTGTCCATGATCAGAGCAGTCTCAGAGAATCCCGCCGATGCCCTGACGGCCGCCGTGGCGTGACCGGAAGCCGGAAGATCCGCTCTCATAGCTGCTCTCTCTTCCTCCAGTACCTCGAGGATCCGGTCTTTGCTGTTCCATTTGGTGGTAGTGAGGATCTCACCGACCAGTCTCATGGCGTGTTCCAGATTGCCGTGAAGCACCTTGCAGTTGACTTCCGCCATCATTCTGTATTTTGACGGATCTCCGTTCTGCGTATAGACGCTGACGGTCGTCCCGATGCCGCCTGTATAGATATTGATCTCCTGGTCCAGCTCCGCGTAGCTGAAGTGCTCCGTGTCCAGAACGCCAACAAGAGTCTTGAAGATTCCCAGATAGGGGAAGAACTTCTGCGGAAGCTTCGAGATATCGAACATAAAGGTCAGATAGTCGATCCCGGAAGTTCCCAGAGGATGCGCGATGACCTTCGTCTCCAGCACTTTCTCACCGCCGCGGATCGTGTCCGCGGTCGTCAGGCGGTTGATGAAAGGCCTGATCTCTCTGGTGAGGTCCCCTCTTGTCAGCATGGGGATCTTCTGAAGGTCCTCGGCGGAATTGGGTGTCTCCTGCCACTGCCGGAGCGCGGCCAGATCGTCGACGATCTGCTGCCTCTCGTCAACCGTGAGACTCCCGGCATAAACTTCCATCTTCTGCCTGAGTTCCTCTGCCATCTTCTCAGTGAGTCCCACCTCGGGCGTCATCACAACGACCGCCTTGTGGGGATTCTCCAAAAAGTGTTTGCGGATCAGTTCTTCAAAATATCCCTTGTCCATCTTCTCCCGAAGGGAAGCAAATGCTTCTCCGAGTTCGAGGTTAATAAAGGGTGTCTCCTCGTTGTAGAGCCATGTGTCGAGCGCCCCGAGACCGTAGATCAGTCCCTTGGGATAATAGCCGGCATTGGCCTCTCTGTATTTGAATTCGAAACGGTTGATACTCGCCAGAAGCGCGCGCTGGTCAAGACCCTTGTCCGCGATCTCTCTGAGCGTGTCCTCAATGGTCTTTACAAACTCTTCTTTCCTGTCGGGGTCCGTATACTTGGATGTAACGGTATAACTGGGCTGTCTGATGCCAAGTTCCAGCAGGGAATAGACGTCCTCGCCGATTCCCTTGTCCCTCAGCGCTTTTTTGACAGGTGCGCCTTCCGCGTCGCAGAGCATGTAGTCGATGATCTTAAAGGCGAGACCAAGTTCCGTGTCCTGTCCGTCAGGAGCAAGCGATACGTTCCATGTGAGATAACTGCGGCCTTCCAGTTCCTCCTCTGACTGCACGGAATAGTGCTCCGTCGCCTCCACAGGCTTCTCAAACGCAGGCTCCGCAGGAATCTCAGAATCGATCTCAATCTTGTCAAATGAAGAGAGATAAGCTTCGTCCAGATACGTCAGGCGCTCCTCCATGTCCATATTTCCATAGAGGAAAATATAGCTGTTGGAGGGGTGATAGTATCTGCTGTGGAAATCCAAAAAGGCCTCATAAGTAAGGTCCGGGATGCACACAGGATCGCCGCCGGACTCCACCGCGTAGGGCGTGTGCGGGTACAGCGCGCCGTAAATGCTGCGGGCGAGCACATCGTCGGGTGAAGAAAGGGCGCCCTTCATCTCGTTGTAGACGACTCCGTTCACCGTGATCGGGCTCTGCGCGTCCTCTGCCTCGTAATGCCAGCCTTCCTGGCGGAAGATATTCCGCTCTTTATAGATGTTCGGATAGAACACCGCGTCCAGATAGACGTGCATCAGGTTCTTGAAATCCGTGTCGTTGCAGCTCGCCACCGGGTAAACAGTCTTGTCCGGATAAGTCATAGCATTGAGGAAGGTGTTGAGCGAACCTTTTACCAGTTCAATGAAAGGATCCTTGACCGGAAAATCCCTGGAGCCGCACAGCACAGAGTGCTCGATGATATGTGCAACGCCGGTGGAATCCTCCGGAGGCGTGCGGAATCCGATATAGAATACCTTGTTGTCATCCTCTGAGGGCAGGAGCGCCACTCTCGCGCCGGTCTTTTTGTGGCGCAGAAGAACGCTGTCACAGCCCGTATCCTTCAGGTACTGGTGCTGAAGTAGGTCATATTTTTCCAGAATTTTGCTGCTGATTTCCATTATTACCTCTTAATTCGTTTTCCTTTACCGGAGATCACACTCCCGTCAGGGTATACTGATATAAAAATGATACCGGGTTTCTTCAAAGTCTCCGTTCAAATACTTATACTCCACCCAGGACACTAATCCTGTCTCCAGCGTTACTTCTGCATCGATCGTAATAACACCGTCTCCCTGGCTTCTTCTGATAAAGACGATTTCCTTACTGCCGCTCATTTCATATGTATCGCCCATTAAATGAACGTAGTCATAACGCTCTTTAAACCCGGCGAATACTTTCTGTACTACAACATTCGGATCGACCCATACGCCATTGCTCTTGAAATACTGCTGCTTCCCGCCAATCCTCTGAGAACCTGTCGCCATTGCTCCGCCGCCTGCAAAGTAATACCACTTGCCGCTGATCTTCTGCCAGCCCGTCTGCATCGCTCCGCCGGATGCAAAATAGTACCATTTGCTGCCGATCTTTTGCCAGCCTGTCTTCATCGCTCCGCCGGACGCAAAATAATACCAGCTGCTGCCGATCTTCTGCCAGCCTGTCTTCATCGCTCCGCCGGCCGCAAAATAGTACCAGTTGCTGCCGATCTTCTGCCAGCCTGTCTTCATCGCTCCATTGCCTGCAAAATAGTACCAGTTGCTGCCGATCTTCTGCCAGCCCGTCTGCATCGCTCCATTGCCTGCAAAATAGTACCAGCTGCCACTGATCTTCTGCCAGCCCGTCTTCATTGCTCCGTAGTCAGCAAAGTAAAACCACTTACCGCTGATCTTCTGCCAGCCCGTCTGCATCGCTCCGCCGCTTGCAAAGTAATACCAATCGCCGTCAATCTTCTTCCAGCCCGTCTGCATGTAGCCGTCCGCATCAAAGTGATAAATGGATCCGCCAATTTTTACCCACTGATTCTTCGGGTAACTGCCGTTCGCATATTGATACCACCAGCCTCTGCTGTTATGCCTCCATTGGCCGCCTCCGGAAACTGAAACCAACGGTTTGTCCCTGTCCGGATCGTTAGTATGGAAAACATACCCTTCCTCCGGCCAGGTTTCTTCAGCGACAGACTGCGCAGCTTCATCATGCACAGTTACTTCCTCTGCATCCTCTTCAGCTACTGCTTCAAGTTCAGCTGCAGCTTCGATATCTGTCCGGCCATCCGCTGATTCTTCTGACACGGATTCAGCCGGCTCTTCCGTTTCATCTGTCATTTCGTTTGTCGTTTTGTCTGTCGTTTTGTCTGTCGTTTCATCAGAAACCGTATCTGAAACCGGCTCGGAATCCACGGGTTCTGCTTCCCTCGCCGTATCTGTTTCGACCGCTTCTGCAGCCTCTTGCGCGGTATCAGCATTCTTCTCTTCGGTCTCTGCCTGTTCCAAAACGTATTCGTTTTGTTCGGAAGTACTGCCGGCTTCCGACGCACATACCGGCATGCCCGAAATGCTTATACTCATTCCGGCAGCCAAAAACGCTGACAAGACTCTCATCATCATTTTCTGTTTTCCTTTGGACATCGTTTGTACCTCCTATGATGTTTTCCGGGACCATTCCCGCTACAGTCTATTTTTTTCGAGATACTGTTCGCAGCTGCCATAAGCTCCTCACCGTATTCCCGCATATCTATTCTCTTAAAAGTGTTATAACTGCTATTATAATAAGAATTTAGCAAAAAGATAGACATGGATGCAAAAAAAGGAGCCGCGTTCACATACGCAGCTCCAGCTCCTGTAATCAAACTTTTGCCCTGAAAGCTTATATAGATCAGCGAACGGAAGCATTTTCCGTATAGCCGGGGATCCATTTTCCGTTGGGTCCCACATAATACTTGTGATTATCAACCCACTGATTCACAGCCATCACACCGCTCTCTGTCAAGTAGAAATTTCCGACCCACTTGCCGCAAGCCGCCGCGCCGCCGGCCTCAAAATAATACCAATCATTACCGGCCTTCTGCCAGCCCGTCTGCATTGCTCCGCCTGCACTGAAGAAGTAAGTCTTACCATTGACTTCCTTTAGTCCGGTTGCCATTTTTCCTTCCTCATCAAAATAGTACCATGCACCACCGAGCTTCTGCCAAGCCTTTACCGCAGCTCCGCCTCCTGCAAAATAATACCAGCTGCTGCCGATCTTCTGCCAGCCCGTCTGCATCGCTCCGCCTGCACTGAAGAAGTAAGTCTTACCGTTGACTTCCTTGAGTCCGGTTACCATTTTTCCTTCCTCATCAAAATAGTACCATGCACCGCCGAGCTTCTGCCAAGCCTTTACCGCAGCTCCGCCTCCTGCAAAATAGTACCACCTGCCGTCAATCTTCTGCCAGCCCGTCTGCATTGCTCCGCCTGCGCCGAAGAAGTACTTCGCGCCTCCGATCTTCTGAAGGCCTGTGAGCATTTTTCCTTCCCCGTCAAAGTAGTACCAGACGCCGCCGATCTTTTGCCACTCTTTTACCTCAGCTCCGTTTCCCGCAAAATAATGCCAGCTGCCGTCAATCTTCTGCCAGCCCGTCTGCATCGCTCCGCCTGTGCTGAATAGGTAAGTCTTACCATTGACTTCTTCGAGTCCGGTTACCATTTCTCCATCTTCATTAAAGTAGTACCACTTGCCGTCAATCTGTTTCCAGCCTTTAACCATTTTGGCGTCATCGCCATAGTAACACCAGTAACTGTAGGACTCTTCTTCATCATAACCGACTTTTTCTTTATACCAGGTATTGGTATACAGAGCCCCGCCTTTTTTGGCGCGATACCGATCCACTATAAAATCATGATCGCCGTCTCCGTTATAATTTTTCCGTTCTAAACTGAATGCCTCGTCATCAAACATTCTGCCATCTGTATCGAACCCATAGTAAACGCCGCCGATCTTTTTCACAGTGTTTTTTACGTAGCTGCCATTCTCAGCATAGTAGTAGCGGCCGTCTTTTTCTACCCAGCCGTCCTGGTCCAGAACTTGCAATCTTGCAACACCGTCATCACCGATCACATATACCTTTCCTGTACTGTGATCAGTATATGTGGTGTTTGTCCGCATTTTTCCTCTCCAGTCGAAGAGATAATAATTACCGTTAATTAAGTAAAATCCATAGTGGGGTATTCCTCCGTCAAAATAGTAATACCAGTCATCCCCTTCCTGTGCCCACTCATTTGCATACAGATGTCCGTCCTCATGGGCATGATAGCGAACACCTCCGTCATCATCTCTTACGATCAGAAAAGCAGTGTCTTTATACATTTTTCCATTTTTATCGAAGCCGTAATACTTTCCGTCATCCTCTATTACGTCATACAGGACGGACTCTCCATCGACCAGATAATACGTATCACCGTTGTCCGAATAGATCCAGCCTTCTGTTGTGTCGAGCGCAGTTGCAACACCTTCATCGGCGGTCAGATAACTGGTGTCATTTTCTTCGTTATACACTACTCCGACCGTACACAGCGCTCTATTAGAAGGGTCATTATACCAGCTATAGTGGTAAGGATTATACTCGTGCCAACCACCGGCATCACTTATGTAGAAATAATACGTCGATCCGTTAATCTGCGTGAGCCCGCAAGCCGCCTGTCCATCCTCTCCAAAGTAATACCAGTATCCATATTCTGACTGGCGCCAGTCATTGATGACTATGGAACCGTCTTCTGATGCACAATAAAATTGGTCCACTCCCATCGGTCCGCCTCTTTCAACACGGAAGAGCTGGTTATAGATAATACCGCCATTAATACCATAATACACACCGTCAATTTCAATGATCCCTGCATCTATAAACTCAGGACCTACTAAAGGCGTTTCACTGCTTTGCGCCGCTCCCCCCTTTGCGAGGTCTTGAGCTTGTTCGACTTCCTCTGCAGCATTAACAACGATGCTTTCTTCAGGCAGTTCGTCATTTTCTTCTGCGGGAACTTCTTCTTCAGGTACTTCCTCTTCTGACGGAACTTCCTCCACTGTCTCTGCAGGCACTTCCTCTTCCGCCTTTTCGGAGGCTTCCTCTTCCGCCTCTTCGGTGACTTCCTGTTCCACTTCTGAAGAAGCTGCCTCCCCCACTTCTGAAGATGCCGCCTCCTCCACTTCTGAAGGAACTTCCGCCTCTTGGGTCTCATTAGAATCCTCTGCCGGCTCTGTGGCGGTTTCCGTATCGACCACTGACTCTTCCTGCGCCCCAGCATCCGCAGTCTCTGCTGCCAGCGCGCTGACAGGTAAGCCGGAAACACTCATTCCCGCCGCCAATGCCAGCGACAAAACCTTCATTAACACCTTTCTCTTGCCCTTGTACATAAATGACCTCCCTTCAGGCTGCAATCAACACTCTCCGTTTATGGAAGAGTGAATGTAACTAAATAAAACGACCCTCTTTCAGTATTTTGGCAGTATCAGCCTCTTCTCCACCACTTCCGCCACCAACTGCAATGTGGTCTTAAATCCGGTCTTAAGAAGAATATTCTTGACGTGATACTTGACTGTATTCATGGATATGTGAAGTGCCTCCGTTATATCCTCATAGCGGCTGCCCTGCGCGAGCTCGCGGATCACCTCCAGTTCCCGTTCCGTAAACTCGTCGCTTCTGGCGAGTCCGATCATAACGACCGGCAGCGCGTCCGGCCATACACGCTCACCTTGAACAGTACGGTTACAGATTTCCAGCAAAGAGGTTTCGCCATACTCCTTGTACCAAAAACTGTCACTGCCGCTGTCTTTTGCCTTCTGAATAAAGGAATACTCCGGCATAGATGTCATCACAATGATCTTAGTATTCGGATAATTCTTCTTGATCTTGCCGGCAGCGCGTATGCCGGACTCGTCATCCGCCGTGCAGACATCCATAAGGATCAGATCAATCTGATCAGACATGCAGGCAATCTCCGCGTTGGCTGCGTTTTCGATCGCCGCCACCACCAGGTACCCCGGATCTGCGGACAGGGTCCGTTCAAAAGCTTCCCTTGACACGCGGGAATCATCTACGATCAGTACTTTTGTCATCCGTCCTCTCCCTTCGGAATCGTGACATTCATCACAACTCCGCCATTAATATCTATAGAAAGTTCCGCGCCTTCCTGCTCCAGACGGCGTCTGAGGTCGCTGAGCCCTCCGCCTTCATGTACGGACATGACGTCGTTTCTTCCGTTGCTGGAAATGGCGACTCTATAGTATCTATCATCATGCCGGATCTCTACAATAAGTCTGTCAGCGCCGGCATGACGGACAGCGTTTGTAAGCGCCTCCCGGATCGCGGCATACAGAAGGAGCAGAGCTCTTCTCTCTTTGGGCTGCTCTCCCGTAAACTCGACTTTGCATCCGATCATTTCTGCCATCTTTAAGAGTTCCGTCTGGGGAGAAGCGGCCGCGAGTTCTTTTCGTTCACTTGCATTTTCCATATCGCTGATCACATGATCCCAGGCCTCAAAAATATCCGAATCATCCGAGCTCTCTTCCCTGTTTGAGAGCCGGTTTTCTGTCATGACCAGGAGTCTTCCAAAATCGGAATGGATCCGCATCTTGGTATGAAGCACTTCCTTTTTCAGATTGTTCTCCACAATGTTCTGCAGCAGCGTTTTCTGCCTTTCGAGCATCCCTGACAGCTGTTCATTCTTTTCCTGCAGCTGCTTCTGATACCTATATAATTCCGAGACATCCGCAGCTTCATACTGCATGACCGGCCCGGAATCCAGCATCAGCTGCCGGCGCTGAAATTGCCATACCTGCTCATTTTGAAGACGGCACAGGATCTGTTCTGTCCCTTCATTGAGATCATTCGATGCATCGCCGTTCGGGTCAGGAAGCGTAACCTGTATTCTATGATCTCCGAGCTCTTCCCACATCCGGTCTGCATTTGTCACGGTATGCCCTGTCATCATATAGCAGATATCATTGATCTTTTTATTGGCGAGGATAGGCCTGCCGCCCGGCGCCGCAAAACAGATTCCGTCAGGATAGCTGTTGATCGCCTCCCGGATAAGTGCGACTGTATGAAGTCTGTCTTTAAGCTTCTCAAACATGGCGGTCACCTCCCGCCTTCAGCATGATCCTATAGCCGTCAGGAAGTTCCTCCATCACCTGCGGATACTGTCCATCCGCGTCCTGATATACAGGCTTTGAATAATACTCTTCGAATCTGTGAATTTCCAATGACGCTCCGTTCGGAATTGTTTCTATACGGATCTCCCCAAGCTCAAAATCTTCATATTCCAGCACTCTTTCCAGTGTATCCAGCACAAAGAGATAGAAATCCGACGGCAGTAAATCGGATGGATTCCAATTGATAGAAGCCCGGATATTCATATTATTGGCAGCCCGGACCATGTCCTCCAGGCTGATCCTCATATCCATCGGATCGATCGTCCCCATTCCCAGCCGGATCAGCTTCAGGTTGCAGCGCCTTTTCACATATGTACCAAGTAAGCAGAGTTTGCGCATTGTCTCTACGTCATCATACCCGCTGTCCTGACGGTGTATGAGTTCTTTCATTTTCTGAAGCTGAACAGAAACTTCACTTGTAAGTTCGTCATAGATCCTGTTCTGTGTCTGCGTTTTGGCCATATTGTTCCTGGCTCTGAACTCCTCTTCCAGGATGGTGCTCTGCTGCGAAAGCTGTTCTACACTGTTTTCGAGATCATCGATCGTTTTTCTGAGGCGGGACGTATCTGTATACCACAAAAAGGTACCGTCTGACAAAGCCTGCATATGCAGTTCTTTCCCATCACCGAGTGTGACAAAATCACTTTTCTCCAACGCTTTTATAGTCTGTGCAGATACAGGCACAGCGCTCTTTGACAAGATCTTTTCGCTGCCGCTAAGGATCTGCATGCCAACTGTCGCGTTCTCAAGAATACTCCGGTATTCCATGTTGACAGGCACGAGCCCCATGAAAATATAGAATTCCCATGTGAGAACTTCGACCAGGTATATTTTGGCATAGAGCTCAAGAATCTCTTTGCCTTCCAGCCAGGGAACAATTCCCAGAGAGAACAGGAAATAATCCAGAGTAAACAGCAGCATTACGATCGGTTCAAAAAGAGGGATGACAATTCTCATAATCCCTGTTCCGTAGATGTTTCTGTTGCGGCTGTAGATGATCAGTACCCGCAGGATCATCATGACGTAGCCTATCGTGAAAAGCACAAAAAATCCTTTGCCCGGATGAAAGGAAAGATTCGGCTGCTGCTCGGCAGGGTCAATGAAGAACACGAAATGATTCTTCTCGTCCATAACAATCATGTAGGTCGATGCGAGGACCGGAACAATAAAACCGAACCACTTATGATCCATGAAATACTGGTCGTTCTGCCCTATACCAAGCGACGCATACATTCCCAATAGAAGGAAGGGCAGAATTGTCGCGGCAATGCAAAGCCCACTGATCCGCATAAGCCAAATATTTCTGTACCAGAAAGTGTCCTGCAGAAATCGAAGCGTGAGACCGAACAGCATCACACCGGCTTCCAAATAAAGCCAGATCCGCATACTCTTCTGCGTGACGCGGCTGTAGATTGATATCCCCCATAAAAGGAATACAAAGACGTAGCACGCATACAAGACGTACGTTCTGAACGGATCCTGCGGAAGATAGTGAATACTCCATACGCGATAAGCCGACACGGCGATCAGCAGCAACATTGCAGATATGATCATTTTGATTTGTTTCATCCGTATCGACATAGGCGTCTCCTGAGTCTTCATTCGCAGCAGAACTTTTCCATAATACTAATCGTATTATTCTATCATTATTGAAATAAAAGTGCCCTACACAAAAGGATAGTATTATTGAGGCTCCCACCATTGATGTGCACCCCGTTTTCCCGGACGTATGGAAAAAACTGAATAGCATTAATACATGGATGTTTCGCTGTATTTTACATAGCACATCTAAAAACCATACTTTTGTGTGGGGTAAACAGCATAATACATATTTATAATGATTACAGACAGTAGATTTTTGTTTCTTTTCAGGAGGATTATTATGGCGAATTTCATAAAAGCTAATACAGATAGATTAGCTCATTCAGCACTCTACATTACCAAAGAAGCCGGGCTTGGTTACTCGCATGATTCAGTTCAACAAAGTCTGTTCAAGCTGTTTCTTAATAGCAGAGAGCGTCTTGCCCGGGAAATAGCCCAACGACATCCGGAGTTTTCGGCTGTTCCCAAATTGATAGATACTCATTCTACAATGATGCTCTTCTCGCCTGAGAAAGTCGGTTGGGAATTTGCACGTCTTTTATCAGATGAATTAGATCTTATGATTCCGTTTTATACAAGCGCTAATTGGTATGCGGAGCCGGAATATGTATCTTTACTTCTGGCTTACTCCTGCTGGGCGTGGAAGGACCAAAGAGATCAGTTCGGAGGTTTCATTCAAGAGTTGTTTGATTCACTTGATCAGCACGATTCGCTTTCCGGTGGAGCCAAGGTCTTTTTGTCGGTTGCCATGTGGATATGGAATTATAATGATTTTCAAAATCGTGTAATGACACTTGCTTCTCAAACCAGAACAGATAGTAATAATCCACTGTCAAAGAATTACACAGCTAATAAATCTCAGGAAATTCCGGATAAGGAGGCGCGCAGGAAGGCCGCTGTAGCTGAATACTGGGCTAAGAGGAAGAAGTCCGGCAGAGCAGATGATTCAAATAATAGTAATGTTTCCCAAGGAGCAAATTACATAATGAAAAATATGGATGCACTTGTCCAAGTGGTGACTCATTTGGCAACAAGTTATCATCTGCAAGACCTGTCATCCAAAGCTATTGAAGGTAATCTTATGGCTGAATGGATGTCCAGAAGAGCAGGTATTGCATCAGTGATTGCCCAAAAACACCCCGAATTTAGGTCATTTATAAATCAGATAAACAGGCATGA
Source organism: Lachnospiraceae bacterium UBA6998 (assembly GCA_002448395.1). Lineage (GTDB taxonomy): Bacteria > Bacillota > Clostridia > Lachnospirales > Lachnospiraceae > CAG-791. The sequence continues at coordinate 16,073 of DJXS01000051.1, read as the reverse complement.
TCAGGCATTGGCAGCGAATGATCCGGAAGATGACCTTCTTTCAATATTGAATTCGGAAGCATTTGAAGTTTTAGATTATTATAAAACTGCCGGTTGGGAACAGGATCCTGATTTCCTTTCGTTTCACCTTGTTTATAATTGCTGGGTATTGAAATGGGAAAAAGAAACACATGATAAGATGATTAAACAATATTTTTCGTTTTTAGATATGCATAAAGAGCTTTCGGCTGCAGCGATGCTGAATTTGGCAGTCTCTTTATGGCTCTGGAATTATAATGATTTCCAAACTCTCGCAGCACGCAACATTGTAAAAGTGCACTATGGCTTGATTCCCCGCCCTTAAGGGAAAATGGGTGTGCCGCGTTATTGCGACACACCCATAATACTCGGAATATATAAAGCAGTTTAGTTATATTTCTGATCAAACACCCCTAATATATAATAATAATCGTCAGATATTTCTTTGATCTGTCCATTAACATAAATTGCATATCGCGGACTCTGTGCACCATGGTCTCTTAACTCAACTGTTCCATAACTGGTTCTTTTAGACTTAATTACACTTGCCATTCTGCATCCTCCTTCTGAATATTCAACTAATTTACACAGAATCAAATTCTGTCTTCAATTAATTCTAGCAGTTCAACACATTTACCGCCCCACACAAAAAGGTAGTCTTCAATTAAGAACAGGTGGTTTAAAATTACTGCGACATAAAAAAACCCTGATTTATGCTTTATACATAAATCAGGGCTGATCATCAGTGGATCAGAGGGGAATCGAACCCCTGTCCAAAAGCCAATTCAATGTCCTTCTACTATCATAGACGGTTTTTTCGGATCACTCCCGTTCCCTCCACAGGCGGAAAACAGTCAATCCACCTGCTTTAGTAGCTTCATGATACGCCCGCGGGGGCAAAGCTTACCCCGTGTCGTTTCCCGCTTTCATAACGCCGGAGCTGCAGGATGCGGGTGTCCTCCAGACGACGGGCAGAAGTTATGCTGCCAGTGCTACTCTATTATTGTTAGCGTTTATTTTTAATTTTGCCGTTTAACGATCGGCGTCGGATAGCTTCTCCACCTGCATGACCCCTGTCGAAACCTTTACTGACCCGGGTTATACAAGGAAGTCCGGTCCAAACAAAGACCGCTTCTCTGTTATCAGATTATACTACCTGAAGCCGCTAAGTCAATAATTTAGACCAGCGGTTTCACTTCCCAAATACAGAGACGGGTATAATCCGTCTGACTTACATCTTGATCTGGCTGTTTCTGAAATCTCTCTCGGTCTCCCTCTTCATGGCCTTCTTCTTGAGATCGTCGCGCTTGTCGTAAAGCTTCTTGCCTCGAGCGAGGCCAACCTCTATTTTGACCCGGCCGTTCTTGAAGTAGACCTGCAGGGGCATCAGAGTGTAGCCCTTGGTCTGGACCTGTCCGGCCAGCTTCATGATCTCCCTCTTGTGAAGGAGCAGACGCCTCTTTCTGAGGGGCTCGCGGTTGAAAATGTTGCCCTTCTCGTAGGGGCTGATATTCATTCCCTCCACGAAAGCTTCGCCGTGATCAATGGTGACATAGGCCTCCTTGATGCTGCACTTGCCCTGGCGGATGGACTTCACCTCTGTTCCGAACAGTTCGATCCCCGCCTCGTATTTCTCTTCTATGAAATAATCGTGGTAAGCCTTCTTGTTGTTGGCCACCAGTTTGATCGCTTCCTTGGCGCTCATTTTCTTCCCTTTCTGTCCCTATGTTTCTTGCGGCCCGTGTGTCTGCCGGATTTACCGGCCAGGATCCTTCCCGTGCGGTCCAGAAACAGCTTCTTCCTGCCGTTTCTTCTTCCCTTCTCTCTGTCGGGATCCGACTCTTTCCTGCCTTCGCCGCGCTTTGAAAAATGCCGGTGATCATGCTCCGCGTCGTCCCGGCGCTCTGAGCCCTCAGGCATGAAATCAATGGTCCTTCTTGCAGTATCCACGCCCGCCACTGTGACCTTCATGGTCTGTCCGAGCATGTAGGTGCGCCCTGTATGCTCCCCTACAAGTATATAACGTTTTTCGTCATAAGCATAGAAATCATCTGTCAGATCGCTGATGCGGATCATTCCCTCCACGGTATCGGGCAGTTCCACATAGATGCCCCAGCCGGTTATGCCGGAAATAGTGCCGGTATAGTTATCACCGATCCTTTCCTCCATGTACTGAGCTTTCTTAAGTTTCACGGTCTCCCGCTCCACTTCCGCAGCCCTCTGCTCCATAGCCGAACTTCTTGCAGCCGCTCCAGGAAGGTAGAGATTGAGTCTGTCCACGGTATCCGCATCCATTTCGCCCCGCAGCCAATACTTGAGACTTCTGTGGACCAGAAGGTCCGGATATCTGCGGATCGGGGATGTGAAATGACAATAATACTTCAGCGCGAGGCCGAAGTGGCCCTCACATCCCGTCGCATACTGCGCCTTCTGCATGCTGCGAAGGACGATCCTGCTGAGCATGGCCTCTTCAGGTCTTCCCTTCATCTTCTCGAGAAGATGCCGGATCTGGGAGGGATGGACATCGCTCTGTCCGGGCTTGAACCGGTATCCGAAGCCCCTGACTAACTGCGCCAGCTCCTTCATTTTGTCCACAGCAGGGACTTCATGTACGCGGTAGACCGAAGGGATCTCAAGATACACACAATGCTTTGCTACTGTCTCATTGGCCAGGAGCATGAAGTCCTCGATGAGGTCAGTGGCGTCTGTTCTCTCTCTCAGGGAGATTTCCACAGGTCTTCCCATTTCGTCCAGTACGATCTTGGCTTCAGGGAAGTCAAAATCTATACTGCCTCTCTTCTCCCGGTTCGCACGAAGCTGAGCTGCAAGCTTCTTCATATTCAGGAGCATTTTCACGAGTTTCTTCGTTCTTCCCTTGATTCCTCTGTAGCCCTGCCAGCTCAGAGACTGCGCGATCTCGCTGTCATCGTTTTCTTCAAAAAGCCGCATCACGCCATTGTAGGACAGACGCGCGTCCACATGGATGATCGATTCCGAGATCTCATACTCCGAAACCTCGCCCTTTTCATCGATCGTCATGACACAGCTCATAGCGAGTCTGTCTTCTCCCGCGTTCAGAGAGCAGATTCCGTTGGACAGTTTCCTGGGCAGCATCGGGATGACACGGTCCGCCAGATAAACGCTGGTGCCTCTGTTAAAGGCCTCTTTGTCGAGGGCAGATCCCTCTTTAACATATTCCGCGACGTCGGCGATATGCACGCCGAGCTTCCATTTTTTGCCCTCTTTCACAAGGGAAATGGCGTCATCTATGTCCTTGGTGTCTTCTCCGTCAATAGTGACTGTAGGAAGATCCCTGTAATCCGTTCTGTTCTGCCTTGCGATGGCTTCAGACTGAACGTCAACACTCTCCGGGATCCTGTCCGCCTCGTCGATCACTTCCTTCGGAAATTCCGTCGGGATCTCATATCCTTTGACAAGAGACAGGATGTCTACTCCGGGGTCTGTGATATGACCCAGGATCTCAGTTACGTTTCCGACTGGATTCTCTCCATTGCCGGGATAGATGTCGATCTTTGCGATCACCTTGTGGCCTTCGAGCGCGCCGTTCCTCCCGTCAGCGGGTACATCCACTTCGAAAGGGATCTTGGTGTTATCCGGCGTGATATAGCCTGCAATGCTCATGGATACTGTCTTTCCGACCATCCTCTTGCCGAGCATGATGGAATCCTTAATATAAGTCTTCTGTACAGGTCTTCTGAAAGAGTGGAATGTTCCGACGACCATCTTTACTCCGTGCTCGATGATCCTGGTCACCTCAGCCTCAGCCCTGCGTCCCTGTCCGTCATCTCCATATCCGCTCTCATCCAGACTGCCTTTGGTGATCCTCACTTCTACGGTATCTCCGTAGACAGCACCGCCCGTGCAGCCCTGCGGTATAAACAGATCTCTCTCAAATCCTTCGACAGTTACGAATCCGAAACCCCTGGCGTTGCTGTCGAATCTGCCTGTAAATATTTGTTCTCTCTTGTTCTTTCTCATCTTCTCCTTGCTTCTTCTCTTCTTCTGTTATCTTCTATATTGTAACGGCGGCAACGCTCCTGTCTGCGCATGGCTCATTGCTTCGCGCAAAGAAAAACACTCCTGCAAAATATCGCAGGAGTGCAGATGATCACACATTCAGCTTCCGTTCCCGCATATTCCGCCGTGCGGAAAATGCTTCTCAGAACAGCTGCATATTCAGAAGGATAGCCAGGATAAAGAACGCAATAACCAGTCCTGTGGTGAATTTCTCAAGAAATCCTTCCATGGAACGGCCCTTGTTCTTGCCCCAGTAAGTCTCAGCTGCGCCGCTGATCGCGCCCAGTCCCTGAGATCTTCCTTCCTGCATAAGAATGACCACTGTCATCACAATACTCACTGCAATAATTGCGATCGTCAAAATCCAGCGAATAACACTCATCTTCATTACCACCTTGTTAAAACGACTTTTTCTTACGGGCGCACTGATCCCATGCGCCAAACATTGTAATATTATCACGTTCAAAGGGCAAAATCAAGCCCATATATAACTGTATTACTCAAAGTAAGCGTCAAAAATCCGCCCGGCTACAGGGACTGCATAACTCGAACCCATTCCCTTGCCCTCGATCAGGACCGTCACGCTGATCTCCGGATCGCCGGCAGGCGCAAAGCCCGTAAACCAGGCATGGGAGCTCTTGTTGTTGTCAAACTCCGCGCTTCCGGTCTTTCCGCATGCCTCGTACTCTCTTCCGCTCAGGGAATTTGCTGTTCCATCTGTAACCACGGCCCTCATCATCTGCGTCATCTTGGACGCGACATCTTCGGACATCAGCTCTCCGTACTGCTCGGATCCGTAGACTTTCAAAGTACGTCCCTTGGCGTCGTGCAGTTCGTCCACCAGGTGCGGTTTCATCAGAACGCCGCCGTTTGCCACTGCCGAAGTGATCATATTGAGATGAAGCGGTGTCATAGATGTAGTTCCCTGACCGATCGCCATCTGCATGATACCCTCCGTAGAGAGTGTGTTCGGCATGTTGACAGCGCTGCGGACATAGGGAAGGTCATAGGGCAGCTTGCTGTTAAAAAGGAGTGACTTCAGTGTAGTCGACATTGTATCCGAGCTGATCATGTTCACGCCGATGTTGGCAAAAGAGGCATTGCAGGAATGCGCGAAGGATTCCTCAAGACCTACCCTTCCATGAACCTCATATTCATAACAGTGGATGGATTCCCCTCCCTGCTCGAAGACGCCCGTACAGTTGAAGCTGTAATTCTCCATTGCGTCAGGATCTTCCTGAAGCAGGTCTATGCAGTCGACGATCTTGAAGGTGGATCCCGGCGGATAGAGCCCCTGCGTGACTCTGTTCAGCAGTGTTCCTGACTCATTGTCTTCAAGCAGGTTCTCCCACTCCTCCTCAATGTAGTTGGGATCGTAATCCGGTTTAGAGACCATCGCGAGGATCCTTCCCGTCTTAACCTCCGTCACAATGACCGCGCCTTCGTAGTTTCCCATCGCGTCGTAACAGGCCTGCTGGATATTCGGGTCAAGTGTAGTGATAAGGTTATTGCCCGGATATAGCTTATCCTCAGCATCTTCCTTGTTGTCATACCTCACTTTTTCCGAGAGGGGAAGATCGGAATGAAGAAGCTCGTACTTGAAGTACTCCTCCAGGCCGCTTCCGCCCAGCGGCGCATATCCAACCACATGGGCATACATGCTGCCGAAGGGATAGCTTCTGATCTGCACCACGTTGCCGTCATCATCAAGGTCTGTCTGTGTGGAGGCAAGCAGTGTCTCCGAATCCGAGGCGTAGATACTGCCCCGGCGGTTCCTTGTCGCCAAAAGCTCATCTCTGTGGTTGTAGTCATTATTAAACAGTTCTACTCTGTCCTCGATCGCCGTCTGTGTAAAGTAGAAGCACATCCAGCCGAACAGCAGCGCAAAGACGACCGCGAAAAAGATAATGTGCGATCTTGCTGCTTTCTTTTCTCTCTCAAGCTTCTCCCAGATCGAAGCTCCGGCAAACACAGCTGGATCCGGTGTGTTCCCCTGCATCCGGTCTGCAGAAGTTTTCTTTTTTCGTAATATAGCCATTATAAGACCCTCTGTCAGACGTCAAAACGGTTCATATTCTCATAATCCTTGCTCGGATCATAGATGGGAACTCCTTTGAAATCCTTGTAGAAATCCTGATCCGCGCTTCCCTGACCGTTGTCGTTGCGATATCCGCCCGATTCCTTCGCTCTGGCTGCGTCCTCGTAAAGCCTGCTCCTGTCCGCGCTGTGTTCCGACTCGTAACGCTGGCGGAATCTCTCGAGCCGCTCCTCCTGCAGAAGGAAGATCGCCCCCACAATGCCGAACATGATAAAGGTTGCGAGCACCGAACTTCCTCCGTAGCTCACAAGCGGCAGTGTCACACCGGTCAGGGGAATGAACTTCACTTCCCCGCCGATCGTCAGAAAAGCCTGGAAAATAAAGGCGATAGCAGTCCCAAAAATGTAGAGCCTGTAGAATTTGTTGGAATAACTTCCCGCAAGCAGAAGGAAATCCGTAAAAATATTGAGGCACAGAAGGATCAGGCAGATGCCGAACAGGATGCCCATCTCTTCCACGATCGCTGCGAAAATGAAGTCAGATTCCACGAAAGGAATACTGGAGGGCATTCCCTGCATGAGTCCCGCTCCGAACAGTCCTCCGAAACTAAGAGCGAACAGGGCCTGCGTGATCTGATAGCCGTTTCCGTCAATACTGGTCCAGGGATCCAGAAATACCTGCACCCTTACTCTTACGTGTGAAAACAGGAAGAAGCATATCACAGCTGTGATCATTCCCAGCAAGAGTCCGCCTGCCAGAATATTCCAGTTTCCGGTCGACAGAAAAAGCAGTGTCAGATAGATCACAAAGAAGATCAGCGCGCTGCCCAGGTCTCTTGACAGCACCAGGATCCCCACATGGGCCAGAGCCGCGGCCGTAAGGATCGCGATGTGAGACTTGCTGTTCTCCTCGCACATGGCGCTTGCCATGAAGAGAATAAACAATATTTTGACAAATTCACTGGGCTGGAAGGTCATTCCGGCAATAGTGAAGCTGATCTTGGAGCCGTTCGTGATCGCGCCTAGCAGCAGTACCGCGCCCAGCGACGCGATCCCCAGGATCCCGTAGAAATAAGTTCCTTTACGCAGAGAGTCGAACCTGCTGCGCAGGAGCGGGATCACCATGAGAAATACCATGCCGGCAAGCGAGATCAGAAGCTGTTTCTGCGCCTTGGCCTGGTTGATCCTTGTGATCATGACCAGTCCGATGCTCAGGAGCATCATGATATTGTTGATCATGAGCATATTGGCGCTTTTATAGAGAGTCCTGTAGAGCAGAGATGCCCCAAGGACGATCAAAAGCTGCAGGATGCCGAATGTAAAGATATACTCGTCTCCGGCAAGGATCGCCATTGTGAGATAGGCGTTGATCGTAAAGACTCCGAGGCACAGCCTCTGCAGAGTCTCGCAGGTGCGCCGCACGTCTTTTCCCGAAGGCAGAGCCACATAGGCGAGAAATGTGTAAAGAACCATGGAGGCCGCGATCATATATTTACTGTATGAAACTGCGTAGGCCTGCATTTCTTCACCTCCTTTAAACAGTGAAATCCGTACTATAGTAATGAGCCGTCATCAGAGAGCGCTCTTGCGGTAATGACCGGTAGTGTATTCCCCAAATACCTGCTGCGCATCCGTATCTTCGCCTCCCGAACGGTACCAGCGAAGGATCTCCTCCGTCTCGGAGCCGCTTTCCGTCGTGAACGCGCAGATCCACCCTGAGGCTTCGCTGATCACCGGATCCCCTTTTTTCACAAAACTGTGCAGGGAAAGCGGAAGGCTGTTATAGATCACGTTGCAGCAGTGTCCGCAGATGCAGCGGACCGGGAAGCGCATTCCCTTGCGGTCCTCGAGGGCAAAGAATCCCTGCTCCCTGTGGCTGCACATTCCGGCCGTTTTCTTCACGCATCCGGCGGTGACCATCATCGGGATCCTGCCGTATACCTGCAGAAGCTGCCGGTCTGCGGCATCTTTCATGAGAGGGATCATGTCCCTTGAGGAAAGCTCCCAGCCAAGGCTGAGTTTATCGCAGTCTTTGAGGAGAAGATCCCTTGCTTCCGTGTTCCACTGATACAGAGAACCGTCGCCGACGACAAGCCCCTCATAGCGGATCTGCCGCAAAATATCGATCTCCTCGGGATTTCTTGCCATCACGCCGCGAAATCCCATTCCGGCGAGTTTCCTTACTCTGTCCCTGCTGCCGGTACGGCATACGTGGGGCAAGGCGATCAGGCACTGCGCCCGCTCCTCCTGCGTAAGGATCTCCATGATCTGTGGAGTTTCTTCCACAATTATGTTCTGAATCCCGCATCTTAAGGCGGCCCTGAACTGCCCGGCAGTTGTGACCTGGGCCCACACTTCCGGATTTCTCCGGTCTGTATCGGGTTCTGTTCCGTCCGCTTTGCGTTCTGAAACATCCGCACTTTGCTTATCGGCGCCCGTAAAAGCGGTTTCTGTGACAAATTCGGTTCCTACCGGCTTAGCTGTGCTTTCGAGGATCTTCTCCTCCAGCGCTCCCAGCGCGTCCCGTCTGAGCGCGTTCAGGGAAGCGACAGGGAGAAAAACATTCCCTTCCACCTCCACTTCCAGCGTGTCAAATTCAAAGAGAGAATCCCCGGTCTTTCTCAGACGCCTCTCGATCTCCTGCGCCTGCATCGGGCGTTTGTCGGCGGTTTGGACGATCTCTCCCGTCACCTCTGCCGTAACAGCCGCTTCGCTGCCATTAAGGGGAGGAGCCGTCACAGTGATCCTCGCCGCTTCTCCCGGCCTGAAGACCGCACTGCCGAGGAGCGGTCTTTTGGCGGTCTCTCTGAGGTATTTCTCTTCGATCTCCTCAAGGAGCCCGTCATCGGTCCCGGCGTAACCGGGCTTTGTGATGGTCAGCAGTTCTTTTCCGTTTCTCTTATAATAATAGCCCGTGCTCAGGTCGGCGCGAAGATACAGGGATTTCAGTCTCCTCATGTCCTCCGCTTCGATCTTCCACGGTTTTTTCCGTCCTGCCGCGTCCCACTCCAGGTAGTAGTCAATATACTTTCTGTAGAGCGCGGTTACCCCCGCCGCATAGTGGGGGCTCTTCATTCTGCCCTCTATTTTGAAAGAATCGATCCCCGCGTCAATGAGGTCGGGGAGGATTTCCAAAACACAGAGGTCTCTCATAGAAAGCGGATAGTGCTCTTTGCCCTTCCCGAGGCCGGCTTCCCTGCCCTCCTCGTCCAGGATCCTGTAAGGAAGCCGGCATGTTCCCGCGCATCTTCCCCGGTTGCCGCTCCTTCCGCCCAGAAAGCTTGAGAGCAGGCAGCGCCCCGAATAGGAATAGCACATGGCGCCGTGAATAAAGCTTTCCACTTCCACCGGCTCTTCCCGCTTAATGGTCCTGATCTCCTCCAGGGAGAGTTCCCTGGCCGGTACGACCCTGCGGACTCCGAGTTCCTTGAGAAAGCGCACCGATTCCGGCGCTGATGAGGACAGCTGCGTGGAGGCATGCAGTTCCAGTCCGGGACAGCGCTCATGGAGCACCTTAAGGACTCCCAGGTCCTGTACGATCACGCCGTCCAGCCCCTCTCTGTACAGCTTTATGGCAAAATCCACCGTCTCCTCAAGCTCGCTCTCCTTGGTCAGGACATTCAGTGTGAGGTACACCTTCCTGCCGAAAATATGGGCTTCCCGGATCGATCTTATGATATCTTCCTGTGTAAAGTTCTCCGCATACGCTCTGGCGCCGAATTTCTCTCCGCCCAGATAGACCGCGTCCGCGCCGGCCTTCAGCGCGCCAAGAAATGCTTTCCTGCTGCCGGCAGGCGCCAGCAGTTCAGGAAGTTTCGTCCTGCCGCTCGTCATTGGATCTGTCTCCTATTTTTTCTTCTTCTCAGCGCTCTGAAGCTTCATCTGCGCTGCCACGAGTTCGTGTTTGATATCATAGAGATCATTCTCTTTTTTGTCAACAAGGCCTTGCAGCTCCTCATTTTTCGCGACGGCTTTGAAATAGTCGTCCGCGATATTGAGATTGAGAAGGAGCTGTCTCATATCCACCGGCAGTTTCCCGTAATCCGGGTCGGCCCTGAGCTCGTCGATCTTACCATTGAGATACTCGGCTACTCTCAGAAGATACTCCTCGCTCTCATATCCGCTGAGGGTGTAAGTTCTGCCTCCGATCACTACCTGTGCATCAGTCTTTTCATTCATACCGTCTTAGTCCTCCATGTACGGGAATCCAAGATGTGTATAGGCCTCCCGCGTTGCGACCCTTCCTCTGGGCGTCCTGTTGATCAGCCCGTTCTGAAGAAGGTAAGGTTCCACCAGGTCTTCCAGGGTCCCGGAATCCTCCCCGATGGCTGCGGCCAGCGTATCCAGGCCTGCCGGTCCTCCCCCGAACTTCTCGATCAGGGTATAGAGGAAATTCCTGTCCGCCCTGTCCAGTCCCATACGGTCCACATCCATAAGATCCAGCGCCGTGCGCGCGATATCAAGTGTGATCTTTCCGTCGTATCTGACCTGGGCGTAATCCCTGACACGCTTAAGGATCCTGTTGGCCAGTCTCGGCGTGCCGCGGCTCCTGCGGGCCAGTTCCAGGGCGCCCTCGTCGTCAATGGGCACCCGCAGCTTCTTCGCGCTGGCCTTAACGATCTGTTTGAGTTCCCCGGTATTATAGAATTCCAGCCTGTGGATCTCTCCGAACCTGTCTCTTAAAGGGGCCGAGAGCAGTCCCGCCCTCGTCGTCGCGCCTATCAGCGTAAATCTGGGCAGCTCCAGTCGGATGGACTTGGCCGTCGCGCCCTTACCGATCAGGATATCGATGGCAAAATCTTCCATGGCCGGATACAGCACCTCTTCCACCTGCTTGTTGAGGCGGTGGATCTCGTCGACGAACAGGATGTCGTTCTCCTTAAGGCCATTGAGGATCGCCGCCATTTCGCCCGGCTTCTCGATCGCGGGTCCGCTGGTGACTCTGATGTTCACTCCCATCTCATTGGCAATGATCCCCGAGATCGTCGTCTTGCCAAGTCCGGGAGGACCGTAAAAGAGCAGGTGGTCCAAAGGCTCTCCCCTCTGTTTGGCCGCCGCGATGGAGATCCCGAGGCTCTCCTTGATCTTGCTCTGTCCTATATATTCACTGAGCCGCTGAGGCCTCAGAGTACCCTCAATTCGGCTGTCTTCTTCCGTAAAATTGGTTTCTATCGTTCTTCTCTGCATAAGCTTATATCCGAATTCCGCTCCTTGATCTTTCCCGCCGGGTGTATCCGTTTACAGATAGCGCAGCGCAGCCTTGAGGATGCTCTCCGTATCGGCCAGTTCCTTCTGCTCCTTCTGCGCGTCCTCTTTGCAGGCGCGGACTGCCTTGGCTGCCTCTGCTCTGGAGTAACCGAGTGCAGTGAGGGCTTCTATGGCTTCCTCAGAGGCGCTGTCCTGTCCGCTGACAGAGCCGGCTGCTCCCGCGTCAAATCCGCCTGCTCCCGAAATTCCCGCATTTCCTGCCGCTATAGCGAGCATTTCCGCGTCGCGCATGCCCGACACCTTGTCCCTGAGGTCAATGATCACCCTCTCAGCAGTCTTCTTGCCGATGCCCGGTGCCCTTGAGATCATCTTGGAATCTCCGGTCATGATCGCGAAGCGCAGATCGTCCGCAGTTCCCACACTCAGAAGCGCAAGTCCGCCCTTAGGACCGATCCCGCTCACCGTGATCAGGAGCTTAAAGAGTTCCAGGTCTTCTCTGGACATAAACCCGTACAGCGCGATCTGGTCCTCCCGCAGGTAAGTATAAGTGTAGACCAGGACTTCCTCATCGCGCCCTGCGGCAGCCAGCCTCTGAACCGTCTCGCCGGCAACCCGCACCTCGTATCCGATACCTCCGACATCTATTACCGCAGTCCCCTCATACAGAGCTGCGACATACCCTCTTAAAAATGCAATCATTAAAAACACGCTCCTTGAAGCAAGTAATGTAAATTTCATTATACATCCGCGGCAATCCTTTGACAAATACCACTGTCTCCCGAATCAATACAACCCGGCACCGGCAGTTCCAAAGTTCCCAACGCTTCCGTAATGTGTTAATATAAAACAACGCACAAATATACGAAAAGGAGCGCTTCTATGGGTAAAGTATTCCGTTTTAACAAAGATGTGGACACCGATCAGATCATCGCTTCCCAGTATCTTCTCTATCCTACTGTGGATGAAATGAAAGCTCACACATTCGAATCTCTGGATGCAAATTTCGCATCTGATGTAAAGCCCGGCGATTATGTCGTCGCGGACAGCAATTTCGGCTGCGGCTCTTCCCGCGAACAGGCCCCCGCTGTCCTCAAGGCACTGGGCGTTCGTGCCGTTCTGGCGCCTTCCTTCGCCAGGATCTTCTACAGAAATTCCATCAATATCGGCCTTCCCGCCATTGTCTGCGACGGCCTCTATGACGCAGTCAGGACAGGCGACGAGATTGAGCTGGATATGGAGAAAGGCATCGTGACCTTCGGGGATCAGACCTTCTCCTGCACCAGGCTCCCCGTTCATCTTCAGAAGATCCTTGACCAGGGCGGCCTGATCAGTTCTTTGGATGAAATGTGATCACCCCGGTAATATTCGGTATGGAGGAAACCACTATGGGAATGACAATCGCTGAAAAGATCATCGCCCGCGCCGCAGGCGTCACAGCCGTCAAGGCCGGTGAGATCCACACCGTCACGCTCGACTACCTTATGAGCAACGACGGAACAACTCATCTCACCATCGATATGTACAATAAACTCCGTAATCCCCGGATCGCGGACAAGGAAAAACTCGTCTGGATCGTCGACCACAATGTCCCCTGCGACAGCCCCAAGACGGCGGCTTCACAGAAGAAGATGCGCGATTTTGCCAGAGATAACAGCATAACCTTCTACGAAGGAGAAGGCGTATGTCACCAGATCATGTGCGAGAAACATGTGGTACCCGGCCAGCTCATCTTCGGAGCGGACAGCCACACATGTGCTTACGGCGCTCTCGGCGCCTTCGGAACAGGCGTCGGATGCACGGATTATCTCTACGGTATGGTGACGGGCGGCTCCTGGGTAATGGTCCCCGAGACGCTTCGCTTCAATCTCACCGGTAAGCTCGCTGACCGCGTTACGGCACGTGACCTGATCCTTACCATCATCGGCATGATCGGAGCCAACGGCGCCAACTATCACGCCATGGAATTTGTCGGCGACGGCATGAAGAACCTGAACATGAGCGACCGCATCTCCATCTGCAACCTCTGTGTGGAGGCAGGTGCCAAAACAGCGCTCATGGAAGTCGATGACATCACCCTCGCTTATCTTGAGGAGCACGGCGGCAGAAAGCCTGCGGCCTGCTTTAAGAGCGATGACGACGCTGTCTTCGAAAAGACCTTCGATATCGACCTCTCTTCCATCGTCCCTGTGGTCGCAAAGCCCCACTTCGTGGACAATCTGGCACCGGTTGACGACGTAAAGGGTGTAAATATCAATGAGGCCTTCCTCGGCTCCTGCAACAACGGCCGCATCGAAGACCTTCGCCTGGGCGCTTCGATCATCAAGGGGCACAAGGTAGCCGACAAAGTCCGCTTCCTCGTCGTTCCCGCAAGCCAGGAAGTCTACAGACAGGCCCTCCGCGAGGGACTTCTCGACATCTTCATGGAGGCCGGCGCCATGATCATGAACCCCAACTGCAGCGTCTGCTGGGGGAGCTGTCAGGGCGTCATCGGCGCAGGCGAAGTGCTGATCAGCACGGGAACCCGCAACTTCAAGGGACGCGCAGGTGACAAGAACTCCTTCGTCTATCTGGGAAGCGCCGCGACTGTCGCAGCTTCCGCTATTGCCGGCGAGATCGTCTCCCCTTACACCTATTAAATCGATTTTTTGCAGTGCGGCACCGCCTCAGCTGTGCCGCCGTCATTTATAAAGAGGAATAATCATGGAACAATTTACAGGTAAAGTCTGGCTCCTCGGCGACGACATCGACACCGATATCATCATTCCCACCGAGTACCTGGCACTCAAGACAGTAAAGGACATGGCTCCCTACGGCTTTTCGCCCCTCAGGCCTGAACTGGCCGCACAGATAAAGCCCGGCGACATCATCGTGGCAGGCAAGAACTTCGGCTGCGGCTCCTCCCGCGAG
>DJXS01000051.1:0-1797 GCA_002448395.1 Lachnospiraceae bacterium UBA6998 | reverse complement strand
CGGCTCCTCCCGCGAGCAGGCGCCCGAAGTCATCAAGGCTCTCGGCGTGCGCGCCGTCATTGCCCGTTCCTACGCGAGGATCTTCTTCCGCAACGCCATCAACAACGGCCTTCTCCTTATTGAGAACGATACCCTCTGTAAAGACGTAAAGGAAGGCGACGAGATTACCGTCAATGTCGGCGAGTCCATCGAATATAATGGCCAAACATACCCGATCTCCGCTCTTCCCGACAACCTTCTCGACATTCTCGAGGCCGGCGGCCTTGTAAAAGCAATGCAGAAGCTCAACGGCATCATCAAGTAGGAGGAAGCGAAAATGGGATCCACCCTTATAGAAAAGATTTTTGCACACAATATCGGCGCCGAAAGCGTCAAAGCCGGCGACATCATCACGGTCAATGTCGACCGCGTCATGATCCACGATATTTTCATCCCTTTTGTAAAAGACAAATTTGAAGAGATGGGCTTTACAAAGATCTGGGATCCGGACCGCACAGTCCTGATCTACGATCATCTCGTACCCGCGAGCCAGCTCGACGACCCCCGCCATCACCACATCGGCGATGATTTCTGCGACAAATACGGTGTTAAGAATGTGCACCGCTCCGACGGCATCTGCCATCAGCTGATGACGGAAGCCGGCTATGTTAAGCCCGGCGATGTCGCATTCGGCACGGACTCTCATACCGTCACCTACGGCTGTGTGGGCGCTTTCTCCACAGGTATCGGCTACACGGAAATGGCCAGTATTCTCGGAACCGGCAAACTCTGGGTCCGCGTCCCTGAGACCATCCGCGTCAACATCGAGGGAACACTTCCGGCAGGCGTCACTTCCAAGGACGTCATTCTCACCATCATCGGAGACCTGCGCGCAGACGGCGCCACTTACAAGTCACTGGAATTCGCGGGCAGCACTGTCGATGCTATGTCCGTCGCGAGCCGCATGACCATGTCCAATATGACAGTCGAGTGCGGCGCCAAGTGCGGCCTCTTCTCCCCTGACGCCAAGACCGCCGAGTACTGCGGACTGGACGGACTCGATGACTTCCTCCTGTCCCTTCACGGCGACGAAGACGCCGAGTATGCGCAGGTCCTTAATTACCGCGCGGAAGATTTTGTCCCCGTCATGGCATGCCCCTCCCAGGTAGACAAGATCAAGCCTGTCTTCCAGGTTATATCAGAAGCGGCAGCTATGGAGGAAGGAAGCATCGTTCCTTCTGTAGGTCTTATAAAGGACGGCTCTGTCCGCGTCGACCAGGTCTTCATCGGCTCCTGCACCAACGGACGCCTCGAGGACCTGCAGGCAGCTGCTTCTGTCCTGAAAGGCAAACACATCGCTCCTTTCGTCAAACTGATCGTCACTCCTGCCAGCCGCAAGATCTATAGAGAGGCCCTGGCTGACGGCACTCTGGACATCCTCGCCCAGGCAGGCGCCATGATCACTACTCCGGGCTGCGGCCTCTGCTGCGGCAGGACCGGCGGCATCCTCACCGACAACGAAGTGGTTGTTGCCACCAACAACCGCAACTTCCTCGGCCGTATGGGCACTTCCAAGGTAAACATCTACCTGGCATCCCCTGTGACGGCAGCGAAGTGTGCTGTGGCGGGAAGAATCGTATAGAATTCAGCATTCATCGTCACATAAAAAGGAATAGAATTAGGGGCTGCCGCATTAAGCATGGGATTTTGATAATCCTACGTTTGTGTGGCAAGCCCCTTATTACGTTGTTTGGCGTGACAGGCACAGAATCTCCATCCTTTTCGGCTTGTCTTCAAATCGGATGGGCGCAAAAAGTC
>DJXS01000013.1:16538-17501 GCA_002448395.1 Lachnospiraceae bacterium UBA6998 | reverse complement strand
TACCATGTGTTGATGATAACCTGTTCACGGCTTGTGATGTTGAAAGCAGCAGCGGTCTCGGAGTTCATGCCCATCTCTTTGTAGTTCTCAACCTTCGCCTTGGAAGCGTTGTAGCAAACGAAATCGGGCTCATAGGTCTCAAGCTCTTCAGCTGTAGGCATGATGAACATGTTCTTAATGAAGTGAGCCTGCCATGCAACCTCAACGATGAAACGGACTGCCATGCGGGTGTCCTTGTTGGCGCCGCAGTAAGAATCTACGACATAGAGCTTCTTATTGGACAGCTCTTTCTTAGCGATATCCTTGAGGATTGCCCAGTTCTCTTCAGACAGCGGGTGGTTGTCGTTGGGATAGCCGGGTGTTGTCCACCAAACTGTATCCTTGGAGTTCTCGTCCATGACAATATATTTGTCTTTGGGAGAACGGCCGGTGAAAATACCGGTCATAACGTTAACTGCGTCAAGCTCGGTCAGCTGGCCCTTCTCATAGCCCTCGAGGCTGGGATCCATCTCAGCTTCGAACAGCTCTTCATAACTGGGATTATAGACGATCTCAGTTGTTCCGGTGATACCGTACTTTGTTAAATCTACTTTTGCCATAATTCTACCTCTTTCTTACGATGGAGCTTTGCTGACGCACCTTCTTAGTGCATTCTAATACATCGATATATTTTGAAGTTAGCATATATTATGTTAAATTTCAATCAATTTAGACTAATTCGGCACTATGCGGAAAATCCCCGAAATATGAGGATTTTTTCGGTTGTTTTTACTATTGCGGCGGTGCGTCGGCCTCTTGGCAAGCCAGCCGGCCGCCTGCTGGAACCTTTTTGTTTGGTTGTGGTCGGCACAAATCTCCATCCTTTTCGGTTTGTCGTCATATTGGATGGTGTGAAAAAGCTTGCCTGGCACAAACTCTACATCCGATTTCAATCTCGACTGAATCCGATGGTATGAAAAAAGC
>DJXS01000013.1:1198-16361 GCA_002448395.1 Lachnospiraceae bacterium UBA6998 | reverse complement strand
CGGCTGAATCCGATGGTATGAAAAAGCTTGTCTGGCACAAACTCTACATCCGATTTCGGTCTCGGCTGAATCCGATGGTATGTCGATGGCTTGCCTGGCACAAACTGTACATCCAATTTCTGCCTCGGCTGAATCCGATGGTATGTCGATGGCTTGCCTGGCATGAACTATACATCCAATTTCGGTCTCGGCTAAATCCGATGGTATGAAAAAGGCTTGTCTGGCACAAGCTATACATCCAATTTCGGTCTCGGCTAAATCCGATGGTATGTCTGCCCAGAAACGTTCAAATTCACTACATCCATTTTCGTTCTCAGCCAAATCCGATGGTACACTTGCCAGAAACGCTCAAATTCACTACATCCAATCACGCCTTCAGCCAAATCCGATGGAAAACTGGTATTCCCACCAGTTTAAGGTTCCAGCGAGGTGTATGCCGAAAAAAAGCGGCCGCCGAAAAGGGAATTGTTTCCCGCTCGACGGCCGCCATAGGCAACTAGCCATTGGCAACTATGCTATTTATTCTTCCTGATGTGATCCCCTCTTCACATTTTCAAGATAAAGATCGGCAGCCTTCTGCGCTTCTTCGAAGACTTTTGTAAGTTTCAAAGAAGCCTCAGCGATGGAACCCGATTTCTCGATGGCAATCCTCTTGTTTCTCAGTTCTGCATTAGCTTCTTCGAGCTGAGCGCGCAGCGAGTCAATCTCCTTGCTCTGAGCCAGCATGATTTCCAGAAGCTCTGACTTTTTAAGTTTTAATAATTCTTTCTCTGTCATAATTGCGCTGTATCCTGTTTACTGAATCCGCTGATCTGCTTTACCGAATTCGCCAGTCTCCTTTACTGAATCCGCTTTATTCTGCCCTTCTTCACTAAGAAGACCTTGTCTGAAATTTCCATCAAAGCCCGGTCGTTATAGGAATCTGTGTAGAAAGCGTCGATCCCGGTATTTCCGTACAGTTCCCTGAATCTGCTGACTTTGTTGTCCTTGAAGTTGAAGTGAAGGATCTCGATCCGGTCGAGGTCGACTACGGAGCTGATGATATTTTGCGTGCCGAGTCGGTCCCGAATTCCGTCCAGAAGAAAATCAGGTCCGGCTGTGATGATCAGATCGTCCGTTCCGACCCGCCTGAGCATGTCAGTATCCAGCCGGTCGGCGTGCGTCTGCCAGAACGTCTTTACGAGATGAATGATCTCGCGCTTGTCCCGGATGATGAGCTTCATGTATTTGTTGATCTCTGCACCGAGCTTTTCTTTGTCCACAAGGCACAGCTTGTACCTGATTGTGTTCGCCATGATCACCGGCAAATACAGAAGAATCTTCTTGTGGGTCCGGATCATATAAAGCGAGAAGTCCAGAGAGCTCTCTCCGCGATAAAGTGTATTGTCAAAATCAAACGCTTTCATAGTCTTACCGGTTCCTGACAGCAACTCCGGCAATGATAAACGCCGCTCCTGCCGCGCCGAGCGCGAGCACAGGCCACCAGAGCTGGCCTGTCTGCGGGAGCTTCCCGGGCTTGGAAGGCTCGTCGGGAGACTCCGGAGGAATCCAGGCTATTCCGATCGGTTTGGACTGGGCGTTTACGTCGTAGAGCCAGGTTCCGTCGGGGTTCTTATAAGGGATCGAGATCAGGAAAGGCGCGATCACATATTGATTGTCGCCGGTGCCCTGCTTAGCCTGCATGACGAGGTATAGGCCGACCTCCAGATTAGTGAACTTGACTGTTCCGCTGGAGTCCATTTCGACGGGCGGGATGTCAAACTCCAGATTTTCCGCTATTTTGGCCATTTCAGCGGCAAGTTCTACGTTAGCTCTGTCGAGTTCTTCGGACGTCGCCGGGAGCTCGCCGACAGAGGCGAATCGCGGATCAACGACAAAGCGGAAGCCGTTGTCGATGACTACTTCTGCTACTTTGAAGAGGCCGACAGAATTGCCGCCGGAAACCGGCAGTGTCTTGCCCGAATCCTTATCAAAATAGGTGAAAGTCGCAGTGATGGAACCGGGCCTTTCGGTGTCCGGGAATTCCTCCCGGTCCGATGCGGCGGCAGAGATGGGCGCAGTCCACGCAAGGAAGAGCGCCAGGCACATGACCAGTGCCGCCGCTCTCCATACAGTATTCTTTTGAAGTTTACTGCTGCGCTTCATAAACTGCCCTTTCCGCGGTTTATTGCTATTCCGCGAAGTTATTGCCTTTCCGCAGGCTCATTTCTTTTTTTCCATAAGAGCCCTGACTGCTTCCAGGACCAGATCTTTGTCCCGGATCTCAAGTTCCGCCTCCCTGAGATTATGACTTCTGAGGTACTCTCTCTTGCGGTCTCTGTTCCACCTTCTGTTCACGCTTGTGGTGACCAGCACCCAAATGAGAAGGATGATCAGAATGGGGATCGCCAGGAACGGTGCAATGAAGATCGGCCGGATCTGGATCGCGTCCGCCGTGACCATGGCTCCGCCGTCGGCGTTTTCAATCCTGTGTCCCCGGACCAGAAGCCTGTGGGTGTTGATGCCGTAAGGCGTGCATGTGATCAGGGTGCACAGATCCTTGCCTTCTTCAATCTGGAGGTGCGAGAGATCCTCCGGCTCTACGATCCAGATATGGTCCACCTCGTAGGTGAGGGTCTCATTGAGGACCGTCATCGTGAAGGTGTCTCCTTCCCTGAGTTGATCGAGGTCTGTAAAAAGCCTCGCCGAGGGAAGTCCCCTGTGCCCGGAAAGCAGGCAGTGGGTGCCCTCTCCGCCCACCGGCAGCGATGAGCCCTCCAGATGTCCGATGGATGTCTGCAGGACCCCCTCGTCCGTACCGTGGTAAAGGGGGAGGGTTACCTGGATCTTCTGTATTTTGATATAGCCCATAATGCCCGAGCCGTCGATATTGAGCTCTTCATTATAGGTTGTCTTTTCCTCATCAGTCAGGCCCCATTTGATGCCGGTCTCTGCCAGCGCCGAGTTGTATTCATGGGCACTGTTCAGAAACCGTTCGTACTCATCCGTCTGCATGTCCGCCACATGCTCGGCGTAAGTCATCACAGCCCGGGACTGATGGAAGGAATTCCAGTAATCCGCCAGAGACGGATATGCCAAAAGACCGATCCCCGCCATCATAATGCCGACAAGGATGATCGTGAACAGCCGGTCCGTGATCCGGCCGCCACGAAGACCTTCACTGCGGCCTTCGCCCCTCTTTGCGGCTCCGAGACCGGCTCCGGTGAGGGAGCCGGTTTCGGCTGTTCTGTTTTGGTACTGGTTATCGGTAGAATTCATTCTTGATCCTATGGCGGCTGTGTGTTACATGTTCTTTTTCTCAGAGTCCCTAAAGGTGAGTGTTACACGATCTTATCTTTCAGAGTTCATGCGGCGGCGCGCGATGAGGACTACGCCTGCTCCGATCACGAGGACCGCGCCGACCACGTAGAAGATTGTGGTGCCCATGCCGCCGGTGCTGGGAAGTTCTGCGCCCTTAAGGTTTGTGATCGTAACCTTAGTGATGCTTGTCTCCTCTGCATCGACTCTGCTCAGTCCGGAAACTGCTTGATCTGCAGCCTTGTTGTATCCTTTAGGAACAACAACTTCCTTGAGCGTGTAGCTGGCATTGTCAAGACCGATGATCTTGGCTGTCGCATCAGTTCCGGTAGGACTAATGCGTGTCACTGTTCCTGTAGGATCATAGCGATAAACTCCGTCTTCCACCTGTACGAATTTCAGAGCATTCTCGGAATTGCTTGTATCCGATCCGAAGTAGAGCTCGAACTGGGCTCCCTCAAGTGCATTGCCCTTCTCATCTTTCTTCTCAAGCTTGAACTTATAGGTATAGGTGTCGGTAACAGCCTCTTGTCCCACCTGGGTATTGTCATTGTATTTGATCACGACTCCGTTGGGGGCCACAGCAGTTGCGGCATCCGCAGTGATCTTTGCATCGTAAACAATAGTCACGGGGATAAGCTCACTTCCGGGAGTCTCTGCAGGATAAAGGTGTTTTCCTTGTCCATCCACCCAGGGAATAGTGAATGTCAGAACGCCTGCTGCACTGACTGCAATATCAGTGACGGTGTTTGTGACGTCATGCGCGGTATCCGTTCCGTTGACATAAATCTTTACAGTACTTGCATCGATATCGAGCCCTTCGGGTGTATCTGTGAAATTCCACTCTGTGATCTTAGTACCTGCAGTACCGGACTCCGGAGTCTGGCCATCTTCAGATTTTACCCAGTTCGTAGCATTGAAAGTTACGGTGAAGGTTTCAGTTGATCCGACAGAAGTGTCATTATTGGCCACGCTAATACCGCTCTGGTCAAGGCTAGAGTCAATAGCACTGTCCTCAGCAGTGATCTTTTTCTCGGGGCCTGTGGGAGTGGATTCGTTCTTATCAACGACTTCGACATTCTTGCCGGCTGTGTCAATTGTAACCACTGTGCCAAGGCTCGAAGTGATGTAGTAGTAACCATATTCCAGGCCGCTGAACGTATAAGTATCATTATCCGTCCATGTGCCATCAATCGCGTCACCCTGTTTGAGGCTTTCAAAATTATTCTTGACCCACTGAATCAGTTCCTCGTCGTTCGCGCCGGCTTTTTTCGTGATGGAATAATTTCCATCCTGGTCGAGCGCTTTGTCAAAATATGTACCAAATCCAGTGATTTCCGTCTGCGCAGGTGTGGCTGTGTAAATGATATCGCTGGTTACGTCGTCGGGGTTAGACGGAGAAGCAGTGAAAATCTTATATGCTTTATAGGTCTGACCTGCAGTCGCATTCGTTACGATAATGCTTCCGTCATTAGCCGCAAACGCCGTAATTCCCATAGCCATCACCATAACAGCTGCGAGTACTAATGCCGCAATCTTTCTAACTCTCTTCATGATCGTTTCTCCCTTTCATGAATCTGTCCCTTGAAGGACTCTGTGTTTGTTGTCTGTTTCTTTTTGTCGAGATCAGAGGCTGTCATTTTTCCTCCTTTCCCGTGCGCCTCATTTTGAAGCTGTACATTAAGGCGGCTGCGATGATCAGCATAATGCCGCCGAATGTATAAGGTAGTGTGCCGGATCCTCCGGTATTGGGAAGGGGTGCTCCCGGCGTATTCCTGACGGTGATCGCGGTGCCGCTCACAGAAGCGTCCGGATTTGTACCGGGGCCTGCTCCCGTCTCGTCAGTCAGCGTGACTGTGACATTACCCCGCTGGTCAAATGCAATTGTGAAATACACTTGATTATCCCGGATAATATATCCGGCGGGTGCACTGGTCTCTGTCAGCCGATACCAGCCGATAGGCAGATCAGCAAGTCTCGCTGTCGCGCTTTCGGCCATATCTATGTTTTCGTATCCTTCTACGACCTCCCAGGAGGTCTCATACTTGCATAATTTGAAGGTTGCCCCGTTAAGCGGCATCTGGTTGTTGTCCACTTTGTTGAGCGTGATGTCGGCAAATCTGTGATTGACGATCGTCATCTCATAGGACAGGCTGCCATCCGGCTGCTCGGTGGGCCCGGTCAGCGACGCTTCTTCCGGGATCGGCTGCTGGTCCGTTCCGACCAGTGTGATCGCTCCGGCATCACTGACGGTGAACCGGATATAGCCGGAGATCATGTCGTACCCCTTGAGTCTCGACTTCTCGCGCAGCTCGTAAGTACCCGCCGGCAAAGTATTGTCGATCTTGGGGATCAGACCATCACTGTCAGTGCTCAGGCTCTCGTAGCCCGGCATCGGGTTGAGGTCGATCGTGATCACGCCGTCGACTTCCACCTGTTTGTGAAGCGCGAATTTCACGCCTTTAAGAGGCCCTAGTGTGTCGGCGTCTTTCTTGACCGCCCGGAAAGCGTATGGCCTGTCTTTGATCGTAAGGCTCGGCGTCGCCGACAGGTTGTCGATGATGTAGTAATCCGACATTTCGCTCTCTGCCACGCTTATGTTGTGGTCGCTGAGCGTGATCGTCAGCGGTGCCTGCAGGCCGTACCAGCCTTGCGGCGCATGGGTCTCCGTAAGGGTATACGGAACATCGTCGCGAAGGAAAGCGACAGTGATCAGTCCGTCTTCATCCGAAGTAAAGGTTCCGATCAGATTTCCGTCGTCGTCCGTGAGTGTAAACTCTGCGCCTGCGAGTGGAGCCGCAGCATTCCACTGCGCTTTCTTCAGGATGATACCGGGTCTGTTGTTCGTCACATCCTGTACCCGGACGTTGTCCTGCTGCCCCGGCTCATCATAGAGCACGGTGTATTTAAATTCCGACGCCTCTGTCTCGCCCTTCTGCTTGCCGCTTATACTGAACTCCGTTCCGTGAGGAAGCGGCTCGATCGTGAGCGATTCGGCATTGGTGACATTGCCTTCTTCGTCGACCGCAGGAGTTCCTCCCGATATTAAGACCTCCCGGATCACGTACTGTTCGAAGTCAGTTCCGGGCTGAAGTCTCAGGAAGTACCAGTATAGCGTCTGGGGGTTCGCCGCGTAAGCGAGCTGCTTCACGGTGCCTGCCACCAGACTGGGTGTACCGCCGGTGTCAATAAATACGGCAAAGTAAGTCGGCTCTCTCTCCGCCATATACTCCGCGTCGGACCAGGTCTTGTTCATTCTCAGGCCGTAACCCTTGAGGTTTCGAACAATTACCTTTGAATCGCCGCTTGTATCAATGATTCCCGAAGCGCCCTGCTCTGCAGGATAAGGTAAATCTTCGCCGTTCAGCACATATCTCTGGAAGGAATATCCGTCCGGGATCTTCGCAGGGGGTTCCACTGCTTTGAACTGTGTCCCTGCCAAAATATTGCGGACTTCAACCGTGTGATCCACCGGGATCTTCGAAACTGCTCCGTAAATGGAGGTTGTAAAGCCCGCTGCCTTTTTCTCCTCCTCCGTAAGATTGTCGAAATTGGTCTTTCCGAGAGATTGGAATTTCTTCTGGTCCTTGTTCCAAATGCAGTAGTTTCCGTCCGGATCCTTTACATAATAGGTCTGCATATTGGCAGTCGATTCGTCCGGATTCTCGTCATACTCCGCAGCGAGGTACAGCGTGAAATCGAAAGTCGCCTTTGGATCCTCGGAATACGGGATCCGCGTCTCTCCGTTTTCTCTGTAGAGCTGTTTCTGGATTGTCAGGGACCGCAGCGCGTCCGGATTCACTTCGTTGTCGTAATTAACCTTCGCGCGGTCATTCGTGCTGTCAAAATCGATTCCGAAGTCCTTCCTGTTATCCGCGTATCCTGCCCCTGAGGTTCCTGTGATCTCCGCTTCATTTACAGAGACCTTTTGGAAAACATCGGTGTTGACGCCGCATTCGACGATCCTGTATTCAGACATTTCGTCAGGGAAAGTGATCTCTGCCGCTTCACCGGGCTTAAGGAAGAAGACGTCCCTGTAAGTTATTCCGTCGATCTCAAGCGAAGGTTTGTACTTCACGGGATTGATGGAGTCTTTATAGGTGACGTATTTCTTTTCCCCGGCATTGTTCAGGTAATCGATATTTCCGGCGTCATCTTTATAAATGATCTGATATGCGAACTCCGCCATGATGGAATCCTGAGGACCCGACAATTTTTTGGCAAGTTCGACTGTATCTTTCTTCACGGACGCAAGGTTGAATCTCATCCGCAGGTTCGAAGCGCCCGCGCCTCGCTCCATGTAGAAGGTCTTCATGGTGTGGGTGCTGTAGTCCTTGAAAACATAGCATGTCCGTCCGCCGATTTCTCTTGCCACGAATTTGCTGTCGACGTAGGCCTGGGCATCAGCCGGACTGCCTCCCCGCTTAATGAAGTTGTTGTAGAAAAGATCTCTGAGGGTTGTCGGTACTCCGTTGACCCTCACATCTCCGGTGCGGAAGTTGACGCTGCCCGGAACGGAACTGTGGATTCCGCCCAGGTCGATGACCAGCTCGCCGTCCACATAGAGCCAGAAGTCATCGTCTCCGGTGAACTCGAAGATGATGTCATGGCCCCAGTCGTCCAGTCCGTTCGGGGTCTGGGTGAAGCTGGCTTCGGTCTCCATGGCAAAATAGTAATCCGGCGTTTTACCGTCGTGATTAACCGTATACAGGTTCTCATATTTTCTCGGATCACTGTCCGGAAGCAGCCGCTCATAAGAGGCCTCGTCAAAGGTATATATGTTCTTGGGGTTCAATGAAGAGAATGAACCCGCCTTCAGATCATTGAAGGGGAAGAACTGACCGTGCTTGAGAGTGTTCGAACTTCTGTCATCGTGAGTTCCCAGTTCCTTGTAAACTGTAAAGTCTCCGCCCGACTGCCCCCTCAGGCTCGCGAAGTTCTGCGTGCTGTCATACTCGAAATATCCTGACTCATCGTATATGCTCTGGATGAAGAGGTGGTTGGCATAACTCTCCCCTGCGTAAAGCTCCCCGAGGGAACGATCCGCCTCTGTGATCGGGTATCCGTCATCTTCCAGTTTTGTAGCCAGAAGGCCCTGATGCAGAACTCTTCCGGCGCCGCCCTCGTTGTTGCCGAGGATCGCGCTCATCTCCTCGCGCGTCCCTTTGTTGATGATCTTCATGGTAATGCCATACTGATCATTATCGACCGTTTCTACCGTATGAACCGTATCATCTATGTTCAGGTCCTGCATGATGGCAAAATAGAAATCCATCGCCTCTGACCCGGGGCAGGAAACGATCTGGCCGTTCTCCACTTTAAGGCCTGCGAACGCGTAGTGGTCATCATCCCATGCGACTATAGGCGAGTAGTACTTACCGTCCTTTCTGCCGCTCATATTGATACCGATCGTATTATCTGACAGGATCTGGCCGTCCGTGATCTGAGGCGCGAGATACTTCTCCGAGTACTGGTTGTACAGCTCATAGTAGAAGTTCGGTTGATCCGTCCCTTCCCAGTTGTACTCCACGAAATTCCACAGCAAAGTATTGATCTGGCCGCTTACCCACTCGATCGTATCGCCGGTGTCGTAGACCGGCACAACTTTGCCGTCTGAGCTGATCGCATAGTAGTCGTAGGTGAGGGTCTCCTCATTCCAGGCTCTCGTGTAAACGAGGACCTTGGAGCCGGTTGTGACCGCCGGGTCTGAAACACTGACCTTTTCAGCGGTATAAGTCATGAAATATTCTGACGTGAGTTCAGACAGATCGACAAGGTACAGCCATTCACTGCCCGCACTGCCGTTCACCGTAAAACCTTCCTCGATCGATCCGCTGTAGGTCAGAGTCGTACTTCCGGATTTCAGGCAAAGCTGGCCGAGTCTCGTACCGGTGCCGGGCACGACCTGGATCTTGCAGCTCTCATCCGGCTCCGACACAAGGGAAAGCCCGTCTCCGTCCATCCGCAGATACTTCGTGCTGCCATCCACGACTGTGGTCAGATAGTATTTATCCTCCTCAGCCCATTGGAAGGTCCACATGGAGATCTCACTGTCATTGGGAACAAACAAGTGCTTCTTGTCGTTTGTCGTGCTCATCGTCGTGAGGGATTTGGCGACCAGGTTACTGCCTGTTTCGCTTCCCATGAGCGCTTTTCCCGCGACGCCTCCGTTCCAGTTCATCAGGCCATAGCTGGTTCCATGGAGATCATAGGGATCCTCCGGGATATCCGACTGATACCACAGATTCATGTAGTTGTTGGCGTCGCCTGCAGTGTTCCAGGAGCAGAATCTGCTTCCGTTTACACCGCCCTGCATGTTCCAATACCAGGCGCCGTTATTAAACTGGAATCCATTGCCGTTAAGCGAGACTGTAAAAGCAGTTTTATTTGCCTCATCCGTAAAGGAGAGGTTCTTGTCATTATTATTGTAGACATACTGCTTGGTCACACCGTCATCGGCAAAGCAGTATGCGTAGATCTTATTGCTGCTTCCCTCAACCTGCTCAAAGTAGTATTTTACAGCCTCGGGAGGGGGAGAACCCTCCGCCGGCTTTGTCTTTGTAATACCGCGCCGGTTGTCTTTGGGATCAATAGTATTGCGGAAATAGTATCCGCTGGTATGACCGATGTAGAGTCCGTTTCTGCCGCGTTCGATCAGTTCCTCAATGGATCCTATTTTGTGCCATCCCATCGGAACCGGCCTCGGTCCGTCCACGATCGCATAGGCCGAGAAGCCTGTCGTCTCAAAGCTGACTGTGTCTCCCTCTATGGTTCCGTCCAGAACTTCCGGCTCTGTCACGTTCCCCTTTGCATCCTCTGCAAAGTGCACGATCTTCGTATTCTCTCCCAGTTCTTCCCGATCGAGAAGTTTGATCTGTACGTCAACAGGACTGCCGGGCACGATTTTTTGACCATTTTCGTCAACGATTCCGATATCCAGCAGTTTGATATAGCTCAGGTCACTCCTGGCGCTGTCTATCATGGAGGCAGTCTGCTCCACAAGGGAATCGTACTCCCCATCCTCCTGTGTCAGCTCTCTTACCTGCAGACTTGCATCGCTTCCCACCCCTGCTTCGGGGTCAAAAGTCACCGTGATCTCATATGTGCTGCCGTCCGCGGTCAGGATCGTCGTCGTGATCGATTCTGTTCCCACGATACCGTAGACGGAGAACTGTTCCGACTTGAACTCGATGGCCTCAATTTCGTTCTCTTTGGCCTTGGTCTCTTTGGTCTCTTTGGTCTCGATCTCGGTTTCAAGGACCTTGGAGTTCATCTCCTCCGGCTTTTTATCCTCCTGGTCCCCCACATCCTCGAAATGGATCGCGTCCACAGTCGTCTCTTTGGGGATCTCAAGCGCTTTCTTATATTCAATGCGAACCTTCACCTCGCCGGCGGGCTCGATCTCTTTGCCCTCATATTTGAATGCGATGTCGTAGAACCTGGCAAAAGACAGCTTCGTATTCTCATCGTATTCGTCCTGCATCTTGGTCAGGGCCTGTTTGTAGTATTCTTCGTACTCTTCAGGATATTTCTCTTCCGTGATCTCCCTGACATCAAGAACCACGCCCACAGGCAGTCTGGCGGGCGCTCCGAATTCGGCGCAGACATAATAGTCCTTGCCTTCAAAAACAAGCTTGGTATCCTCTGTGATCAGCTCGATGGCGGCGGCTGTCTCGGTTTCGGCATCTGTCGTGGCACCTGACTGAGAAGCATCTCTATCCGTTGCGGCGGTATCCGTGCCTTCTATCCGGTCAGTGCTCTGGCCTTCTGACCAGCCGGCATTTGAACCTTCTGACCGGCCCTCGCCCGCGGCATCTGTGCCTCCAGTGTCTCCGGCGTCTGTCCGGCCGTCGTCTGTTTGGCCGCCATCTGTCTGTCCGGCGGCTCCGGTGTCTGTCTGGCTGCCTTCATCGGGCGCATCCTCCGGGCTCTCACCGGATTCATCCGAACCGGCGGCTCCTCCGCCGTCATTCTCCTCGCCGCTGACATCTGGAAGATTCGCTGCGGCCGCTTCAATACCCGGCTGTTCCTCCGCCGTATCGCGGTCCATGGTAATAGCAGGCAGGATCAGGGCGTAGGTCACCGCAAATACCGTAACCGCGGACAGCACGAATAAGACGCGTCTCCAGCGCCTCATTCTTCTGTGAATCTCTATGAATTTTTCGACCATTTTATCGATAAAGTTCATGAGTTGCCTCTGGTTGCATGCCTAGACTGCTTGTGTCTTACCTTAACTGTTAATACTCTTCCGCCGCTCCTAATGAATGGATCCGATCTGTGCTAAGGGCCATACCCTGAACACTATTTTGCCCACTATCTGTTCTTCTGATACACATCCGATCGACGTATTGCGCGAGTCAATGGAAGCCGACCGGTTGTCTCCCATCACGAAGACCTTTCCCTCCGGGACCTGATAAGGCAGCTCAATGTTCGTCTCGCCGTAAGCCTTATCGTCCAGATATGGCTCGTCCAGTTTCACGTCGTTTACGTAAACGTTTCCTTCCTGGTCGATGTCCACCATGTCTCCCGGATTCGCGATCATCCTCTTGACCAGGATGTTGTTGTTGTAATAAAAGGCGATAATGTCACCCGTTTTCATATTGGAAGTCTTGACCGAGACCACGATGTCTCCGCTGTCAAGCGTTCCTCTCATCGATTTCCCGTAGATCCTGAGGATCGGAAGCAGGAGAACTGCCACCAGAACAGCTGCCGCCGCCACAACAACCAGCGACAGGAATGTACTCCTCACTGTCGCCCTGAATCTTTGCACGTATCTGTTGTGTCTGACCGCTGCCTCAAGATCTGCGGTAGCCGGAATCTCTGTTCCATTAAGCATTATCGGACTGTCTCCTGATAACAATAGTAAGCCTATTTTTCTAAATTAAATGTAACACTTCTGTAAAATATGTCAATTGAGTTCAAAGAATGTTCACCGCTTTTCGTTCTTTTAGAACTCGGACATACACTTTTTCGTACTCACTGGTCCATCAGTTCTCTGTAAATGTCCCTTTTAGACACTCCTCTGTCTGCCGCGACTTTTTTCATCGCTTCCTTGCGGCTGAGCCCCTGATCTGTGTACAGGGCCATATGCTCTTCCAAGGTCATTTCCTCGAAGTTCCTGCGCTTCTCCTCCTCCAGCGCTGCCCGGTCGGCCCCGGCCAGCACCAGGACATACTCGCCCCTCGGCTCATTCTCTCCGTAATACACGATCGCGGAAGCCAGAGTCATGGGTAGTGCCTCCTCGAACTTCTTGGTCAGCTCACGGCACAGGGTGATCCGACGGTCCCCGAGGTTATCGTACAGTTCCTGCAGAGTCCCCCTCAGGTGGTGGGGCGCCTCGTAGAGGATCGTCGTGCGCTCCTCTCTCTGCAGCTGTGCCAAAATATAGCGCCTCTCCTTCTTGTCCGCCGGCAGAAATCCCTCAAAACAGAACCTTCTGGCAGGCATTCCGGACATGGTCAGCGCTGTGATCAAAGCGCAGGCGCCGGGCAGTGAAGTCACCCTGATCCCCTGCTCGAGGCACATGGCTGCGATCACTTCGCCCGGATCGGAAATGGCGGGCGTTCCTGCGTCCGTCACGACCGCTATGCTGGCGCCTCGATGCAGTTTGGTGATAAGTTCTTCGGCCTTTGTGTACTTATTATACTCGTGATAACTGGTGAGCGGCTTTTTGATCCCGAAGTGATTGAGCAGCCGCAGTGTGTTGCGGGTATCTTCCGCCGCGATCAGGTCCACCGACTCCAGGGTGCGCAGAACGCGCTCCGTGATGTCTCCCAGGTTGCCGATCGGCGTGGCGCAGAGGTAGAGGGTTCCGGGTTCCGCGTAGGTGCGGGCGTCCGGCTCCGCGTAGGTGCGGGTTTCCGATTCCACATTATTGCGGGTTTCCGATTCCGCTTCGTTGTTCATGAATAGGGATTTATCCGTCTCTTTCACTGTTTTGCTCCTGTGTTCTAGTAGCCGTAGACCTCGTAGATCTCATCCGTATACTTGCCGGTCTCTTTGTAGACGATCAGCGGCTTCTCCACTTTCAGGCGGGGCCTGCCGCCGCGCACGCAGTCAAGAAGGACCATGTTGGGCTCCCTGTCGACGAAAGGGTAGACAAGGCGCATCCGCTTGGGCTCAAGGCCGTGGTCCCGAAGGGTTGTCATGATCTCGGCGAGCCGGAAGGGCCGGTGCACGAGGAAGAAGTGACCGTTCGTTTTGAGCAGCTTCTCCGCGGCTCTCGCCACGTCGTCAAAATCGCACAGGATCTCGTGTCTCGCGATCGCCTTGGGGCTGTCCGGATTCTGAAGGCCGTGCCCGCCGATCATATAGGGCGGATTGCATGTCACAACGCCAAAAGAGGCAGTCGCAAAAAGCGTATCTGCCTCCCTGATATCTCCCTGCAGGATCCTGACTCTGTCCGATATCCCGTTGAGTTCCACACTCCTCCTCGCCATGTCGGCGCTGTCCGGCTGGATCTCCAGCCCTGTCAGCGTCCGCAGGTCTGATTTCGCCGACATCAGCAGCGGGATGATCCCCGTGCCGGTACCCAGATCCAGCATATCCTCGCGCGCCATGGAGCGCCCGCCGATCCCTTCCTGGATGAATCCGGTCAGAAGCACCGCATCCATGCCAAAACAGAATCTCGCCGGATCCTGAATGATCCTCAGTCCGCTGCGCTGGAGGTCGTCGACTTTCTCTCCGGGATGCACCAACTGCGATTCCGGGATCCTGTCGTCACTGTGCATTAATGCATCAGCATTATTATTCACCCTTGTTCTCCTGTCTGCGGCGGTTCTTGTTCCGGTTCGGTTTATTGTTCTTATTGCCGCGGTTCTTGTTATCGCCGCGGGTCTCCTGGCGCTCCTGGTTCTCGAGTTTCTCGAGCTCCTGCGCTTCCCTGGTATCCATCGCGTTGTCCTTGCGGGTGCGATTGCCGCCTCTGCGCCTTCTGCGCAGGATGGTAAGGTCTTTCACGTGATATTCGTGGAATTCCTTCTCGTCGTCCACTTCCACAAGAATACGGACTGTCTGGCGGAGCACATTCACGCTCTCCACCTGGCCGCTGAGGCCGTCATTTCCCTGCACTTCGTCCCCGACCTTGGGAAGGTTCCGGTTCAGCTCCTCGTAGGTGTCCGCCTCATTCTTGAGGCAGCACATCAGACGGCCGCACACACCGGAGATCTTGCCGGGATTGAGCGAGAGGTTTTGCTCTTTGGCCATCTTGATGGAGACCGGGATGAAGTCGCTCATCCAGGTGTGGCAGCACAGAGGTCTGCCGCAGATGCCGTATCCGCCCAGGATCTTGGTCTCGTCGCGGACGCCGATCTGGCGCAGCTCGATGCGGGTGCGGAAAACGCCGGCGAGATCCTTGACCAGATCGCGGAAATCCACCCTTCCGTCCGCCGTAAAGTAGAACAATACCTTGCTGTTGTCGAAAGTATACTCAGCATTGATAAGCTTCATATCAAGGCCGTGGGCCTGGATCTTCTCCTGGCAAATGCGGTAAGCCTCTTTCTCCTTGGCCCGGTTGCGGCGTTCGATCTCATTATCCTCGAAAGTAGCGACGCGGATAACTTCCTTGAGGGGCTGGGTCACCTTGCTCGCCTTGACGTCCATGGGCAGGCCGACCACAGTGCCGTACTCGATGCCGCGTGCCGTCTCGACGATGACGTGGCATCCATGTCTGACTTCCCACTCGCCCGGGTCAAAAAAGTAAACCTTGCCTGCAGTCCTGAACCGCACGCCGATCACGTGCACCGTTTCGTCGCTGTCCACAGCGGGTATCACATTCTCGCTTTTATCTTCTGCGGGTTCTTCTTCCGGGGATTCTTCCTCGATTACAGGCTCCTCATCTGACGCCGCGGACTCCTCGATTGCCGCC
>DJXS01000013.1:0-1098 GCA_002448395.1 Lachnospiraceae bacterium UBA6998 | reverse complement strand
GCGGACTCCTCGATTGCCGCCGCGGGGCCTTCTTCTGCGGGCTCGCCTTCTGAAATGAGTTCTTCTTCAGAGACCGGCTCCTCGTCAGCTGCGGCTTCCTCGGCCTCCTTCATTGCAATCGCTTCCGCCTGGGCAGCCGCCACGATCTCGACCTTGCGAACTTCCGCCCTCGCGACATCGATTACATCCACATCATCCCCGTGGATCTCGACTCTGGTGCTTTCTGCTTTGATTTCTGTATATTTTATGGTATCCATTCGTAGCCTTTTCCTGTTTAACTTCTTTGTCAAGTACATAAGTGCCGCGGTCAGGCGCGTCTGCGGTACTGCTGCCGGATCTTCAGAAACATGATCTCAAAAACCGCATCCGCCGCCACATTAGACCTGAGGCGGCGAGACGCCGTGTCGATCTCGTCAAGGATCCTGCCGAGCCGCTCATATCCGAGCATACCTGCGGCTTCTATAATATACTGTATGTCCTCCTGAAAAATCAAGTTCTCACTGTTTTGCGTACTATGATAAAGCAGAACGTCCCTGAACCACATCAGGACAAAGCTCAGCACCTCGTCCCGCCGTCCCGCGTCTATATCCGACGCAAACTCGCTGATCCGCACTGCATCAGCCCGGCTCAGGTGCGCGAGGAAGTCCACCGTCTTGTCCCGCAGCTCAAGAAATTCCTTGTCATCCGTCAGAAGAAGCGCCTGCCCGGGATTTCCGCCCGCAAATCGCGCCAGGATCATCGCCTGATCCTCCGGCAGCTCCTTCTCACGCTGCAGAAAACGCGCAATCTGCGCCTCCTCCACAGCCCGGGTCTGCAGCACAACGCACCGGCTCAGTATCGTCGGCAAAAAAGCGGACAGCCCGTTCGCTATCAAAATAATGACCGCATACTCCGGCGGCTCCTCAAGCGTCTTGAGCAGCGCATTCTGCGCGGGAATCGTCAATTTCTCTGCGTCGGGAACAATATAAACCTTCCTCGCATTGGAATAAGGCTTGATCTGCAGATCCGCGCGCATCCTCCGGATCTCGCCGACACCGATGCTGTTCGGCTTCTCGTGGCTGACCGTAATGATATCCGGCTGGTTGCCGCTCTGGGCCT
>DJXS01000067.1:15792-48775 GCA_002448395.1 Lachnospiraceae bacterium UBA6998 | reverse complement strand
TGCCACGGACTCGGCGCGCACCATACTTTCCCCACAGTCCGCACGATCATCGATATCGGCGGACAGGACGCCAAAGTGATCTCCCTGGATGAAAAGGGCCGCATGAACAACTTCCTCATGAACGACAAGTGCGCGGCCGGTACAGGGCGGTTTCTGGACGTCATGGCCAACATTCTGGTCGTGCCGGTGGATGAATTCGCGCAGTACTGCGAAAAATCCGTAAACCCGGCCCAGATCTCCAGTACCTGCACGGTATTCGCGGAGAGCGAAGTGATCAGCCAGCTCGCCAACGGCGTGGAGATGGAGGACCTGATCGCGGGAATCTGCAGCAGCGTAGCAGTCCGTGTGGGAAATCTGGCCAAGAGAATCAATATTGTTCCGGATGTCTGTATGAGCGGAGGCGTTGCGCAGAACGCAGGCGTCAGAAACGCGCTATCCCGCAGCATCGGGCAGCCCATACTGTTCTCTCCACAGGCCCAGCTGTTCGGAGCGATCG
Organism: Lachnospiraceae bacterium UBA6998; assembly: GCA_002448395.1. Taxonomy (GTDB): domain Bacteria; phylum Bacillota; class Clostridia; order Lachnospirales; family Lachnospiraceae; genus CAG-791. The sequence goes on along the minus strand of DJXS01000067.1, from coordinate 48,279 downwards.
GCGCAGCGCTTTATGCATACCAGAAACAAGTGAAAAAATAATAGAAAGGATCGATCGACATGGCAGAAGAAGTTAAGAAAAAACGTCCGCCGCTGGATCCGAATTCAGCGAAGGCAAGACTTGGCAAGATCGCGGCAGAAGCATATTCTTCCGCACAGGCTGCCAAGGAACGCGGTGAAATGGTAGGCTGGTGCTCCAGCAACTTCCCCGTGGAAATTCCCGAGACCCTCGGCCTGGCAGTAGTTTACCCCGAGAACCAGGCGGCAGGTATCGCGGCCCGCGGCGCCGGCGAGCGCATGTGCAACATCAGTGAAGCAGACGGATATTCCAACGACATCTGCGCGTACGCAAGGATCAGCCTTGCCTATGCCAAGGTTAAGAGCGCGCCGGAGCAGGATATGCCCCAGCCCGATTTCCTTCTCTGTTGTAATAATATCTGCAACTGCATGATCAAGTGGTATGAGAACCTGGCTAAGGAACTCAATATCCCCATGATCATGATCGATATCCCCTTTAACCCTGACTACGAAGTATCCGACGCTGAAGTCGCTTATGTCCGCGACCAGTTCCGCGCAGCCATCAAGCAGCTCGAGGAACTGACCGGCAAGAAGTGGAGCGAGGAGAAGTACAACGAAGTCAGAGAGATCAGCGGAAGAACCAGCCGTGCATGGCTCAAGGCTACCGCTTGCGCTCACTATGAGCCCTCACCTTTCAACGGCTTCGACTTGCTCAACCACATGGCAGTCATGGTCACCGCCCGCGGCAAACTTGAGGCGGCGGAAGCTATGGAGAAGCTGTATCAGGAGTACGAAGAGAACCACGAGAAGGGCGTCAGCACATTCCGTACGGAAGAGAAGTACAGGATCATGTTCGAAGGCATCGCATGCTGGCCCTGGCTTCGCGTGACATCCACAGGACTTAAGAGCAGAGGCATCAACATGGTCACCACCATCTACGCCGACGCTTTCGGATTCATTTATGACGACTTCGACGATATGTGCCGCGCATACTGCAAGGTGCCGAACGCCATCAACCTCGAGTACGCACGCGACAAGCGCGTCACGCTCTGCAAGAACAACAAGGTCGAAGGCCTTCTGGTCCACACCAACCGCAGCTGCAAGCTTTGGAGCGGATTCATGTATGAGATGAGCCGCCAGATCGGCGAAGAGTGCGACATCCCTGTAGCAAGCTTCGACGGCGACCAGGCAGATCCCCGCAACTTCTCTGAGGCGCAGTATGACACCCGCGTCCAGGGCCTTATGGAAATTATGGAAGCACGGAAGTGATGGCGGGAAGCGCTATTTTGACGGTCGTAAACGCGGCCTGACAGCGTAACTTACACAGCACATTCCGGAATAAGGAGGAATAAATGAATAAACAGGAATTACTCGCATGCTTCCATGAGGCGGTCGCAGACCCCAGGAAGCTGATGGACAAATATCTGGCAGAAGGCCGCAAGGTAGTTCTGACTGCCCCTGTCTATACACCCGAAGAGATCATCCATTCCATGGGAATGGTTCCCATGGGCGTTTGGGGAGCAGACGTTCAGATCAACGAGGCCAAAAAATACTTCCCGGCATTTATCTGCACGATCATGCAGAGCATTGTCGAGCTGGGAATCAAGGGCGTATACGAAGGAGCGTCCGCAATCGTGATCCCCAGCCTGTGCGATTCCCTTAAAGTTATCGGACAGAACTGGAAATACGCGGTTAAGGGCATCCCCTTTATCGCCATGACCTATCCCCAGAACAGAAAGCCCGCTTTCGGCCACACATTCACAAAGGCCGGCTATGAGTACGTGATCAGGGGCCTTGAAGAGGCGACCGGTCTTAAGTTTGACGACGAGAAACTCGCTGAATCTATCGAAGTCTACAACGCCCACAATGCGGCAATGAGAGCGCTGGTTCCCGCACTGGCAGCGCATTCCGAGATCACATGCGCACAGAGAAGCGATATCTTCAAGAGCGCTTTCTTCATGAGAAAAGAAGAGCACACAGCTCTCGTGAACGAACTGCTGGCAGTTCTTGAAGCAGAAGCTCCTGCAGAGGATAAGATCCGCATCATGACCAGCGGTATCCTCGCCGATGCTCCCGGACTCCTTGAGATCCTGGACGACAACGGCATGCAGATCGTCTGCGACGACGTCGCGGCTGAGAGCAGACAGTACCGCACAGACGCACCCGCAGAGGGCGAAACCGCGCTGGACCGTCTCGCTTCCAAGTTCTGCGCTATGGACAACTGCAGTGTTCTCTACGATGTAGAGAAAAAGCGCGTAGATAAGATCGTCAGCGACGCTAAGGCAGCTAAGGCAAAGGGCGTACTGGTCGTCCTGACCAAGTTCTGCGATCCCGAGGAATTTGATTATCCTCTGATCAAGCGCGCATGCGCGGAAGCGGAGATCCCTTGCGTTCTTATCGAAGTAGACCGTCAGATGGTTAACTACGAGCAGGCCAGAACTGCGATCGAGACCTTCAAGGACCTGCTGTAATTAGAAGACCCGGTGAAGCGGGCAGCTCCCCTGCCCGCAGGATCCGGTCACGGAAGTTTACCGGAGGAGCGACCTATGGAACTGGTTCAAAAGACAATCGGCGGCTGTCTCAAAGAGACGGCAGCAAGAGTAGGACAGCAGACCGCAATTGAATTCGGGGACTGGAGCTGCACATGGTCGGAGTTTGACGAGGTGACGGATCTTCTGGCGGCGCGTTTTATGAGTCTGTATGGCATTCAGAAAGGCACACATGTCGGCATCTGGAGCCAGAATTCTCCGGCGTTTGCACAGGGCGTGCTTGCTCTGTACAAGATCGGAGCTGTTGTAGTCGTTCTCAATGCCGCCAACAGTCAGGATGAAATGATAGACCAGCTCGACCGGGCGGATGTAGAAGTACTTTTCTATGGATCCGGCGCACGCGGCACTATTTTTGACGAGCTGATCCCCCAGATCCGTAAGAAAACGCCTAAGATCAGACATTTTCTCCATATCGAGGAGAGAGAAGCCGGCAAATGGCTTAAGCCTGACAGTTTTTCTGAATCAGGAAGAAAGCGCCTTCCTCTGCAGGAAATGCGCAGGAATCTGGAAAATCTTTCTTCAGATTCTCCTGCCTGCATCATCTTTACCTCAGGAACGACATCCAAGGCTAAGCCGGTTGTGCTGACTCACTACGGGATCGTAAACGTCAATCTCCACGTACAGAAGTGCATGAGATGGACCACAGATGACAAGACTGTTGTGGCTGTTTCCATGTACCACGGATTCGGGCTTAACACCGCATTGGCGGGCAGCGTGATCGTGGGTATGACGATGCACATCATTCCGTCCTTCAGGACGCAGGGCGTCTGGGAGGCCATCAGCGATTATCACTGCACGGTAATGCTCGGTGTTCCCAGTATGTATCTGGCACTGGTCCGCAAGGAAGGAAACGAAGTATACGACGGAAGTTCACTTCGTTCAGGCATCATCGGCGGAAGCGTGATCACGACAGAAGAGTATAAGGAGATCTGCAGGAGATTCCCGCAGGCGCACCTGATTCCCTCTTTTGGCATGACAGAAGCGTCAACGAGCGGATCCTTCTCAGACTGGGACAACCCTCTCAGAAGCGGAGAAGTCACAGGCGGCGCCTTCTACGAAGATACGATGGCGAGGGTCAGGGATATCGTAACCGGAGAGATCGTCGGCTGGGATACAGCGGCGGATCCTGTGGTCAACCCGGACGGAACGAAGAAGAGAGTATACGGACTGCCGGGTGAGCTGGAACTTGCAGGCTTCAATATTTTCAAAGAGTACTACAAGATGCCCAAGGAGACAGCGGATACCATGACGGAGGACGGCTGGCTCAAGACGGGTGATATCGGATACTTTAACGAGTTTGATGAGATCTGCATTACAGGCAGAAGAAAAGAGATGATCATCCGGTCCGGCGAGAACATTTCTCCCAGAGAGATCGAAAAGGCGATCATCGCGAGCGGAATGACGAAGGAAGTAAAGGTCGTCGGTGTTCCCAACAAGTTCACACAGGAGGAGATCGCGGCATGCATCGTCGTAGAAGACGGACAGGATTTTGACGCCGCGGCGCTTCTGCGGTTCTTAAAACCGAGGCTTTCTTACTTCAAGATTCCGAAATACATTTTTACATTCCGGGAGCTCCCGATGACGGCAAGCGGAAAGGTCCGCCTGGGAGAACTCAAGGAGATCGCCGCGAGAAACGCTGCGGATGAAGCAGGGCTGCGAGCGGTTGGAACAACAGGAAACTATGCAAAGGCAATTTTATAAAAAGAAAGGACAAAACTATGGCAAGTGCATTTTTCAATGAAGATCACGAATCCATCCGCGAGATGGCACAGCAGTTTGCAGAAGGCACCCTGGCAGGGATCGCAGCTGAGATCGACAAGACCAACGTATTTCCGGAAGAAGTTGTTCAGGAGATGGCTGAACTCGGATTTTACGGTCTGAAGATCCCGGAGGAGTACGGCGGACTCGGCCTTGACATGCGCAGCTATGTCTGTGTTATGGAAGAGATCGCGAAGAAGTGCGCGACCGCTACTCTGTTCATTTCTTCTGCTAACTCCCTGTCCACACAGCCGATCCTTCTGTCCGGAACAGAAGAGCAGAAGGCGAAATACCTTCCCGGCGTAGCAGACGGCAGCACCAAGATTTCCTTTGCTCTGACTGAGCCCAACGCAGGTTCCGATGCCGGCTCCCTTAAGACAAAGGCAGTTAAGGACGGCGACAGCTACATCCTCAACGGCGTAAAGTGCTTCATCACAATGGCTCCCATCGCGGATTATCACATCGTCTATGCAAAGACTGATCCGGATAAGGGCACAAAGGGCATCAGCGCGTTCATCGTTTCCAAGGATCTTCCCGGTGTATCCGTTGGTAAGCACGAAGAGAAGATGGGCCAGCACGGTGTTCCGGTCAGCGATCTGATCCTGGAAGATGTCCGCGTTCCCGCTGACTGCCTGCTCGGCAAGGAGAACATGGGCTTCATCAACGCTATGAAGACTCTGAATGTCGGCCGTGTCGGCGTCGCTTCCATGGCTCTGGGCATCGCTCAGGAAGCTCTTGATCTTGCTGTTGAGCACACCAAGAACCGTATCCAGTTCGGCAAGCCTCTTTGCAAGAACCAAGCTCTGGCATTCATGATGGCTGATATGGAGACCAAGCTCAATGCAGCAAGAAACCTTGTCTACAACGCAGCATGGCTCATGGACAACAAGGAAGACGCAACAAAGGCTGCTTCCATGGCAAAATATTTCACCACCGAGGCTGCTATTGAGATCGTTAATAAGTCCCTGCAGCTGCACGGCGGCTATGGTTACTCTCAGGAGTACGAGATCGAGCGTCTGTACCGCGATGTCCGCATCACTTCCATCTACGAAGGAAGCTCTCAGGTTCAGCAGATGGTCATCTCCGGCGCGCTTCTTCGCTGATAGGCGGAGTTTGTACCTACAGAATGTTGCTGCTTACGGTTTGGGGAAAGCCGTAAGCAGTGATAGATATGCGAAAAGCACACAAAAGGAGGAAACAAATGGAGAAGAAACAGTCAACTTTATCAATCGCCATCGGAATGGCATGCGTCTGGATGGGCACACACTTTGGTCCCGGCGTAGCATCCGGTACACAGATCCTCGTTTACTGGGTCAAGTACGGTATTTGGGGCACTCTCGCAAGCATCCTTGCTATGGCCCTGCTCGGCTACTGCATTTATTGCTCAGCAGAGTTTTCAAGAATCTACAAGACTTACAACTATGCAGACTGGACCAAGAAGGTCTGGGGAGTCGATTGGATCGTATATCTTCTTGACTTCTCCTTCATCATCGTTATGCTGACCGCTCTCGGCGGATCCCTCAGCGCGATCGGAAACCTGCTCAACAGCCAGTTCGGCCTGAACTACTGGGTAGGCGTAGGTGCCGTTATCGTCTGCGCAGGCCTTCTTTGCGCATACGGTGCTAAGCTCGTTGCCCGCGCATCTTCTTACATGATGTATCTTGTTATCGCTGTTCTCGCAGTCATCATCATCATGAGCGCGTCCACAGGCAAGCTTCATCTTGGCCAGGCGCTCGCGAACATCAGCGCCGGAACAGTTGAAGGAATCAACCCGAGCTTCCTTGGAGCACTTTGGAGCGGCGTTATCTATGCTTCCTTCCAGGCTAACGTAATCGGCAACATTTCTTCCATCGCTCCGACTCTTCCTGATCGCAAGACCACAAGACTCGGCGCCATCATCGGTATTTGCGGAAACGCATGCATGCTCGTCGTACTGAGCCTGTTCTTCCTTTCCGCTACCACACTTGAGAACTACAATGTTCTCGACACAGCTACAAACCCGCTTCCTTTCTACGGCACACTGACAGCGCTCGGATTCTCCGGCCTGAAGCTCGTGTATGTTATCACAGTTTTCATCGCTGTTCTTTCCACTGCTGTAGGATTCAGCTTCGGTGCCGTTGCAAGATACTCTAAGCTCTATCGCAAGCCTACGGAAGAAGCTCCTCTTAAGGACGGCCTTCTTGTAGTCGTACTGCTGCTCGCATGCGCAGCTGCTTCCAAGATCGGTATCGTTAAGCTTGTATCCACAGGTTACACCATCCTCGGATACCTCAACCTGCCTCTGCTGATCTTCCCTGCTATTGTTCTCGCAAACAGAAAGATCCAGAAGAGCTACCTGAAAGAGAACAACATCGAAGCTACAGGTATCGACGAGTAATCAGCAATGCTAAACCATTTCTAATTTTCCCTACATCCTGGGGAGCGCTGCTCTTAAGCGGTCTCCCCGGGAACTTTTAAACAGAACAGGAGAATAGTCTGATGAGAAAAAGCACACTGCCCCAGTGGGGGATTCGTGTCCTGTTTTACTGTATCGCTTTGTTCTTCATGGCGCTGGGAGTGGCATTCTCTGCCAATTCCGACCTGGGAATCTCACCCGTCAACTCTCTCCCGTATGTCATCAGTGATATCGTAAAAATGAAGCCCGGAACCTGTGTTACGATCGTATTCTGCTTCTATATCCTTGTGCAGATCCTGCTTTTGGGCAAAGAGTTCAATCCGGTCAACCTGTTCCAGATCGTCTTTTCCACGATCTTTGGATATTTTGTCAACTTCACGAAATGGATGGTAGGAGATTTCCTCTTTCCCGGAGGGTACATCGGACGTCTGGGAATGCAGTGCGTCGGCATTGTGTTCGTAGCATTCGGCGTCTTCCTGTATCTGGATGTGGATCTCGTTCCGATGCCCATGGAGGGCATGACAATGGCTATCGCCAAGAAAGCTGGTCAGCCCTTCACAAAAGTCAAGACTATCGTGGACTGCGCAGTTGTCCTGCTCGGCGTGATTCTTACGGTCGTATTCCTTCACCTGATCCCCTTCCGTGATCCGGGAGTCCGCATCAGAGAGGGCACGATCCTCGCGGCACTCGTCACGGGTAAGGTCATTGCGATCATAAGAAAGCCGCTTTCCCCGATCGTTCAGAAGATCTGCTTCGGAGAGAGCAAAGAATAATGAAAATCTGAGAAATCTTCCTCATTCTTTTCAGATCCTCCTCTGTGCGCATGACAGCGCCGGAGGAGGTTTTTTTGTGCTTTTTCAGATGATATCTGTGCCATTCTGGTATAAAATATAGATAAGAGTTTTTTGCGTATAAGGAGTGCTGATAATACTCTCAAATACAAACCAGGGGTGGCAACTACAGGAGGGGAGCATATGTTTGAAGGAGTGACAAAATATATACCGGATCTGGAAGAGAAGAAAGATGCGCACCGGACTATCAGCAAAATAGAGGACGCCGTCTACAGCTTTGTACACAATAATCCGAAGTGCGGTCTCAAGTATTACAGGGATATCTTAAAGAGCAGAGGTGTAGATGTCGAGAAGATGCCGCTGTCCGAAATCGACGCAGGCAGCCTTGGATGGCTGGGCGTCATGGCACTCCTGGCCGCCGCGGTCCACGGGGAGCGCCACAACTGCGGAACGCTGAGCGCGATCTACGAGGACGGGAGCCTGCTTAAGTGGCTGCTGCTTCTTAAGAAGTTTGATGAACAGATGTAAAATATGGAACTGCCGCTCCGGGAATCAGTTTCCCGGGGCGGCATTTTTAATTTGTGACGGGATGATGGGATCAGTGTGAATCCCCGCGAATTCAACGTAATAAAAAAGGGACATGCCGCACAAGCGTAGGATTATACCCTTTTCGCTTAATGCGACTGTCCCTTTAGTGAGTTTACACTATTGCAGCAGCAGAATTATTACAGAGGCATAATTCCGAATGCTACCGCGACAAGCATGCAGAGGATGGAGAATGCCCATACATACAGGAAGCTTGCCTTGATGTGGTCCTTGATATCGACCTCCGCGAGACCTGTACCAAGCAGGGTAGCAGGAACCATGGGGCTGATGAAGGTAGCGCAGTTACGGCAGACAACCATAGCGACAGCGATCGGCAGAGCCTCGACGCCGAATGCCTGGCCGATTCCGATAACAACGGGAAGCATGCCATAGAAGTAGGAGTCTGTATCGAATGCCAGTGCCAGCGGAACGGAAAGGATACCGATAACCAGAGGCAGGTGCTGACCAAGAGATGCAGGCATGATGCCGGCAACGATGTTAGCAAGGCAGCGGACTACAGAAGGAATAGCGTCTGCAGGCAGATCCATTGTCTTAGCGGAGATAACAGCGCCGTCTGCACCCAGAGAGGATGTAAGAACACCCATCAGGACGGCTGCGCCCATCAGAGTGGAGCACATCATAAGAGCCGGGCCTGCGTGCAGGTTGATGATCTTCTTGTGCATCTTAGCAGTAAAGCCGTAGTTCACGAACAGTGCGATCGCCACACCGATCATGAAAGGATAGTAGCTGGGGAATACGTCCCAGATCAGCATTGCGATAACGCAGAGAGTCAGAGCAATGTTGAAGATGAAAAGTCCGGGGCGCTTGAGCTCGTCGTTCTCATCAGCGACAACAGACTCGGTAACCTTAACTTCTCCCTCTAAATCAGCAAGTTTGCCGTGGAGGCCGGCGCCGCGCGCCTTCTCCTGGAAACCTGTAAGTACAGAATGTGCAAGAGCCAGAATAACACCGAAAACCTGGATGGGAAGGATGGTCTGCCACAGGCTGCCTGCCTCAATACCGAGAACGGAAGCGGCACGCATTGTGGGGCCTGCCCAAGGCATCAGGTTCAGAACACCCATTGCCAGGACCGCGATACGAAGCATGGAAGTTCTGCGCATGTGCATGCGGTCGAATACGGGCATCATAGCGGGAACGACGATACAGAATGTGGAAGCGCCGCCGCCGTCCAGATGGCCGACCAGAGCGATGATGCAGGTTACGACGCAGACACCGATTACGTTGTCTCCGACGAAGGTCATCAGCTTACCGATGATGACATCAAACATACCCGCATCGGTCATTATACCAAAGTATAGAACCGAGAAGACGAACAGAGCCGCTGTAGGGCCTGTGCTTCCGAATCCGCTTTTGATCATCGCGGCGATATTGTCGAAAGAATAACGGCCGGTGACGACCAGGATCAGAGCGAGGATCGTAGGCCATACGATGAAAGCGATAGCCGGTTGTGTTTTGCTCTGGAACAGAGTTACAACAATCGCAATGATTGTCAGCAATCCCAAAATACCAACAATAGTATTACTCATAAAGAGTATCTCCTTTCAGTTATTCCGCCGGCACGCGGGCATTCCGGACCCGCGCGCCGACACATTTCCCCTCAGTAAAAGCTTAAAAAAGCAATATGGAATTATTCGGCAGGCTTGACCTGACGGACAACGTCCATGATGGTGCCGTCACGGGCTTCGATGATACCGACGATGCGGTCGCCGAATTCTACGGGATCAGGCTCGCCAACGATGGAATACGCGATGTCGCGCAGCTCTTCGATGGTCTTAAGCGGTACGCAGTCCGCTTTGCGGAGGCACTCCAGCAGATCGTGACGGTTAGGGTTGACAGCTACGCCGTAGTCTGTGACTACGATGTCCACGCTCTCGCCGGGAGTGGTTACGGTCGTGACTTCCGAGCAGATCGCGGGGATACGGCCCTGCAGAAGCGGGCAGATGACGATGGTGCACTTAGCGCCCTGGGCGGTATCAGGATGTCCGCCCTGCGCGCCGGTGATGACACCGTCGGAGCCTACCACTACGTTGCAGTTGAAGTGAACGTCAACCTCAAGGGATGCGAGAATGACATAATCAAGTTTGTTGACGAACGCGCCCTTGTTGAAGGGGTTCGCGTATGCACCTGCAGTGATGCGGTGGTGAGCGGGGTTGATGACGTTGTTGACTGCGTCAAGGTCGAAAGCCTGCGTATCCATCAGGACGCGGACCATGCCCATATCCAGAAGGTCGCACATGGGTTTGGTCAATCCGCCTACGCCAAATCCCATCTTGATGTTGCGCTCTTTCATGATGCGGGTCAGGGAGATGGTCGAAGCGATGGAAGCTCCGCCAACGCCGGTCTGATAGGAGAAACCATCCTTGAAGTAAGGAGTGTTCACAACGACCTGCGTGCAGTATTCAGCCATCATCAGCTTGCGCTGATCGGTAGTGGGTTTCGCTGCGCCTGTAGCGATCTTCTCGGGGATACCGATGGCATCCACAACGACAACACAGTCAACCTTGGTCATGGAGATGTGTGCCGGGAAGTTCGGGAAAGGTACCAGGCAGTCAGTGATCGCTACTACATACTCAGCACAGTCGCCGTCGACGTGGGAGTAACTCAGAACGCCGCAGTTGGTCTTGCCGCCGACACCGCGGAGGTTGCCGTAATCATCGGATGTGGGAGCGCCGATGAATGCGATATCAACCTTTGTCTCACCCGTTACCAGAGAGCGGACACGTCCGCCGTGGCTGCGCATGATCGCAAGGCCCTTGAGTTTGCCGTTGGAGATCGCTTCACCGATCTTGCCGCGGACACCGGATGCCTCGATGCGGGTGATGGTGCCGTCTTCGATCATGGGAACAAGAGCTTCGTGAGCCTTGCCCAGGGAAGTGGCTGCCAGTGTGATGTTCTTAAGACCCATGTCGTGGATCTCCTTCATGACCATGTTGACGATCAGGTCGCCTTCACGGAAATGATGGTGGAAGCTGACGGTCATTCCGCTGTGTGCTTTGCACTTGATCAGCGCTTCACGGATGTCCTTGCACATCTTGCTGTGCTGATTGTCCATTACAGGACGGATAATGGGAGCCTGTCTTCTGAAAGGCACGCCATTTTTATAATTATTGCCCTGAAAGGGCTCTTTCCCCGTTGCTCTGAGGATTTCATCGGGAATTTCCCGACCGACTGCATTTCTCATATCACAAATCTCCTTACGCTCTTAGTAGCGTGGTGACAGATTGCAGAGCAATCTGCAAAGGAGAGCTCGCTATGAATGAATAACATTACAGCTCTCCTTTATAAACGCCGGATGCTTTGGCGAGCGCGAGAGTGCGCTTTGCGCCGTCATAGAAAGCGATGTCGATCATCTTGCCGTCAACGGTGAAGACGCCGATGCCCATTGCCTTCTTGGTGTCGATTTCGCGAACGACCTTCTCAGCGAAGATGATTTCCTTCGGCTTGGGAGTGTAGATGTCGTGCACGATCGGAATCTGTCTGGGATTGATGATACTCTTTCCGTCAAATCCCATCGTGTGGATGGTCTCGACATCCTTGCGGAAACCTTCCATGTCGTTCAGATTCGTGTAGACAGTGTCAAAACACTGTTTGCCTGCAGCGCGTGCCGCAATGATCATGTGCTGGCGTGCGCCCATGAGCTCGACGCCTGTGCCGGAGATCGAGGTCTGAAGATCTTTGGTGTAGTCGCCGCCGGAAAGAGCGATACCAAACAGACGGGGAGAAGCCTCGCAGATCTCGAGAGCGTTCAATACGCCCTTGGCAGACTCAAGAGCCGCCATGATCAGCGTGCGTCCTTCTTCGATGCCGAATTCCTTTTCAGCTGCGATAACGGCAGCTTCAACTCTCTTGACATCTTCTGCGGTCTCGGTCTTGGGAATACGGATCGCGTCGCAGCCGCCTGCTACGGAGCAGCGGATGTCTTCTTCCCAGAGATCGGAGTCAAGACCATTAATACGTACAACGCGCTCTACGCCGCGGTAATCGATTTCCTGCAGCGCGTGGTAGAGCGAATAACGGGCGGCATCTTTCTCGCGCTCCGCTACCGCGTCCTCAAGATCCAGCATGATCGAATCGGGTCCGTATACATAGGGATCCTTGATCAGGCCGGGTTTCTGGCAATTCAGGAACATCATGCTCCTGCGAAGTCTTTTCAGGTTTGGATTCATCTGATGGCACCTCCCCAAGGTAAACCGCCCTTGATGTCGTTGCTGCGGTAGACGGCGCATTCAACTCTCGCTTTGATGGTGCAGTCGAGAGCGCCTTTATCTACAACGGTCACTTTGACATCATTGACGTCAAGACGTTTCAGGGTATCATAGATCACTTTGCGGATCTGCCTGCCGTACTGGCGGATGACTACGCTGTCGAGATCAAGATCGACCTGCCCCCTGCCAGGCTCAACTGTTACCATGCAGTCACTGGATTCCAGAGTGCCGGCAACCGCTGACTTTTTGATATCCATTTGACATTTCTCCTTTCCCCTAAGATTGGATAAACTTTATGTTGCTACATTACTATAATTACATAGATTGCCATAATCTTCAAATACTGAATTGACAATAAGGATATAGTATTTATATTATATCTTGGTGACCGAAAGATTTATGCTGTACATATATCGGAATAAACGAAATAACGTAGGATTATATGATAATATATGGTATAAAAGGGCTTATCTATGAATATCAAGCAGGCACAGTATATTCAGACTATCGCGAATGAGGGAAGCATAACAGCGGCAGCCAAAAAATTGTATATCAGCCAGCCCTCCCTGAGCCAGATGGTGCGCCAGGTGGAGAAAGAGCTGGGCGTAGCGCTGTTTGACCGGACATCCCTGCCGCTGCGACTTACCTACGCAGGGGAGAAATATCTGGAGTGCGCACACACGATGATCGTCGCCAATGACCGTCTGGAGAACCAGCTTCAGGATATCCGGCAGGAGAACAGCGGACATCTGCGTCTGGGGATCAGCGTGCAGCGCGGAATGAGGATACTTCCTCAGGCAATGCCGGAATTCATCACCCGTTATCCCAACGTTTCGTTGGAACTGCGGGAGACGGGAAGTGTGAGAATGGAAGATCTTCTGCGATATGGTGAGATCGATCTCGCCTTCGCGGCTTTGGAGTCCACCAGCGCCCGGTTTAACTACAGGCTGATCGAGAAGGAGACCACAGGTATACTGGTGGGAAAGTCCAGCAGACTGGCAGAACGGTTTGCTTCCGGGACGCCGATCGATCTTACGGAGGCGCGGAGCGAACAGTTCGTCAGCCTCAAACAGGGACACAGCATCAGGGTAGTGCAGGACCAGCTGTTCCGGATGCTTGATATTGATCCCAAGATCCTGATGGAAGTGGATTCCCTCGAGATGGCCAAGCGTGTCACAGTATCCTGCGGGGCATGTATGCTGTGCCCGGATATCTATTTTGACGAAACCGTCATAAAACAGGGGGTATTTTATCCTCTGAAAGGAGTTGAAAATCACCGGCATTTCTATGCGTGCTGGAGAAAGGGAGAAGACCTGCCGAGGTATGCGGAGGATCTCATAGAGATCGTGACCGGCGTATTGGACGGTAGAAAGGCCTGGGAGATCTGATCAATGACTGGCAGCTCGGAAGACAAAAGGATCTACATACTGCGGGAGGAGAAGCCCGCGAAGGCAGTGGTAAAACTGGGAGTTCCCCTGATCGCAGGCATGTTCATCATGGTCCTGTACAATCTGGTGGACACTTATTTCATAGGACTGATGCGGGACGACTATCAGTTGGCGGCCGTAAACCTGGCGTATCCGGTGATGATGATCTCCATCGCGATCTCGAACATGATCGGAACGGGCGCTTCCTCGCTGATCGCGAGGAGCCTCGGTGCGGGCGACAGGGAGAAAGCGGATCACACGGTGACAGCCGGATTCGTCCTGACTGTGGTAAACAGTGTGATAGTGGCGGCTCTGGGTCTCATTCTGCTCGGACCGATCGTCACAGGGCTTGGCGCCCAGGCCAATACGTTTGAATATACGAGGCAGTACGTACAGGTGATACTGGCCGGAAGCCTTTTCACGATGGGGAATTACACTTTCGGACAGCTTCTCAGAAGCGAGGGATCCGTCAAACAGTCCGTGGCGGGCATGATTGCCGGGACGATTGTGAATATCATCCTCGATCCGGTCTTTATTTTTGCGCTGGGGCTGGAGATCAGGGGCGCGGCCATCGCGACGATCCTCGGAAACGCCGCGGGAATGTGCGTCTCCCTTTGGTTCTACCTTAGCGGCAAAACATTGCTGAGCCCTTCTCTCAAATACGTCCGCCCGACTGCTGAGATCCTCAGAGAGATCTTCTGGGTCGGCGTACCCGCGACGCTGGAGACACTGCTGACTTCAGCAGCTTATATCGTGAACAACAATCTGGCGGTGGGATACGGAGAACTGACGGTAGCAGCGATGGGAATCGCGCAGAAGATCCTTTCCCTGGGCAATTATGTGTACCAGGGATTTGCTGCAGGTACACAGCCCATCATGGGATACAACTACGGAGCGAAGAATTACCGGCGCATGATCGATGTCCTGAAGGCCGGAGTCATGGTCTGCAGCGGTACGGAGTTATGCATCATGGCAGTGTACGGCATATTCGCGCCGCAGCTGATCGGAATCTTTACGGACTCGGCCGAGGTCATTGCGACGGGCAGCCGGGTTCTTAGGACGATCATGTGGATCCTCCCCTTCGTGGGAGCGGTCTCCATGAGCAGAATGTCTTTCCAGGCCATGGGAAAGCCCCAGTACGCCTTTGCTATTACGCTTGTGCGGCAGTTGTTCCTCTATGTGCCGCTGCTGCTGGTCCTGAACAGGGTGTTCGGCTTCGGAGGCATGATCTGGGCGCAGCCGGTCACGGAATTCATTATGATGACGGTCTCCCTGACGCTGCTGTACCGTGTGATCAGGGGACAGGAGGCTGCCATGAGCGGGCGTGTGTGATCTGCTTTACCGGTATTGATTTACATAGGATGTTGACATTGTTTTGACATGGTAAGATAATATTGCAAAAGGGGAGCTTGCCGCAGCAGGCTGAGAGGGCGCTTTTGTCAGTGCCGACCCGGTAACCTGATTTGGATAATGCCAACGTAGGGATGCGGAGATATTTGATCGCTGAGCGGACATACTGAGGCAGTATGTCCGTTTTGTTTTTGCAGCAATATCTGAAGCCGCAGGAACCGGGCAGGACCTGAACCGACAAGGAGGAAACAAAAAATGCTTGGAAAGTATCTGGACGAAGTGAGAAAAAAGACACCTCTGGTGCACAACATCACCAACTATGTGACTGTTAACGACGTAGCCAACATCCTGCTGGCCTGCGGGGGAAGCCCCATCATGTCTGACGAACCGAGGGATGTGGAAGACATTACGTCGATCTGCGGCGGTCTCAATATCAATATCGGCACGCTCAATAAGAGAAGTATCAAGGGCATGAAGATTGCCGGCCGCAAGTCGCAGGAACTGGGCCATGTCACGCTTCTTGATCCTGTCGGAGCGGGCGCGAGCACTCTTCGCACGGAGACAGCGGCGCAGCTTATGGAGATGATCCGTTTTACAGTGATCCGCGGAAATATCTCTGAGATCAAGGCGCTGGCGCTGGGAAGCGGCACGACCAAGGGCGTCGACGCGGACATCGCGGATGCGGTGACAGAGGATAACCTGGATGACGCGGTCCGCTTCGTAAAAGACTTCGCGGCAAAGACGGGATCTGTTGTAGCAGTGACCGGTGCGATCGACCTTGTGGCGGACGCGGAGAGATGCTTTGTGATCCGCAACGGCAGGCCCGAGATGGGCAGGATCACCGGAACCGGCTGCCAGCTGTCCGGTATGATGACGGCATTTGTGGTGGCGAATCCGGATAATGCCCTGGAGGCGGCCGCTGCGTCTGTCTGCGCGATGGGCCTTGCGGGAGAGATCGGCTACTCCCACCTCGCTTCCTATGAGGGCAATTCCACATACAGAAACCGCATTATCGACGCGATCTGCAATATGGACGGCAAGTGCCTCGACGAGGGCGCGAAGTTTGAAGTGCGCTGACCCGCAGCCTGAGCATGAGGAGGTACATAACGATGCAAGTCAAAAAAGAGAGCCTTCTGCTCTATGCGATCACAGACAGATACTGGCTGAACGGCCGAACGCTCGCGAGTGTGGTGGAAGAGGCGCTGGAGGGAGGCGCGACTTTCCTGCAGCTGAGGGAGAAAAACCTTGACGGCGGGCATTTCCTGGAGGAGGCCAGGGAACTGCAGGAACTGTGCCGCAAATACGGAGTTCCTTTTATAGTAAACGACAATGTGGATGTCGCGCTTGCGATGGGCGCGGACGGGATCCACGTCGGACAGCACGATATGGAGGCCGGCGACGTCAGAGCACTCCTCGGTCCTGACAAAATATTGGGCGTATCTGCCCAGACTGTGGAGCAGGCAGTTCTCGCCGAGCAGAGAGGGGCCGACTATCTGGGTGTCGGCGCAGTCTTTCCCACCGGATCCAAGGACGACGCGGACGACGTCAGCCATGAGACGCTGAAGGCGATCTGCGACGCGGTAAGTATACCTGTAGTAGCTATCGGCGGCATTTCACAGCAGAACGTCAGGCAGCTGGCAGGCAGCGGGATCTGCGGGATCGCGGTGATCAGCGCGATCTTCGCGCAGAAGGACATCAAAGCGGCGACGGCGCTCTTAAAAGAGACGACAATGGAGATGCTCAATGAATAAAGGGGCGATCTTCGATGTTGACGGAACACTGCTGGATTCCATGCCCATCTGGGACGACGCGTCGGAGAGGTTCCTCTCGGGTCTTGGCGTGAAAGCTGAACCCGGCCTTAATGAGATCATGTTCCGTATGAGCCTTGACGAGGGAGCAGCCTATCTGAAGTCGGCTTATGGGCTTGCTCTGTCGGAACAGGAGATCAAAGACGGAATTCTGGGTGTGATCCGCGACTTTTATTTCTATCAGGCGCAGGCTAAACCCGGCGCGGACAGCTTCCTGCGGCAGCTCTCGTCGAGGGGTATACCGATGTATCTGGCGACTTCGAGCAACCGGGAACACGTCCGTGCGGCTCTGAAGAGACTGGGGCTGTATGAATATTTTGACGGGATGATCACCTGCGAGGAGGCAGGGGCCGGAAAGAGCGACCCGAGGATCTTCCTGCTGGCGGCTGATCGCATGGGTCTGGAACCGGCGGATATATTTGTGTTCGAAGATGTGATCCACGCCATTCGGACGGCAAACAGCGCGGGATTTGTGACGGTGGGCGTATATGATGCGGCCAGCAGTTCCGACAATACCGCGATTCGGGAGGAGAGCGGACTCTACCTCCATTCTCTTGAGAACTGGGAGAGATTTCGGGACTTCGCGCTTCACGCGGCGAAATGATCGCGATGAGCATCAGATCCCGAAAAGACAAAAAGGGCATAAAAAAGGGGCGCTGCTTAATGCGGCGCCCTTTGTTAATGACTTTATTCTTCTCTCTTAACCTGCACCTTCACACGTCTGACTCTTCGCTTCGACACTTCCATGATCGTCACTTCGATATCTTTGTATCTGAACGTGCTGTTGACATTGGGAAATCCGTTGTTGTACTCGATGCACCAGCCGCCGACGGTCTCGGAATCGAAATCGAAGTCATCCTCTTTCCATCCCATGAGCTCCAGGAACTCGTAGATCGGCGTGTCGCCGTCCAGTTCGTACTTTCCGTCGCCCTGTTTCACGACATCCTTTTCCACCGTGTCGGTCTCATCCCAGATATCTCCGACCAGCTGCTCCAGAACGTCCTCCATGGAGACCACACCCAGCGTTCCGCCGTATTCGTCGGTCACCACCGCGATGTGCTGCTGCGCGTTTCTAAGAGAGGAGAGCACCGCGGGGAGCTTCATGGTCTTGTAAACGTAGCAGGTGGGAAGCAGGAGAGAGCGTATCTCAACCTTGTCGTTGTCGATCATCGCCTTGAGGAAGCGGTTCAGGGACAGAATGCCGATAATGTGGTCTATGCTGTCCTCATAGACAGGGATTCTGGTATAGGGGGAGGAGTCGATGGTCCGCAGGATCTCTTCCCACGGGTCGTCGATGTCGATCGCCACTATATCCACTCTGGCTGTCATGACTTCCGACGCCGAGATGTCCGCGAAGTCGATCGCCGCGCTGACAAGTTCCGATGCGTCCTCATCAAGGACATCCTCGTCCTCCGCCATGTCGATCATCGTATGCAGCTCCTCCAGAGCCGCGTCGCTGTCCGTGTCCTCTATATCCGGCAGCAGGCGGGTGATCAGATTGACCAGCCCTACCACGACGAAAGTCACAGGTTTTAGGATGATCATCAGCGCCCTGATCGGGTAGGCGAAAGAGAGCGCGAATCTGGTCGCGTTCTTCTTGGCTGTGATCTTGGGAATGGTCTCGCCGAAAATAATGACTGCCACCGTGATCAGTGCCGTTGAGACCCAGGTGTAGTGCTCGCCCAGCGTCATCATCACCGCGACCGACCCCATGGAAGATGCGGCAATGTTCACCAGGTTATTTCCTACCAGAATCGTGGAGAGGGCGTCGTCAAACTTACTTGCGATCTTCGCGGCGATCCCCGCTTTTTTGTTCCCGTTGTCCCGCTCGTGCTCAAGGCGTACCTTGTTGCAGGCGGAATAGGACATCTCTGACGCGGAGAAGAATGCCGAGAGCATGACGCAGACAATAATTCCTATAATATAAATATACAGATCCATCTACGCGTCACCTCCCCTCTCTTGCGGAAGGGCGCATGGCCTTCGCGTAGTGCTTGTTTTTGGCCTGCTGGACAGCGTATGCCTCGCCTTTGGCAAAGCCCTCGTAGTTTTCCCGAAGTTCTTCGGGGTTGTCGTCGTTCTCGGCGATCTTGCGGTCCTCTTTGAGTTCCTCTGTTGTGAGTCTGCGGACCTTAAGGCGCATGATCCTGTTGTGGCGCATGACAAGAACGGAGATCTTGGTGCCCAGATAGTGGAAACTGTCCCCCGCCACAGGAATTGACGGAAAGGCCTCGTAAGCAAGCTCGTTCATGAGCTTATATCCGATGCTTTCCTCCTGCTCCTCGGTATAATCGACGCCGAGTTCGTCCAGGACATCCAGCACCTGCTCTTCGGGGTTGACACTGTAGGAGCCATCCGTCATGGGGACAACGTTGCGCACCGCGCGGTCGTCCTCGTCCCAGATCTCTCCCACAAGTTCTTCAAGAATATCCTCATCCGTCACAATGCCGAGGGTCCCTCCGTAGTTGTCAGTTACCACGGCGAGGTTGATCTTGTTCCTCGACATGATCGTCAGAAGATCATCAATCTTGGTCGACTGATGGACAAAGAAGGGCTCGTAGAGAAGGGGCCTGATATCCAGGGCCTTTCCTATACGTATGTAGTATCGGATATATCTGCGGATGTGCAGAATACCGATGATATTGTCGATGCTTCCCTCGTATACCGGCAGGCGGCTGTGATTCTGCTCCTTGATAAACTGCAGGATCTCATCCTGGGGCATACTGATGTCAATAGCCGCCACATCCATGCGGGGCGTCAGAATACTCTCCACAGTCACGTCGCCGAACTGGAGCGCAGAGGAGATGAGCTCGCTCTGTTCCTCATTGATCGTCCCTTCCTCGGTCATGTCCTCAATGATGTCGTAGATATCATTTTCCGTGACTGACGTCTCGTCTTCGCCCTTCGAAGCTTTCGCCGCGGCATTACCGATCATCGTAAGCAGTGCAGCGAAGGGTTTAAGGATCGTCATGATCGCACGCAGAGTGCCCGCCGTCGCAAGACTGATGGGCTCGCTGTATTTTCGCGCAACACTTTTAGGCAGCATCTCTCCGAAGAAAAACACTACCAGCGTGGTTACCAGTGTGGAAATGGAAACTGCGGAAACGCCCCACCGTTTGGTGACATATACTGTCACAATGGAGGCTGTCGCGATGTGCACAATATTAGTACAGATCAGGAGAGTCGTGATCGCCCGGTCAA
This sequence comes from Lachnospiraceae bacterium UBA6998, assembly GCA_002448395.1. GTDB lineage: Bacteria > Bacillota > Clostridia > Lachnospirales > Lachnospiraceae > CAG-791. The sequence goes on along the minus strand of DJXS01000067.1, from coordinate 28,172 downwards.
AGTGATCCGTCACATACAGAGCCGTATCGGCACGTTTGTCCCCTCTCTCTGCGTCTGTCTTGAGACGCACACGGGACACTGACGCAAAAGCGGTCTCCGTTACTGCGAAAAACATTGCGGCGAATAGCAACAGAATTACGATCAGCCATGTTGATTGACTGCCATCGTCCATAAGACCTAATCACACTCCTTCTAAAATCAGGAAACGAAAAACATATGATTTCATGTTCAAGAGCGTATCATAAAAGCACATAATGCGCAAGGGCAGGCACTTTCGCGCATCCCCGAAATCATATATAATAAAGGGCACAGACGTCCATACCCGCTTTAGGAACAGGAGGGAAAAATGAGCGATTTACATGCAGGACTCGGCAATACCGGAACGGATTACGGAGCCAGTGATCCCCGTCCCAAGAGGAGCGTGGAATTTTCGCAGGTTGAGAATGTATACACGATACGCTATGAGAATATCAACCCCACGGGAAGATTGTTCGGCGGACAGCTCGTCTCCTGGATCGACGAAGTGGCCGGCGCCTGTGCCAGCCGCCATACAGGACTCGCGGTGACCACTGCTTCCATAGACAACCTCACTTTCAAGCGCGGCGCATATCTCGCCGACCGTCTTGTCCTGTTAGGCCGCGTCACCTATGTCGGCCGCTCTTCCTGCGAAGTCAGGGTCGACTCCTTTATTGAGGACAAGGAGGGACTGCGCCATATCATCAACCGGGCATTTCTGACCTATGTGGCCATCGACGAGAAGGGACGTCCTCTGCCGATCCCCTATGGACTGGAGGTGAACACCGTGGCTGAAAAGGCGCGCTGGGACGGTGCCCTTCTGCGCCGCAACAACCGCAAGTCCAGAAAGGACATCGGATTCTGACCTTATAAGACGACAAAGAGGCTGTGAAGAGATGAGTTTGATACAGAACTCATTTCTCCACAGCCTTTTTCTTTGAAATACAGCATCCGGCCGATCACAATAAAGTGGGCCTCCGGCTCCTTCGGGAAGTCAGGAAACCGAAAGGACTCCTTTTTTCGTTGAGAAGCTTCGCTGATACGGAGGCGTTGCCTGTGCCCGGAACGGGGGATACGCTGAAAGCGACTTCTCTGTTAATGATCTCAAGTATTTCTCCGGCGCTCTGCGGGCGCTCTGCGGGATCAAGTTCAAGTCCGCGCATGAGCAGATCGTTTACGAAGGCAGGAAGGTCGCTGACGTGTATAACGGGCGGAACGAGGGGTTCACCGCGCAGGCGCTCCACGCACTTTCTGGGAGGTTCTCCGCAGATCGCGTCGTAGATCGTGGCGCACAGGCAGTAGAGGTCTGTGGCGGGAGTCAGCGTGCGGCCGCTGATCTGCTGTTCAGGCGCTGCATAGCGTATGTTGACCGCCTGCCGGACCACGTGATCTTCCATACTGCCGTTTAAGTCCGCGGCGTTGCCCCAGTCAATGAGATAAACGCCGCCGTCCCTGCACAGGAAACTGTTGATAGGGCTGATGTCGCAATGGATAAACCCTTGGCTGTGGATCGATTGCAGGATTTCCAGCGTACCCTTCATAATATAGAGCGCCAGAGTGAAGGGCATGCGGCCGCGGAATCGGTCTACATATTCTTTACAGGTCATACCTTCGAGGTATTCCTTGACGAGATAGAAGGTGTTGTTTTCCTGAAAAGTGCCAAAGCAGCCCGGAACTCCGGGGACGCTGCTGAACAGCTCCAGCATCTGCGCCTCCCTGCGCACCTGCATCAGGCCCCGGGAGAGCTTTTCCTCGCCGGAAAGGGCGGAAGGGTCGGGTACCGGCTGCGGCTCGGAACGGTTGGCGATATCGTAGGCGTTAGCGCGCAGGACTGTCGCGAGTCCGTCCATATGCTCGGCGGTAAATTCTTTGATAGACACTTCGGTCCCTGTGGTCTCATCCACTGCAAGGTAGATCGTGCTGAAGCCTCCGGTGCCCAGTATACTTTTGACTCGGTAACGGCCCTGGAGAAGAACTGTATTTTGACTCATAGTAGTCCTCCTGAATGTGATCACAAAATACTTCATGTATATTATACCATCATTTGGAAAAGTATATTGAACAGTGTGCCAAAACACAGCAATAGGGCGCAATCGTGGATTTTCACTCTTTTTCTCGGAATAGTCATGTGCTACTATAGTAAGACGGACTTTGAAAACGAGTGCAGAAAGGAACATTTATGAAGATTGCAGTTACATATGAAAACGGGAATATCTTCCAGCATTTCGGAAGAACAGAGAGTTTTAAAGTATATGAGGTAGAAGACGGAAAGGTTGTATCCAGTGAAGTGATCGGCTCCGACGGGATCGGACACGGCGCGCTGGCAGGACTTCTTGCCGGGAACGACATTCAGGTACTGATCTGCGGCGGTCTGGGCGGCGGAGCCCTGAACGCGCTCAAGAATGCGGGGATCGAAGTCTGCGCAGGCGCTTCCGGAAACGCTGACGAGGCAGTCGAGGCTTATCTGAGAGGCGACCTTGTGGACACCGGTGCCAACTGTGACCACCATCACCATGAAGAAGGTGACGAGTGCTGCGGCGGCCATCACGACGGCGAGGACCACGAGTGCTGCGGAGAACACGGTGAAGGCGGCGGATGCTGCGGCAGACACGCTCAGCAGCTCACTCTGGAAGGAAAGAATGCGGGAAAGAGTGTCAGGGTCCACTACAGAGGCACCTTTGACGACGGCACACAGTTTGACTCTTCCTATGACCGCGGAGAGACTCTGGATTTTGTCTGCGGCACAGGTATGATGATCAGGGGCTTTGACAAGGCAGTGGCGGATATGGAAGTCGGCCAGGCTGTGGATGTGCATCTGATGCCCGAGGAGGCTTATGGTCCCAAGGATCCTGAAGCGATCATCACGATTGAGATCGCGCAGCTTCCCGGCTCAGAGAACCTGAATGTCGGAGAGAGAGTTTATCTCAGAAATATGATGGGACAGCCCTTCCCTGTGACAGTTACGGCCAAGGACGATACTACGATCACTTTGGACGCCAATCACGAGATGGCGGGCAGGGAACTGAATTTCCACATCGAACTTATTGAAGTACAGGAATGATACGCTGAGGTCCTGAACGCAGGTGATGAAGAACATATTTAAGATCATTGGCTTTACAGCCGGAGTGCTCATCATCCTCTGGGTGCTGTCATATTTTTTTGACGGCGCGAAATGGGTGGAAAAGGGCTATATAGCAGACCGTGACGCCCGGATCGCCGGTATGGACGCGGAGATGCCCGGACAGATCGACGTACTTAATGTCGGCGACAGTCTGTGCAATGTCGGCATGACGCCCATGGAGCTGTACCGCGACTACGGCTATACGGCATACAATATGGGACGGGACCTGCAGAAGCCTTTGGAATCGCTCTTTTACATTAAGCAGGCCGCGAAGCGGCAGCCGATCAAGGTAATACTCTGGGAAGCCCACAATCTGTTCAAGGACGAGAGTATCATCAGTTTCGGAGGCATGCTCTTTTCCGAGTTTTTCAAGTATAAGGTTCCGTTCATCAAGTACCACTATATTTGGAAGAACTGGCTGGAAGGACCCGGGATCCGCAAGTATTTCAAAGGATATCTGGTCAACGAGGAGAGCATTCCTTATACAGGCGGCCCGCATTACTGGTACCCGGATAAGGAAATCTATCCGATCCACAGCAGGCAGAAGCTTCTGTTTAAGCTGGCGCTCGATTATTGCCGGAAGAATAATATACAGCTGGTGCTGTACAGCGGCGTCTCCGCGAAGAGTTATGATATACGTCTGCACAACGCGGTGGTACAGTTTGCCGAGGAGTGCGGTGTAGATTATCTTGACGCCAACTACGACGTGGATAAGGTCTATATCGACTGGTCGCGGGATACATTTGACGGCGGGGACCATCTGAATCTTTTCGGATGTCAGAAGATGACGCGCTATCTCGGCAATTACCTGGCTGACGAGTGCGGCCTGACTGACCACAGGGGCGATCCGGCGTACCGGAACTGGGACGAAATGCTTCCCGCCTATGAACAGGAACTGAAGGATATGGAGGGGACAAGTTATCCCACGATCGAGAAGACTATAGGAAAGAACAGATGACGAATTGACATGAAGAATTTGCTTAAAATATTGTGTTTCGGAGCGGTGCTGGTCGTCCTGCTCGAAATATTATCTTTGGTATTTAACGGGGGAGACCTGGCAGCCCGGGGAAGCGTTATTTATTACGACAGAAGAGTCGCAGAATTGTCAAATGAACAGGAAGGACAGATCGATGTCCTTTGCGTTGGTGACAGCCTGTGCGGCGCAGGTTTCTGTTCCCCGATCCTGTATCGTGACTACGGGATCACTTCTTATAACGCGGGAAAAGAGATGCAGAAGCCGGTTGAGACTTATTACTGCATCAAGGAAGCAATTGAGAAACAGCCGATCAAGGTCGTCCTGCTGGAGGCACACGGACTGATCAGAGAGATTGATGGAACGGATCCTTGGGGATATGGGCTGTCGACAGCACTGGGGCACAGGTTTCCGTTTCTCAAATACCATTCATTTTGGAAGTTTTGCTTCGACGGCAGAAGTATCCGCAAGTATTTCAAGGGGTTTCTTGTGGATGAGACCGTGGTGGGATATAAGGGGGATGTCCCTTATTATGATCCCGATGATCCCTATACTTATCCGATGCAATGGGAGAACGGTCACATGCTGACACAAATCCAGAAGTTGTGCGAGCAGAACGGGATCAAACTGGTGCTTGTCGGCTTTGTATCACCTAAGTGTTATAATACTCCGGTGCACAGGCGCTTTGAGAAAGAGGCCAAAGAGCGCGGGCTGGAATTTGTGGACCTCAATTGTGATCTGGACAGGATAGGCATTGACTGGGAAAATGATTTTTACGATAAAGGAGATCATGTAAATGTGTTCGGAGCCGAGAAAATTACGGCTTATCTCGGTGAACATGTCCTGAAAAACTATGGTCTGGAGGATCACAGAGGCGATCCGGCGTACCGGTCATGGAATGAAATGATTGCGAAATATGAGCAGGAAGTCATAGACATGGAAGGTACGGACTACTTTATACTTGAAGACAACGCCGGAATTCAGCGGCAGATATTGGTGCTGAAGAAAATGGACAGTGATAAGTAATGAAAAGCATTTTAAAAATCGCGGGCTTTACAGTCCTGCTCATTCTTATGATCGGCCTTTTGGGATATCCTTTCAGAGGCGGGTACTGGTACCTCAGGGGGTATCTGGCGGACCGCGACTGCAGGATCGCCGGGATTCAGGAAGAACCTGAGGGACAGATCGACGTGCTGAATGTCGGAGACAGCCTGGCGGATATCGCGATCACGCCGGTGGAGATGTACAGAGACTACGGGATCACTTCCTATGTGATGGGACGGGATCTGCAGAAATGTACCGAGACCTACTACGCGATAAAACAGGCCAGACAGCATCAGCCCGTTAAAGTCGTGCTGTGGGAAGTACATAATCTGTGCAAGCATCAGGAGGATTTTGAACCTTATATGGTCGGAATCTCGGAATACTCGAAGTACAAGTCCCAGTTCATCAAGTATCATTACATCTGGAAAAGACTGATAGAGGGGAAAGGGATCCGCAAGTACTTCAAGGGATACGTCGTAAATGAAAAAGTCACGCCCGACGACAGAGAGATGCCTTACCTGAATTACACTGTGACGGAGGCCTTTGAGATTCCCGAAGACCAGCTGTATGTATTTGACAAGATCTACGATTACTGCCAGAAAGAGGGGATCAAGCTGGTCCTCTACGCGGTGCCGTCTCCCCACTGTTACAACATGAAGATGCACAATGGCTACGCGAAGCTCGCGCAGGAGTACGGACTGGATTTCCTTGACGGGAACATCGATGCGGAAAAGATCGGAATTGACCTCAAGGCGGACTATTTTGACGACGACGCGGACCACCTCAATCTCTCCGGAACAAGGAAAATGACCGCTTATCTTGCCGATTATCTTGTGCGCGAGTGCGATCTGGAGGATCACAGGGGCGACGCTGCATATCAGTCCTGGACAGATATTCTTTCAGAATATGAGCAGGAAGTCAGGGATATGGATGGCACCTGCTATCCGGATATAGAGAAAAAGATCGAAGAGGAGAAAAGGCCCGCTGACTACGACAGGAAAAAATACGGACCAAAGGGGTAAGAATAATAAAGAGGGAGTAAGCAATGCAATACAGGTGCGATAAACACGGCAACTTGCTGTCAATCCTGGGTTACGGCTGCATGCGTTTTACTAAAAAGGGAAACAGTATAGACATCGATAAGGCGGAGCAGGAGATACTGGCCGCCTTCAGGGCCGGCGTAAATTATTACGATACGGCCTATATTTATCCCGGCAGCGAGGAATTGCTGGGTGAGGTCTTCGGGCGGAACAAGATCAGGGACAAGATCAACATCGCGACGAAACTTCCGCAGTACATGATCCGCAGCCGTGAGGGGCTGGACAAGTACTTCGAGGAGGAACTCGCGCGTCTGAGGACCACATATATTGATTACTATCTGATGCATCATCTGACTGACGTCGCCATGTGGGAGAAGCTCAAGCAGGTCGGGATCCTTTCATGGATCGCGGACAAAAAAGCGAGCGGCGCCATTCGGAACATCGGATTTTCCTATCACGGCAATACCGAGAACTTCCTGAAGATTTTAAATGACTACGACTGGGACTTCTGTCAGATCCAGTACAATTATCTCGATGAAGTGTCGCAGGCCGGGGTGAAAGGACTCAAGGCAGCGGCCGCCAAAGGGATCCCCGTGGTCATCATGGAACCTCTGCGCGGCGGGAAGCTTGTAAACATGCTGCCTGCGGGCGCCCTTGAGGCGATGAAAAAGAGCGGTCATGACTGGACGCCTGCCGAGTGGGGACTTCGCTGGCTCTATAACCAGAAGGAAGTGACCGTGGTCCTGTCGGGCATGAACTCTGTGGAAATGGTAGAGGAGAACTGCAGGACAGCGTCGGAAGCTGCAGCAGGACACCTGACGGAAGCGGACTTTGAGACCCTCGAAGAGGTTAAGAACTGTATCCGTGAGAAGGAAAAGGTCGGCTGCACTGGCTGCAGGTATTGTATGCCGTGTCCCAAAGGGGTGGATATCCCCGGCATTTTCCGCTGTTATAACGCGATGTATACGGAAGGCAAGAGCGCGGGACGCTTCCAGTTTGCACAGACTGTAAGTCTGTCCAAGGAGCCCCCTTTCGCGACGCAGTGCGTAGGCTGCGGCAAATGTGAGCAGCACTGTCCTCAGGGAATCCCGATCAGGGAGAAGCTCAAAGAGGCGGACAGGGAACTTCGCCCGCTGCCGTACCGGATCGGCATTGGCATAGCCAGAAAGATCATGTTCCGGAAAGTAAAATAAGAGTCACAGAACAGCCTCCGGGGCAGTTATCCACATTTTGTGGATAAACCGCCCTCGGAGGCTGTAATTGTTTAGCAACTTTTAAGAAATTATATGTTTCGTGATGAATGATTTTCATTTATAATTTCGTACTATAAGAAACAAAACTGCAAGGAATTGTTATGATTCAGACCGAAAATCCATTCTTGAAAGAGGTAGAACCATGAAACTCAGGAAAAGTGTTACATTTATTACAGCAGCGATGATGCTTGCATCTGTGATAGCCGGCTCCGGAAGTATCGGCGCAGCGGCGGCAGAGAGCACCACGGCGGATTATGCAATAGCAGTCGCACTTAAGGACGCAGGGCTTACTGAGGATGAAGTGACTATTGAAGAAGTGGAGAAGGGGACAGAGCAGGGCGCTTCTGTCTATGAGATAGAGTTCTGGACAGACGTTAAGGACTATGAGTATGATGTCGCGGTCGCAGACGGCGAGATCGTGAAAGTCAGCTGGGAATACTCGGAGCCCTATGCGGACGGCAAACAGATCAACCAGGCCCAGGCCAAGAACATTGCGGTTTCTGATGCCGGTGTAAATGAAAAGAAGACCTCCTTCAGGAAGAACAGGAGCGGCACAGAAAAAGGCGTTCCTGTCTACGAGTTTGAGTTTGAGGACGATACAGCGGAGTACAAATATGACATTGCCAAGCAGGGCGGGGAGATCCTGAGTTACTCCAGGACGATCAAGACACCTGCCTGCACGAGAGCGGCAGCTGAGAAGGCGGCCGGCGCGGAGTCCAAACAGTGACGGAAGCAATGAACGCTTCAGGCGAGGCGGCAGCACAGTGAGCAGCTGATCAATGTTTCTCTTGATTTTAGGGAGTATTGGAAGTAGTATAGACAAAAGACAGTTCTGAGCAGGAACAGCAATTAAACGAATGAGGCAAAGGCGCTTCAAGTATGGATCGTAAGATCCGCGCTTGAAGCGCCTTTTTAATTGCAAAATGAAACCCGAGTGACAAGATTTGTGGGAGGAGGCAGGAAATGTGTTCTATTTTGGCTTATTGCAGCGGACAGGCGGATCCCGAAGGTGGAGGAGATGCTCTCGAGAACAATTTCGAGGGGACCGGATGACAGCAGGATCCTGAATACCGGAAACGGTTTTCTGGGTTTTAATCGTCTTGCCATAATGGGGCTGACCCCGGAGGGGATGCAGCCTTTTACACTCGGCGGGAATGCTGTGGTCTGCAACGGTGAGCTCTATCGCTTTCGCAAGATGAAAGAGAGACTGATCGAAAAAGGATATACTTTCATGAGCGGTTCCGACTGTGAGATCCTGCTGCCTCTTTATGAAGAGTATGGAATCGACATGTTCCGTTTTCTGGACGCTGAGTTTGCTCTGGTTCTGTACGACGCAGAGAGACAGGAGTATATCGCCGCGAGGGATCCGATCGGGATCAGGCCGCTATATTTTGGCAGAGATGAAAAGGGCATTCCGGTCTTCGCTTCAGAGCCCAAGAACCTGATGGGGGTCTGCGAGCGGACAGATGCATAAGTGTAAACTCTCTGGAGGCGAGAGTGCCGTTCGGCGATCTGGATTTTGTCTCCTACTGCATGAAGATTGACCTGGAGAAGAAGATGAACCGGTATGGGATTGGGAAATACCTGCTGCGCGCGGCATTTGAGGAAGATAAGCTGATACCGTGGGATATTTTGATGCGGGAGAAGGCAGCGTTCTCCGATGCTGTCGGGCATTCGCTTGTAAACGACTTGATCGAGTACGCGGGGAGCCTGTATTCGGATGAGGAGTTTGAGGCGCGCAAGCAGCGGTTTGTTCATGCGCAACCTTTCACCAAGGAATCACTGCTGTATAGGGAGATTTTCGAGAAATACTACCCCGGCCAGTCAGAAATGGTCGCAGATTTCTGGATGCCCAACCGGGAGTGGGAGGGCTGCGATGTTAATGATCCGTCGGCGAGAGTGCTGTCCAACTACGGGGCGAGCGGGGAGTGAAATCTGGTTCCTACAGCCCGGTTTGCTTCTTTTTCAAGGGAATCATCCAGAGCCGGAAAGTCTGTCAAAGAGACACCGTATTTCCTGGATAGAGCTCTATGCAGAAGAAGATCGCATACGTGCGGGTTCTTGGGCAGAAGCGGCCCGTGCAGATATGTGCCTATAACACCACGGTAGAGGACGCCTTCACAGGCGTCCTTTCCGTTGTTGCCGTGACCATATAAAACTCTGCCAAAAGGTGTGTTGCTGCCGATGTAAGTCCTGCCGCCATGGTTTTCAAAGCCGACGATCTCATAAGGCAGGGCATCAGGCAGCGATTCATTTCTGAGAACAATGTTGGAGATCAGTCTGGGAGAGCCCTGTTCTGTGTAAAGGTCCACCAATGAGAGGCCTTCCATCCTGCCATCAGCTGTATCGTAATAGTGACCGAGCAGCTGATAGCCGCCGCAGACCGCAAGCAGCGAACCGCCGTCTTCTACGTAATCGCGCAGATCCAGACGGATCTTCTGAAGACGGGTGCAGACGATCTGCTGTTCCCGGTCCGATCCTCCGCCCAGAAGGACAATATCTGCAGAAGCCAGGGAGAGAGGATCGTCCAGATTGCACTCCGTAACCTGCGCGTCGATCCCGCGCCATTTGCAGCGCATGCGCATGCACTGGATATTGCCCCGGTCTCCATAGAGATTCAGGAGGTCGGGGTAGAGATGTACGATATTCAGCCGATAACTATTGCTATACTGTTCATTGCCGCGATCATTATTCATTTCTCAAGCCCTTCCAGATACTTGTGCGCCTCGTAAAGCGCCGTGTAATTGACGAGCACATAGAGGTTTTCGCAGCCGTCTGCCAGCCGTTCGTCGATCGCCTTTTCCACATCCGGTGCCCTTTCTGATTTGATGTCCACATATTTGAGCCGCAGCTGCATGTCGAGCGCGCGCAGCCCGCTCACTGTTATGGAGCGGATCGTCTCATCCGCCAGCCTGTCAAAATCTACATCCCACAGCCATGAGACATCTCTGCCGTCCTGGGCATTGTCGTTGATCACAATGATCAGGTCCTTCGGCGAGCGGTCCTGCAGCATGGCGGAGATATTCTGATTAAAGCCGGCGGGATTTTTTGCCAGGTTAAGCAGCACTTTTTGCCGGCGCTTCTCTCCGACATGAAAGATCTCACCCCGGCCGAACTGAGGCTTGAAGCTGCTTAGAACCTCGCTGAACATTTCTGTGGAAATCTTCATTTCCCGAAGGACACTGAAACGGCGAGGATGTTGTAGACATTGTAGAAACCGGTCATGGGGGCAGAGATTCTTTCATGGGCAGAATTGATTTTCTGAATGTCAAAAGACAGCTGCGGCGAAAGTCTGACGCCGGAAGCGGCATAGTCGATCTCAGGTCTTCCAAATCCGCAGGAGGGGCATCTGTATACGCCGAGCTGGCTGAAGTGATAGAAATCATATTGCAAAGGAGCTCCGCAGTTCTCACAGAATCGGCCTTCACGGATCACGTCTACGTTTCCGGTCACTTTTTCACTTACCCCGTAGCTGACAATGCGGTGGGCGCTCTTTTTTGCCAGATAAGCTGTGAGAGGGTCATCGTCGTTGATGACGAGCGTCATGTCCGGGGCCTCAAGGATCGCTTTCTCCAGAGCTTTCATTGTGAGGTCGATCTCACCGTAGCGGTCGAGCTGGTCGCGGAAGAGACCGGTCAGGATCATGAAATCGGGGTGTAGGTCCTGCAGGACCCGGGCCGCGGAGGCCTCATCGACCTCCAGGCATGCGAAATCCGCAGCAAGATACCCCAGAGGTCCCGTGGGAGCAAAATACCCCAGAGGTCGTTTTGCACCGACAAGGTACCCCAGAGGTCCCTTGGCAGCAAGATACCCCAGAGGTCTATTTATTATGATAGTTTTTTATTCTTAACAAGCATTTGGGGGAGGTCGTAATATAAAGGACGAGTATGTGACGCAGAACGAGCGGGGAGGCAGCGTTGTGAGAGGAAGAAGGGCAGCAAATGAATATAGTAAATTTGTTCTGCTGCTGATCATCGCACTTCTGATCTGTGAGGTTCATCCGGGACTTTCTGAAATCAGAAATATCGAATACACATTTGTGAGTGATACATGTGCCCGCGAAATACTGGATTTCTTCCAAGCTCCGATCTTGCATGGTGTTTCTCTAAAGTCAGTGAGAAAGGCTGGTGAAAAAAGCGCCGCGTTCCGCCTTACCCTTGCAGCCACACTATCTTTTGGCCTTGCAGAAGCTGAGCTTATTCGCCGCTGCCGTAGTTTCTATTCGTCTTATCCCTCTGGAGAACTGGCTGATATTCTCGATTATATCCACGAACTTGATGGCAAAAAATAATATCGTGTGCTGATCTCAGGCCCGGAATGCCGGGCCTGTTTTGTGTGTTTCTTTTTAAAATAGGAATCAAAAAACTAATGAAGAACAGGAGAATAGTCTATGAAAGATATTATTACCTATATTGTCGTTATTTTTATGGGAATAGTGGGAGGAGGCGCTTCCATCTACATTTTAGTTTCGATACCGGTCATGCTGATCTGGAAGATATACAGGAAATTCAAGTATGGTTACAGCATGTTTGACTAAGAGGGGGAGATAAAGATGAACTCATTGATGGCAGGGATTGTTGTTTTTGGTCTCACTGCACTGATTGTGGGGGCCGGCGCATGGGTGTGGTGGATGGAAGAAAAATAGAGAGAAGTAAGCCATCCTGATTAATAAATAGAGTTTAAAAGCCCTCGCCTCTTAGCGATTATGCGTAGGCGGTGGGTAGTTCACTAAGATTACATATGGAAGTAAGGATTGTCAACAGTGCTTATTTTGCCATTAATAAATGGCGCAGAAGGTAGTAAACTACTAGTGTATGTCACGTAAAAAACAACAAACAGGACGGGAGACCCAAAATGGACGAATTTAAGAAGCGGCTGATCATGTGTATTATAGGAGTTTTTCTGTCCGGTGTCGCGGCAGGAATATTTGGTTT
>DJXS01000067.1:0-15695 GCA_002448395.1 Lachnospiraceae bacterium UBA6998 | reverse complement strand
ACGGCATTTGGCATGGACCCCTTTCAGGTTTTTGCCCATGGATTGTGGGGCCTTACTCCGATTTCCTACGGCACCTTTTATGTGATCCTGAACGCGATCCTGCTTGCCTTCATGTTCTTTTTTAACAGGCGCATGATCGGGCTTGGAACTATAATCAATCTGTTTCTTTTGGGATATGTGGTGGAATACACAGGAGTGCTTCTGCAAAGGGTTTTTCCTTCCCCTTCAGTCCTTTTGAGAGCCACACTGATGATCATTGCCCTGATCCTGGCTTCTCTTGCGGCTTCTCTGTATTTTGTCGCGGATATGGGAGTCTCAGCCTATGACTGGATCGCACTGACGATTTCTGACAGGAAAGGATGGGCTTTCAGGGTTGTCCGTATTGCCACTGATTTCATCTGCGTCCTGACAGGGGGCCTTCTGGGAGCAAAAGTGGGGATCGGAACTGTTTTGACAGCATTCTGCATGGGGCCGATCATTCAGTTCTTCAATGAAAAGGTTTCGACGCCGCTCAGGTACGGAAAGTAATCTCCGCTTTTTATCATGTTTCCGTAGAAGACTCCCGCCTCTGTAGGCGGCGAGATGAATGCGGTCTGTTGACGTAGTTTTTCCTGTTCTCGCGAATACGCGGGCGGCGAAACAAAACATATGTTTGCAAACACACGTTCCATTTCCTGTATTTTTCCTTACTCACATCGAATATGTGAAACGCTTACAAATAGGGAAGGTACATTCGCAGGCAATTCATCCCCTCCCTGTTCACTCGCAGGGACCTTAATTCCTACCGATCAACTGTTGAGCTTGTGAACTGAGGAAGGGGTCTTCTTGCTATTAAATGATAAAAAAGATGTGAAAAAACGGGCTGTGAAGTCCGGGGATGATCACCCCCCAACTTCACAGCCTTTTTTTATTTCCTGCGGCGAGGGCTGTCAGTATGTAAGGAAAACAGTTCCCCCGGCCGGCCGTTCTGTCTTATAATACTGAAAAGAAGAGTAATAACGCGGCCGGCGGAGAAACACCATACACCGCGGAACGCCGCAGACAGGAGCAGACCGGATGAACGACAGATTACCGAAAAGAGAAGAAGTGCCGGAAGAGATGACCTGGCGCCTCGAAGATATATATCCAGACGAAGCGCTCTGGGAGCAGGAACTTCAGGAGGCCGGGAAACTGGCCGCAGAGGTCGGAAAGTATGAGGGACGGCTCGGGGAGAGCGCCCGGAATCTCTATGAAGCGCTGAAGTTATACGACGATTGTTCGCTGAAACTGGACCGTGTGGGCGGCTATTCTTTTATGCGCCATGACCAGGACGCGGGAAATTCCCGTTATCAGGAGCTGGAGCTGAAAGCGCAGAGCGCGTCGGTCAGGGTCAGTGAGGAGCTCTCTTTTATGGAGCCGGAGATCCTTGCCATTCCGGATGAGGTGATCGCCCGTTTCTGCGAGGAGGAGCCGGGGATCAGGGATTATGAGGTGACGATCCGCGAGATCCGCCGCATGAAGGAACACACGCTTTCTAAGGAAATGGAGCAGCTTCTTGCTTCGGCCGGAGAGATGGCACAGACCGCGTCCAACGGTTTCGGCATGCTCTCCAACGCGGACCTTAAGTTTCCGCCGGTAAAGGACAGCGAGGGCAATGAGATCCAGCTCTCCAACGGCCGCTTTGTGCCGCTGCAGATGTCTCCGGACAGAGAACTGCGCAGGGAATCCTTCGAGAAGTTCTACACGCGCTACAGCGAGTTCGCAAATACGTGGGCGGCCCTCTACGACGGCCAGGTCAAGCAGCAGATCTTCTATGCGCGCGCCAGGAAATATCCCTCAACCTTTGTCGCGGCAGTCGACGGGAACAATGTTGACCCGGCAGTGTGCGACCGTCTGATCGACAGCATCCATGGCAAAATGTCGTATATGCACCGTTATGTCTCCCTGCGTAAGAAGATGCTGGGAGTGGAAGAACTGCACATGTACGATGTCTATGTGCCCATGGTCTCAGATTATGACAGAAAGTTCTCCTATGAGGAGGCGAAGGAGATATCCCTGAAGGCGCTGGCGCCTCTGGGAGAGGAATACCTGTCCATCGTCCGCAAGGCTTACGCGGAGCGCTGGATCGATGTCTATGAAAATGAGGGAAAGCGCTCAGGCGCCTATTCTTCGGGCGTTTACGGAGTCCATCCCTACATGCTGCTCAACTATACGGATACACTGGACGATGTTTTCACCCTTGTCCACGAGATGGGGCACTCTATGCACACCTGGTATTCCGAGCACGCGCAGTCCCATCTCAATTCCGGGTATAAGATCTTCGTGGCGGAGGTCGCCTCCACGACCAATGAGATCCTGCTCCTGGAGTATATGCTCGCGCGCGCGAAGGATCCGAAGGAAAAGGCCTATCTGATCAACTACTATCTGGAGTGTTTCAAGGGAACGGTCTACCGCCAGACAATGTTCGAGGAGTTCGAGCGCAGGACCAACGCGATGGCGGAGGAGGGCAGTCCACTGACGGCGGATGCGCTCTGCGGCCTGTATCTGGAACTGAATAAGCAGTATTTTGGCGAAGATATGGTGTCGGATCCCCTGATCGCCTACGAGTGGTGCAGGATCCCGCACTTCTACTACAATTTCTACGTATACCAGTACGCCACAAGCTTCTCGGCGGCTGTCGCGATCGCGCACCGCATCCTGGAGCAGGGGGAAGCAGCTGTGAAGCCGTATCTGGAGTTTTTAAAGAGCGGCTGCACGCAGGACCCTGTGAGCCTTCTCAAGATCGCGGGCGTAGACCTCTCCACGTCGAAGCCGGTGGACGAGGCGCTGGAAGTCTTCGGAGACGCGGTCAGGCAGATGGAAGAGCTGCGGAAGGAGTTCTGACGCGGAGGCCGCAGCTGAATAACGAACTTTATTTTTGGGCTGTATAGATTTGTCACTGAGGGATGTCAAGAAAGGAGATCAACTATGAGCAAGAAGATTTTGCAGCTGATCAGCGGGGATTTTGAGGACCTGGAGGTCTGGTATCCCGTATACAGGTGCAGGGAAGAGGGCTGGCAGGTGGATTTTGCCGCCGAGAAGCCCGGGCTGTACCACGGCAAATACGGCGTGCCCTGCGAGGTCGCGCTGAGCTTTAAAGATCTTGATCCGGACGACTACGATGGACTATTAGTACCCGGCGGATGGGCGCCCGACAAGCTGCGCCGCTTCCCCGAGGTCCTGAACATTGTGCGGAAGATGAACGCCGACAATAAGGCGATCGGTGAGATCTGCCATGCAGGATGGGTCCTGATCAGCGCGGACATTCTGCGCGGCAAAAAAGTGACCAGCACGCCCGGCATCAAGGATGATATGAGCAATGCGGGCGGCATCTGGGTGGACGAGGAGACCGTTGTCGACGGCAACATCGTCTCCGGAAGAAGACCTCCGGACCTGCCGGCTTACGCGAAGGCATTTATTGAAGTTGTAAAGGCGAGAGGGTGACAAAGCATAGTAAAAACATGCTTCTTACGGACACGGTCCGCGAGATCCTGCACACGAAAAAGCGCTTTCTGTCACTGTTTGTGATGAGTCTTCTGGCGGTCGGATTTCTGTCCGGCCTCCGGATGACGGCGCCCGACATGCATAACACGGTGGATCACTACTATGACCGCCAGCATTTCATGGATGTGCGGCTGATCTCTATGCTCGGCCTGACGAAGGAGGATCTTGAGGCGGTTTCCCGCGCGCCCGGTGTAAGGGCGGCTGAGGGGAGCCGTACTTTTGATGCCCTGGCGGGGGAGGACAGTGTCAACGTCCTGGAGATGCCGCGGCAGATCAACCTTCTGGATCTGACAGAAGGCCGGATGCCTAAGTCCCCGGACGAGTGCGTCACTGAGGTCAAAATATTGGAGGCCCTCCACAAAGAGATCGGCGATACGATCACCATCGATACCAGGGAATCTTTTGACGCCGTACTGGGGGAGGATCCGCTGGCACAGCAGGCCGGAAGCTCAGGGGAGGGAAGCTCCGGGGCAGGCGTCCCGCATTCCACAAAGCACACGTACAAAATCGTCGGAATTGCCCGCAGTCCTCTTTACATTTCACGCACCAGGAGCGGATCGAGCGTAGGCACGGGCAGTGTCACCGGATTTGTGGTCCTTCCGTCTGAGTGCTTCACGCAGGATGTCTACTCCACTATTTATCTCGAACTGGAAGGACTGGACCGCTATAACTGCTATACGGATGACGCCTACAAGGAGCGGGTGGATGACTTCATAGAAAGCATTAAGCCGCTCGCTAAAGAGAGAGCCCGGATCCGGGAAAAGCAGGTGACGGAAGAAGTCACATTCGCGGACATGGCAGCGGCCCTGATCGCGGGCATCGCGCAATCCGGCAGCAGCGGCAGCGAAAGCGCCCTGGCGGGGCTGGATACCTCGAGCGGGGAGTGGTACATTCTCGACCGGGAGACGATCCGCAGCTATGTGGAGTTTTCCTCCGATTCAGAGCGCATGGGAAATCTCGCGGATGTATTTCCCCTGATCTTCTTCCTTGTGGCTGCGCTCAGTTCTCTGACTTCCATGACGAGAATGGTCGAGGACCATCGCGCGGAGATCGGCACGATGAAAGCGCTCGGCTTTTCCACGGCGTCTATATCCATCAAATACATAGGCTATGCGCTGGCAGCCAGCCTTGTGGGAGGCGGAGCAGGACTCGCGATCGGATGCACCGCGCTGCCTTCGCTTATCTATTATGAATGGGGGATCCTCTATCTTTTGCCGAAGCTGGAGATGAGCATCTCGCCGGTGGTGGTTCTCTATTCACTGGGAGCGGCGGTCCTGGCGACCGCGGGAGCTGCCTTTGCGGCCTGCTATGCGACACTGCTGGCCAGACCCGCGGAGCTTTTACGGCCCCGCGCGCCCAAACCCGGCAAGCGCATATTCCTCGAATATATCGGACCGGTCTGGGAGCGGCTGTCTTTTATCCAGAAGGTCAGCGCGCGCAACCTGTTCCGCTACAAAAAGCGTTTCTGGATGACTATCATCGGAATTGCGGGATGCACAACGCTGCTGGCGACGGGCTTTGGATTGCGGGATTCCATTTTTGATGTGCTGACATGGCAGTTCGACGACCTGATGCCTTACAACGCGACGATCTCCATAGACGCGGGCCTCAATCCGTCAGACCGCTCGGAGATGATGGAGGCGCTGGAAGAGGATCCCGGCATTACATCCTTTCTGGGATGCTATGACAGGGTGGTCAGCGTGCGGACTGACGAGGGAACCATCGAAGGCGTCGCGCTCCGATCCTCATCAGGATGGACGACTTATACTGACGCACAGAAATCTTACCCCGTCGCGGAGGATTATATATGTCTCTACCCGAGAGCGGACGGACTTCGCCGATACGGCAAAGTGGGAGAATTGCCGAGGCTGGCTCCGACGGACGACGCGGTTGTCATAGACGAGAAACTGGCGGACAACCTCGGGATCAAAGAGGGTGATACGATCGCACTCCTCGACAGCGATGAGAAAGAATACCCGGTGACAGTGGGAGGAATCTGCGAGAATTATGTCGGCCACTACGTCCACATGACAGCTTCCAGTTACAAAAAGGTATTCGGAGAGAGGCCGCGCGACAATGTACTGCTTGTGAAGGCGACAGAAAACTCAGCTGACAGGGTGATGAAGATAAAAGGCGTCATTACCTACAATAGTATTGACGAGACCCGGGATCACTTCCACGAGAGCATGAAGAGCCTGGACGTCGTGGTCTGGATCATTATAGGCGCGGCGGCAGCGCTGGCTTTTTTAGTGCTTTTCAATCTGACCAATATCAATGTGACGGAACGCATCCGTGAGCTGGCGACCCTCAAAGTTCTTGGATTCTATGACGGGGAGACGGCGTCCTATGTCTACCGCGAGAATATCATCCTCACCCTGATGGGTTCCGCCCTGGGGCTTCTCGGCGGGAAATGGCTCCACCGCTGGCTGATCGGAACCATTGAGATGGAGTATATGATCTTCGGCCACGGGCTGCACGGGCGCAGCTATCTATACGCGGTCATACTGACGGTGATCTTCTCGCTGTCAGTGAATTTCTTCTCTTATTTCTACATCCGGAAGATCGACATGGTGGAATCGCTCAAATCGGTGGAGTAAGGTAACGTGATAAAGCACTAAAATATAACCCCCCGGGGGGCTTGTGCGGCATTTTCAAGGCGTTATAAACTTAAAACAGAAATGGATAACGCTTTGGAGGTGTTTTATCATGCATATGGCTGACGCTCTTCTTTCTCCCGCCGTAGCGGCTACGATGTACGTCGCGTCCGGTACAACAGTGGGTCTGTCTGTAAAAAAACTGACTCAGGACGAGAACACACAGAAGCTCCCCACCATGGCGGTGGCTTCGGCGCTGGTTTTCGCAGGGCAGATGATCAACTATACGATTCCCGGAACAGGATCTTCGGGCCACATGTGCGGCGGAATGCTCCTGTCCGCGCTCCTGGGGCCTCAGGCTGGCTTTTTGTCGATGGCTGTGGTCCTGACGATCCAATGTCTCTTTTTTGCCGACGGAGGGCTTATGGCGCTTGGCGCCAACATATGGAACATGGCGTTCTACGGGTGTTTCGTGGGGTACTACCTGATCTGGCGGCCGATCATGAGAAGCAGACTGTTTGAGAATCTCGGCGCAGAGGCGGCCCGGAGAGCCAGGATCATCGCCGCGTCGATCATCGGCTGCATCGTGACCTTGCAGATGGGCGCATTTTCAGTGGCCCTTGAGACAACACTTTCCGGGATTACGGAACTTCCCTTCAGCGCATTCTGCGGCCTGATGCTCCCCATTCACCTGGCCATCGGCCTCGTGGAAGGCCTGATCACAGCTGCGGTGCTGACTTATGTGTACGCTGTCAGACCAGAACTGCTGCGCGATGTGGAGGTCTCGGAGGAAGTCCGGAAGGGATCTTCCAAATCCCTGCGGACCGTTATTATCACACTGGCAGTGGCAGTGGTGGTCGTCGGCGGTATCTTTTCCCACTTCGCGAGTTCCAACCCGGACGGGCTTGAATGGGCGCTCTTCGGAAATGAAGAGGCCGGCTACAGCGCCAATATGGGACTTGACGAGGAGAACTTCGGCGTGAGCAGCGCCGTATCGGAGACTGCAGCGGGCATTCAGGAGAAGACCTCCTTCCTGCCGGATTATGCTTTTGCCGGAAGCGACAACCCCATGGGTACGACGGTCTCAGGAATTGTGGGCAGCGCGATGGTAGCGGGAGCAGCACTCTTGATCTGTTATGCCGGACATTTCTTCAGAAAGAAGAACGCTTGACGGCGGCGGAGAAACTGACGTTTAATAAACAAGACAGAATGTAACAGGATGGAGCATCTGCGGATGCTCCGTCTTACGTTTAGAGGATATGGCGGAGAGTATGAGCCAAAACATTGAGCGTTCGATCCGCGACCTCAGGGAAATGGACACCTTAGCATCGGGAGATTCCCCACTGCATAGAGTCAGTGCGGGCGCGAAACTCCTGGTGACGGTGGTCTATATCCTGGTCGTGGTATCTTTTGACAAATTTAATATGAGCGGCCTGATGTTCATGCTCCTGTATCCGGCAGTGCTGTTTGCAGTAAGCGGGATTCCGGTATCCACGTGCTTTTATAAACTGCGTTTCGTGCTGCCTATTGTGTGCGCAGTGGGAATCTTCAACCCGATCCTGGACAGGACACCGGCCTTCCCGCTCGGCTCCTTTGTGGTGACTACAGGCATGATCTCTATGGTCACACTGCTCATGAAAGGCGTGTTCTGCCTTATGGCGTCATTCCTTCTGGCGGCATCCACCAGAATCGAGGCGATCTGCGCAGTCCTGAGGAAGATCCATGTGCCGTCCATGCTGGTGACGCTGTTGCTCCTGACTTACCGGTACGCGGCAGTGCTTGCGGAGGAGGCGAATGTGATGACCCAGGCCTACAACCTGCGGGCGCCGGGGCAGAAAGGGATCCACTACAAGGCGTGGGGATCCTTTCTGGGACAGCTTCTGCTCCGCAGTATGGACAGGGCGGAGGAACTGTATTCCTCGATGTTGCTTAGGGGCTATCACGGAGAGTTTTACTATGCGCAGGGAGGCAGCAGTTCGATCGGAGATGTTCTGTATGCCGTATCCTGGTGCGCACTATTCATAGCGGCGCGCTGCGTTAATCTTACGCAGCTGCTCGGGACATCGGTGCTGAGGTGAGAGATGATCCAATTTGACAATGTGACATTTGCATATGAAAAGGGAAAACCGGTGCTCTCGGATGTTTCCTTTGCGATAGAAAAGGGTGAGACCGTGGGGCTGATTGGCGCCAACGGCGCCGGCAAATCAACGGTCATGAAGCTCCTCTTAGGGCTCGCTGGGCCCGGAGCCGGAAATAAAGGTGTCAGCGGAAGAGCGGATGGAAAGATCATTGTGGATGGCGAGGAAGTCAGCCCCCGGAATCTTTCGCAGATCCGGCGCAAACTGGGTTTTGTCCTGCAGAATTCGGACAACCAGATGTTCATGCCCACAGTTTGGGAGGACATGCTTTTCGGGCTCCTCAACTACGGAATGACCCGGCAGGAGGCGGAGCAGAGAGCCCAGAAAGTCCTGCGGGAGCTGGGGCAGGAGAAACTCAGGGGGCTTTATAATCACAGGATCTCCGGCGGCGAGAAGCGCATGGCGGCAGTGGCGACAGTCCTTGCCATGGATCCGGAAGTGCTCCTGATGGACGAGCCTACTTCCGCACTGGATCCTTACAACAGGCGGATCGTCATTAATACAATCAGAAAGCTCCCGTGTACTAAGGTCATAACGTCTCATGACCTGGACATGATCTATGACACTTGCGGCCGCGTGATCCTGCTCTCAGAGGGGCGGGTCGCCGCGGACGGACCTTCTGAGACTATACTGCGGGACAGAGGCCTCCTGGAGGCCAACCGTATGGAACTGCCGCTGCGCTTTCAGCAGTAAAAGTCCTTGCATTTCTCCTTCGTTCAAAGGATACTGAAATAGGGATATTCACACCCGGAAACGGCTCTATGATCTGCCTATAGTAAGGAAAACACTAATGAAGAACAGCCAGGAAAATGTAAAAGAGAAGCCTTATCAGCTTGTGATCGATCACGTAAGAGAAGAAGTGCTCCACGGGAACCTGAGACCCGGCGACAGACTGCCCGGGGAGCGGGAGCTGGCGGAGCAGCTTGGGATCAGCCGCAATTCCGTAAGAGAGGGGCTGCGCATACTGGAGAATATGGGAGTCACATCCTCACAGCACGGGGCAGGACACTACATTTCTCTGAATTTTGACGAGCCGATGACGGAGACTCTGTCCCTCATCTATACGATGAAAGGAATGGGCAGGGACGACCTCACACAGTTCCGCTACTGCCTTGAGAGAGAGGCGATGCATCTTGCTGTGGACTACGCCTCGGAACAGCAGAAGATCATGATCGGCAAGCATCTGGAGGCGCTGCTGCGGGCTGAGACGGAGAAGGACCGGTACGAACACGATATGGCCCTTCACATGACGCTGATCGAGGCCTCCCGCAACGACTACCTGATCACCACTTACCGAGCGCTGACCAACGTGATCGAGGACCATATTCCCGTGTACAGGGGGAAGATCATCGAGGGGATGAAGAGCAATCACAAGCTCGAGGACACGCACCGCATGCTGGTGTTGGGCGTGGTGAACAGCGACCTGAGAACGGGGCTGGAGGGCCTGAGCCGCCATTTCGAATATATCAGACAATTTAAAGATTAGCAGTTAAATGTTTACAAAACATCTTCCTGCTATTTGGTAAAAACATAGAAAAGCCTGCCTGTGGAGACTGATTAATTGACAATTTGCACAGACAGGCTTATTATTATATTTAGAAAGTGGTAGAACCAATTGACAAAAATTGGTCAACCACTAAGGGGTAATATTTAGGACACAGACAATAAAGACGCTGCCCGGACAGACAGCGGACCGTTTGAGACCAGACGGGATTTATGAAAGGAGCAAAACATGCAGTACAACAAAGTGACTCCTGAATTTCTTGCCGAACTTGAGAAGATCGTGCCCGGCAAAGTGCACGCAGGCAAGGACATTAACGAAGATTTTTACCGCGATGAGATGCCCATCTACGGCTCAAATCCCCCCGACGCAGTTGTAGATGCGACGACGACAGAAGATATCGCAGCTATCGCGAAACTCTGCTATGATAATAATATCCCAATCATCCCTCGCGGTGCCGGTACCGGCCTGACAGGAGCGTCTGTAGCCATTCACGGCGGTGTCATGATCGACATGCAGAAGATGAACAAGATTCTGGAGTACGATGAGGATAATTTCGTCGTCCGCGTACAGCCCGGAGTCCTTCTGCACGATCTGGCTGAGGACGCTCTTGGCAGAGGCCTCCTTTATCCCCCGGATCCGGGTGAGAAGTTTGCAACCCTGGGCGGAAACGTATCAACCAACGCAGGCGGCATGCGCGCTGTCAAGTACGGCTGCACAAGAGATTATGTACGCGCTATGACCGTAGTACTTCCCACAGGCGAGATCATCAAGCTCGGCGCTACAGTTTCCAAGACCAGTACAGGTTATTCTCTGCTTCATCTGATGATCGGTTCCGAAGGAACGCTCGGAATCATCACAGAGCTCACTCTGAAAGTCATCCCTGCTCCGAAGGAGACAGTATCCCTGATCATTCCTTTCGAGAACCTCGACGACTGCATTGCGACAGTTCCGCTTTTCATGAAGAACCGTCTGAATCCTCAGGCTGTCGAGTTCATGGAGAGAGAGATCGTCCTTGCTTCCGAGAGATTTATCGGAAGAGAGACCTTCCCCAAGTCCTTCGGCGGTGTAGAAGTTGGTGCATATCTGCTCGTGACATTCGACGGAGACGATTTCGACCAGCTCAATGACCTGGTAGAGAAGGCAGCGGAAGTGGTCCTTGAAGAGGGCGCCATCGACGTTCTTGTAGCGGATTCCCCCGCCAAGAAGCGCGACGCATGGGCAGCACGTTCTTCCTTCCTCGAGGCGATCGAAGCTGAGACAACATGGCTTGACGAGTGCGACGTCGTTGTTCCCGTGACCAAGATCGCGGAGTATCTTAAGTACGTCAAGTCCACAGAGGACAGATATTGCTTCAAGATCAAGAGCTTCGGCCATGCAGGCGACGGCAACCTTCACATCTACGCATGCGGAGATGACACTGTTGATGAAGCGACATTTAAGAAAGACGTCGAAGTCTTCATGAAAGACATTTATGCAAAGGCAGCGGAAATGGGCGGCCTGATCTCCGGCGAGCACGGAATCGGACACGGCAAGATGGAATTCCTCGCGGACTTCTCCGGCGAAGCCCAGATGCGCATTATGGAAGGCATCAAGAAAGTCTTTGATCCTAAGATGATCCTGAACCCGGGCAAGGTCTGCTATAAGGTTCGCTGATCGGAGTGATTGGGAGTTCCCGCCTTTGAAGGCGGAGGTGAATATACTTATCCGTTACCGGTAGCACTCACAAAGAGAACTCCGGACAGAAAAGCGGTGTAACTGCGCGTGCACCGCTTTTCTTTTTCAGCAAAGGAGAAGAACTATGCAGTTTGTTCACTTTATTCTTGCACTGGCTCCGATCATATGGCTTATGGTCGCTCTCAGCGTCTTAAAAATGCCGGGCTACAAAGCCTGCATTATTACTGTTATCATCACAGCGATCGAATCTGTCGCGATATGGAAGTTCAACCCGGTCTACATGCTCACTGCGGCGCTCGAAGGAGCCCTCAACGCGCTGTGGCCGATCTGTCTTGTCATTGTCGCGGCGCTGTTTACTTACAATCTCAGTCTTGAAACCGGCGCGATGGAGAAGATCAAGAAGATGCTCGCGAGCGTCTCTACGGACCAGCGTGTTCTCGCTCTTTTGATCGCTTGGGCTTTCGGCCATTTCATGGAAGGCATGGCAGGATTCGGAACCGCAGTCGCGATCCCCGCGGGAATCCTGATCGCTCTCGGCATGGAACCCATTCCGGTCGTAGTCGGCTGTCTTGTGGTTAACTCTATGCCCACAGCTTTCGGTTCTGTAGGCGTTCCCACCACCACGGTTTCCAATATCACAGGACTGGACGTAGTAAAGCTCTCTGCGGATACGGCCAAGATTGAGCTCCTGATCTTTGTGATGCTGCCTTTCTTTCTGGTATTCATTGTCGGTAAGGGGTTCAAGGCTTTCAAAGGCATGATCGGTATGATCATCGTAGCTTTGGTATCTTTTATCGTTCCCATGTTTATCTTCGCGACCTTTGTGGGTCCGGAACTTCCGGACATCATCGGCGCGATCTGCAGCATGGTCGCCATCGTGGTCTTTGCAAGGATGAGAAAGGGCGAAGTGCCCGAGGAGTACAGGGCGAAGGCATCGGGGGCAGCAGACAGTTCCGAAGCCATTACTCTCAAGGAAGCGGCAGTCGCATGGGCGCCTTTCCTTCTGATCTTTGTCCTGCTTGTTCTGACAAGCCTTGTGCCTTTCATCAAAGAGCCCCTGTCAGCGATCAAGAGCAGTTTCCACATTTACCTTGGAAATCCCGATTCCAAGCTGACTTTCTCATGGGTAAATACTCCCGGCGTGATCATCATCATCTCTGCCGTGATCGGCGGACTGATCCAGGGAGCCTCCGTACAGACGCTGCTCAGCGTTTTCGGAAAGACTGTTAAGAACAATGTCAAGACCATCGTCACGATCATGAGCGTTCTGGCGACAGCCAAGATCATGGGATATTCGGGCATGACGCCTGATATCGCGGCTTTCCTGGTAACAGCTACCGGCAAGTACTTCCCGTTCATTTCCCCTCTGATCGGAACCCTCGGCGGCTTCGTTACCGGCAGCGGCACCTCCACCTGCGTCCTCTTCGGACCCATGCAGGCTGAGACCGCGACCGCGATCGGCTCGGATCCTTCCTGGCTCGTGGCGGCCAATACCTGCGGCGCGGGCATCGGCAAGATGATCTCCCCTCAGGGTATCGCCATCGGAGCGGCCAGCGCGGGACTCACCGGTCAGGAGAGCACGATCCTCTCCAGAGCGATCAAATACTGTGTGATCTTCGTCGTCGTGGCGGGCGTGCTGTGCTTCTTCCTTCAGTAACATCAGTGCCGCGGCAGGTCCTGCCGTATATAAAAGCTCTGCGTTTCAGTAATTTCAGTCATTTGATCAAAGGAGAGCAAGCTTGAAAACAGTAAAATTTTTCTATGCGCACACCACCCAGGACCTGGAAGTGCCGGATGACACGCCGGTCCTGACAAGTAATGTTGACAAGCTGGCAAGTGATAAAAAGGGGATAGAGATCGTCCGTGAGGCGATGGAGCATCCCATCGACAGCCCCAGGCTCAGCGAGCTGGCCAGGGGAAAGAAAGACTGTGTGATCATCATCAGCGACCACACAAGACCGGTTCCGAGCAGGGATATTCTGCCGAACATGATCAGAGAACTGCGGGAGGGCAGCCCGGAGATCGACATTACACTTTTGGTCTCGACGGGGTTTCACCGGCCAACGACTACCGCGGAACTGGAGGGTAAACTCGGAAAGGAACTCTACGAAGAGTTTAAGGACCGCATTGTCGTACACGACGCTCACAACCCAGCGACGAATGTCAAGGTGGGGGTGCTCCCCAGCGGTCCCGACTGCATCCTTGACAAGGTGGCTGTGAATGCCTCTCTCCTGATCGCGGAAGGATTTATCGAACCGCACTTTTTTGCCGGATTTTCCGGAGGGCGCAAGAGCATCCTCCCCGGCGTCGCGGATGCGGTCACGGTAATGGGCAATCACTGTTCCAAATTCATCGACAGTCCCTTCTCCCGAACAGGGATCCTGGATCACAACCCTATGCACGAAGATATGCTGGCAGCAGCGCGGATGGCCAACCTGGCATACATTGTAAATGTTGTGATCGACGAGAATAAGAAGACTGTAGCCGCCTTTGCCGGAAACTTCGAGACCGCGCACAGAAAAGGATGTGATTTCATCGCGGAATATGTCTGTGTGAAGCCCGCTTACGCGGACATCGTGATCACGACAAACGGAGGATATCCGCTGGACCAGAACGCCTATCAGTCCCCCAAGGGAATGACCGCGGCGGAAGCGACAGTAAAGGAAAACGGAGTGATCATTATGCTGGCATCCTGCTCGGATGGAACAGGCGGAGACTTCTTCTACCACATTATCGCGGACGAGCCCGACATCGAGACGGCTTACCGGAAGTTCCTCGCGACGCCGCAGGAGAAGACCGCGCCCGACCAGTGGTGCAGCCAGATCCTGGCCAGGATCGTCCGCAGGCACAAGGTCATCTTTGTGGCAAACGCGGACCAGAAGGAAATGATCGAAGGACTCAAGATGGAATACGCTCCGGACCTTGCAACTGCTTACGGTAGGGCAAGAGAGATCATGGGAGAAGACGCGAGCCTGACATGTATTCCTAACGGAATTTCGGTAGTGGTAAGAGAATGACAGATTCAGATTTATAGGAGGGTGCTTCATCCTGCTGACCGGTCAGCAGGATGCGGCGCCTTCCTTTTTTGTGCGATAAGCGGGGGGGGGCGCATCTCGTGCTTGCACAAGACGCACCCCTGGACAACAGTCAATCGAGCAGGTGCAGCCTACTCGATTGTCGAAAGGGCCAAAATAGTGATATACTAATGACATGTTAGAAAGGCGGACCAGAAGCGATGGCATCGAAGAAAAGACGTCCCGGACCCGGCGATGAAAACCGTCATAGAAGGCAGAAACTGGTCACCAGTTTCGCAAATGCATGGCAGGGCATTGTGGTCTGCTTTGTTGAAGAGCGCAATATTAAGATCCACTTTCTGGTCGCGGTGCTGGTGATGATCTTTGGATTCATCCTGCAGATCTCCGTGACAGAATGGTGCTTCTGCTTTGTACTGTTTGGCCTGATTATGGGGCTGGAACTGGTGAACACCGCAGTGGAATCTGTTGTGGACCTGGTGACAGAGGAATGGAGGCCTTTAGCCAGAAGAGCCAAGGACTGTGCCGCGGGCGCAGTGCTCATCGCGGCGATCTGGGCAGCGGTGGTTGGCGGCATAATTTTCTTCCCGAAACTGTATGACCTGATCCCGAAACTTTTCTCTTGAGAATGGAACTTGTAAATACATATAGGAGGTATTGGCAATGGATAAAATGATTGGCGACGGAATCAAAAAATTCGTTCTGATGGGAATCGGCGCGGCGGCTATGACCGTTGAGAAATCCCAGCAGATGGTGGACGAACTTGTAAAGAAGGGCGAGCTCACCGTCGAGCAGGGCAAGGAACTCAACCAGGAACTCAAGCGCAACGTCAGGAAGACCATTGACGAGGCCGCGGAGAAGAAAGAAGCCGAGGAGAAGAAGGAAGCCACCCTCGAAGAAAAGATCGCTATGATGAGCGCCGAGGAACTTGAGAACCTCAAGGCTTTCATTGAGAAGACTGAAGCATCGCCCAAGACTGAGGAATAATGACCGTTGAATCCTGAGAATGAGACCACTGTCGAGGGGCCGGAAAGCGCCGCGCAGTCCGATAAGGCTAAAATAGATAATAGGGAGAGGCTCGGCGAGATCACCGCAGTACTCCGCAAGCACCACATCACAAGGGGTGTCACGCCGGAGAAACTGCGCGCGATCCTGGAGGACCTCGGCCCCACATATGTCAAGCTGGGACAGATCATGTCGCTTCATTCCGACGTGCTGCCGCAGCGCTATT
>DJXS01000003.1 GCA_002448395.1 Lachnospiraceae bacterium UBA6998 | reverse complement strand
ATGTGCCCCTGATAGGAAGAGAGCAGCTGGTCAAAATCCACCGTCCACAGATCGGTGATGTAGTTTTTGCCAACGTGGATCCAGCCGCCAAACAGGCTGACATCTTCCGGAACATCGTCCTCGGACTGATACTGCTCTGCACCGCTGTCATCCTTTGCAGACAGCGCAGGATACATGAGGATCATGCCCGCGATCTCGTCCTGATGCGTGCTTCCCACAACTGTCGTGACAAGTCCGCCCATGCTGCCTCCGAGAAGAACGATCTTGTCAGGGTCTACAAAGTCCCAGGTTTTAGCAGCCGCCAGTACGGATTCCAAATCAGACGCTTCGGTCAGAATGGACATCTCGCTGTTACTGCCGTCACTTCTGTTTCCTCCGACTGTACCGCCGCGGAAGTCAAAGACATAAGCCGCATATCCGGCCTCCGCCAGCCTCTCTGCGTACCGCTCGCCGGATGTGTGATCATTTCCGAGCTCGTGGGAGAAAATCACCAGCGGCACTTTTTTGCCATCTTCTGCTGCCGGCACATATGCGACACCGTAAATCCTGTCATCGCCGTTCTGCACCCAGATTTCCTGTGTCTGAACGACCTCTGGGGTAGTTTGTTCATTTGCGGTCATAGTCTCTTCTCCTTCTGCCGCCTGCTGATCGGCCTCTTGCTGTGTGACCTCTGGGGTGTCTTGTTCAGAAGCCACCTCTGGGGTGTCTTGCTCCTCTGCAGTTTCCGCGCTACTCTCTGCGGCCTCTTCACTGCCGCTGTCTTTGGCCTGAGCCGAGCCGCACCCGGCAAGTACAAGGCAAAAAATCAAAGCCAGCGATATGATTCCCATAAATCCTTTTCTCATAATTAACTCCTTATTGATAGCAATCGGGGCAGCCTCTGCCGCCGAACCGTTTACGCCTTCCTGAGCTGATAGCTCAGATAATCAAGCCTGTCGATACAGGCCTGCGACTCGTGAAGCCTGTCGAGCTGCTTCCTGCGGCACTTTGCGATCAGCTTTTCTGTTTTTTGACTGTCTCCCTTTTGGATGCTGGAAACAATCATTTCTGTTTCTGACTCTCCGCACCCTGCTGCAAGTAGAATTTCCGCGATCTCATTAAGTGCCATGTCAAAATACTCCTCATTTAATTGGTTTGTCTCTGTTATGGCTTTATTATATCCGAGGATTTTCCCATAATCAAATACTTGATATCTATGCCTTCCTATGCTAATAATGAATATGAGCTACAAGAAAGGAGTTTTCATATGGATATACGGACAATGCAATACTATCTGGCTGTGGTGCGGGAAGGCACGATCTCCGCGGCGGCTCAGGCGCTGCACGTCGCCCAGCCCTCTCTGTCGCGGCAAATGAAGGAGCTGGAGGAAGAACTCGGCGTATCCCTTTTCGTCCGCGGAAACCGGAAGATCACCCTCACTGAAGAAGGCATGGTACTCCGCAAAAGGGCGGAAGAAATGGTGCGCCTGATGCAGATGACCGAGGAAGAAATCTCACAGATCAAGAACCACATCTCGGGCTCCGTCCGAATCGGCGCCGGCGAGTCCTGGTCCTTCCATTACCTGTCACGTGCGGCGGCAAGTATTGCCGCGGAGCACCCTGATATCCGTTTCCATATCACCAGCGGCGATACGCAGGACCTGATGGATGAGCTGAACAACGGACTGATCGACTTCGCCGTGATCTTCACCAGTGTAAACCACACTCTATATCAGTCCATTGAGCTGCCGGTCCAGGACTCTTTTGGCGTGCTGATGCCCAAAGATTGCCCACTAGCAGAAAAGTCGGAAATCCGGCTCTCTGACCTTAAAGGCCTCCCGGTCATTATTTCAAGAGCGGCCGTGCCTTACTATACGGGCTCAGAAGAAATGTTGTCGCTCAACATCGTCGCGACTTACAACCTGATCTATAACGCATCGCTGCTCGTGGAGGACGGACTCGGATACGCCATCTGCTTCGACAAGCTGATCAACACGACCGGGGACAGCCCGCTCTGCATGCGGCCGATCGTGCCCGCCATGAAGTCAGCCGGTTACCTGATCTGGAAGAAGTACCAGGTGTTCTCCCCGGCTGTGCAGATGTTCATCGACCGGGTCCGCGAGAGCAATCGACCTCTGGGGTAGTTTGTCCCCACTTGTGGAGTAATAGACCTTTGGGGTAGTTTGTCGACAGGTGTAGATTATTCTACAGTTGGGGACAAACCACCCCAGAGGTCTCTTTCATCATTTGGAAAAAGATGTCTCTATCTGTTTCAGGAATCTCTCCGCGATAGGCGTAAAGCTCTGGTACTTATTCCAGATTAAGTACATCTTCATCTCCAAATGCGGGTATAGCGGCCGGAAGACCAGACCGCTTTCCGGGGAAGTATCGATCAGGTTGTTCAGCGTCAGCAGGACCCCCAGTCCTTCCCGGGCAAACATGGAGCCATTATAGGCCAAGCGGAAGGAGCCCTCCAGACGCAGCCGGGAGAACTGCTCTTTTGCCCAGGGCCGGATGTCGTTTTCCCAGCTCTGTTCGGACGTGAATAGCGGAACCCCCGCCAGGTCCTCTGCAGTGATGCGCTCCTTCTTAGCCAATTCCGAATCTGCCGGGACGACCGCCCCGAAATAGTCGGCCTCCGGAAACTGGATATAATTGTATTTTCTCACATCCGGAATTTCGAAGATCGCGGCAAAATCCAGCAGGCCCATATCCAGCTTCTCCGTGACCTGCTCCGTATCGCCGCTGGTGATGTGGTATCGAAGGTCCGGATACACTTTTTTGAACTTTCGGATTTCCCGGGCAAGGTATCGGATCTGCCAGGACTCCGCGAGGCCAAAATACAGTTCTCCGCCAGTGATATCATCCAGAGACAGAAATTCCTGCTCGATCTTATCCGCCATGGACACCAGGTCCTCAGCCCGGTCACGCAAAAGTACGCCTTCCTCTGTAAGGGCAATGCTGAAGCTGTGCCGGGTAAACAATTTTTTGCCAAGCTCTTCTTCCAGGCTTTTCAGCGCCTTGGACAGCGTCGGCTGCGTCACATGCAGCAGTTCTGCTGCCCGGGACATATTCTCTTCTCTCGCCACTGCCAGAAAATATCTCAAAGTCCGAATTTCCATTCTCTTCCTCCTTCGGGGAGCGTGTCAAGGGGACGGTTCTTCTGACACCTTTTGGAACAAAAAGGTGTCAGAAGAACCGTCCCCTTGACACGCTTGATATGCCTAAAAAGAATATCTTGATATTCATTATAACCATTAGCGAGGTATCTGTTAAGCACCTATAATGAGCTCACAGACAGCAAAGAAGTGTATGGGAGATACCACACATGAAGGAAGAACTGGAAAAAATACTCACAAATCTCCACGATGCCGGCTGCGGAAGTGGGGAAGTGGAAAAAGCAAAGCAGCTCTATGAATCAGGCGATACAAAAGCTCTGCTCCGCTACTTCCGAAAATGTCGGTGCAGCAGGATAGAGGAGCTCCATGAGAGCCAGCGGAAAGTGGACTGCCTGGATTTTCTGATCCGGCAGACAGTCAAAACACTACAGTAAAAAGCAATAAGGAGAAAAACCATGATCAGAAAAGAAGAACTTAACCTCACAAATGAATGGGACAAGACCTTCCCGAAGAGCGAAAAAATCGATCACTGCAAAGTGACTTTCGTGAATAGATACGGCATCACACTGGCAGCAGACATGTACATTCCCAAGAACGCGGAAGGGAAGCTTCCGGCCATCGCGGTGAGCGGTCCTTTTGGCGCCGTCAAGGAGCAGTGCTCCGGTCTGTATGCCCAGACTATGGCGGAGCGCGGATTCGTTACTGTTGCTTTTGATCCTTCTTTTACAGGCGAGAGCGGCGGCAATGTGCGCTACATGGCATCTCCGGACATCAATACAGAAGATTTCATGGCGGCGGTTGACTTCCTGTCCCTGTGCGATCGAGTTGATCCGGACCGCATCGGTATCATCGGTATCTGCGGCTGGGGCGGAATGGCCCTGAACACGGCAGCCCTCGATACCCGCATCAAGGCAACGGTTGCTTCTACCATGTACGATATGACCCGCGTGAATGCTAAGGGATATTTTGACTCTGCAGACAACGAGGAGGCCCGCTACCAGGCGAAGGCAGCCATGTGTGCCCAGAGGTTGGAAGACCTGAAGAGCGGTGAGTATAAGCTGGGAGGCGGTGTCGTCGATCCCCTGCCGGAAGACGCGCCTTTCTTCGTGAAAGACTACTACGATTACTATAAGACCGGACGCGGCTATCATGCCCGTTCCCTGAACTCCAACGGCGGTTGGAATGTCATCGGCTGCGAGAGCTTTATCAATCAGCCGATCCTGCAGTATAGCAATGAAATCCGCAGTGCGGTCCTCATAATCCACGGTGAGAAGGCGCACTCCTGCTATTTCTCACGGGACGCCTATGCGAACATGATCAAAGACAGCAAGTATACGGACAACAAAGAACTGATGATCATTCCGGATGCGGTCCACACCGATCTCTATGACGGCGGTGGCAAAAAAGCGATCCCGTTCGACAAGCTGGAATCGTTCTTCAATCAGTATCTGCAATAAGAGTCGATGAAAAGATATGAATTCAGGAAATCGCCGGCGTAAAGGAAAGCTCTGTTTTGCCCTGACTGCCATAATGCTGCTCCTCGCCGGATGTGCAGCGGGCGGTGCATCAGAATCTAGTGCCGCGGAAAAAACGGATGTTGCCTCTTCGCCTGAGGAAGAGCAAAGAGAAACCTCCGGCGGCGGAAATACCACAGCCACTCTTTCTCAGTCCGAAGGCGTATTTGATCTCGAAAAAAGGACCGTGCTCTTAAACAGCGGATATGAGATGCCTGTGATCGGACTTGGAACGTGGACTCTTTCCGACGACGAGGCTGAGAAGTCCGTGTACCATGCATTGAAGTCCGGGATGCGACTGATCGATACGGCCAGATACTATGGAAACGAAGTCGGAGTCGGACGCGGTCTTCAAAAAGCGATCGACGAAGGAATCGTCAAACGGGAAGAAGTGTTCATCACCACCAAGATTTACGGCGGCAACTACGAGCGTGCGGGCGGGATCATTGATGACGCCCTGAAAGACCTGAACGTGGATTATATCGACCTGCTCCTGATCCACCAGCCGGGAGCCGATGATGAAGGCGTCTACAGGGCCATGGAAGAAGCCGTAGGCGACGGTAAGCTTCGGTCAATCGGAATCTCAAATTATTACACGAAAGAGCAGGTTGACGAGGTACTGTCTTTTGCCACGATCACGCCGGCGGTCATCCAGAACGAAAACCATCTATACTATCAAAATACAGAATTGCAGGATTACGTTCGTCAGTACAACATCGTGATCGAATCCTGGTATCCTTTCGGAGGCCGTGGCCACACTTCCGAGCACTTTGGGAATGAAGTGATCGAAGAGCTGGCTGACAAATACAGAAAGTCTTCTGCCCAGATTATCCTTCGGTGGCAGATCCAGGCAGGGTTTATCGCAATACCGGGGTCTGCTGATCCGGACC
Organism: Lachnospiraceae bacterium UBA6998; assembly: GCA_002448395.1. Classification (GTDB taxonomy): domain Bacteria; phylum Bacillota; class Clostridia; order Lachnospirales; family Lachnospiraceae; genus CAG-791. The sequence continues at coordinate 8,481 of DJXS01000003.1, read as the reverse complement.
ATATTGCGGAGAATTATGATATCTTCGATTTCGAATTAACAGAAAATGAGATGCAGAAAATCCGGGGACTTGACCGCCATGAGCGGTATGAGAACTGGTGAAACATGTCAAGGGGACGGTTCTTCTGACACCTTTTTGCCAAAAGGTGTCAGAAGAACCGTCCCCTTGACACAGCCTTGAAAACCGCAATACAATAACAAGCGTTATAGGAGAAATCTTGCCGCATTGCTCGGATGCTCTACACAGCCCATCATGTACCATTTCCTAATCTTGACATGCTGAGAGACCTGGCTCATCAGAAGGCAGATGCGTTTCACAGCGAATACATACTGACAGCCGGAGATCTTTTGGAAATAGGGATGCGGTATATTCGTTTTGCAGAAGAAGAACCTCAGTTGTTTCGATTTCTTTTTCAATCCGGTCGGTTTTCGGGATTCAGTCTGGAAGATTTGATCAAATCGCCTGAATCAGCCGCTCTGCTTACTGTAGTAAGTACAGAAGAAGGATTGGCGACAGAAGACGCCGCTCTCTTTTTTGAGCCTCTGGCAGCTCTTGTTCACGGTTATGCCAGTCTGATAGCAAACAACGGGATGAAGTACGATCCTGACGCAATCCGTAAATCATTAACTATGATCGAGGAAGGAATAAGAAAAGGTAAAAATAGTAATGACTAAACTGTATAAAAAGAGCGAGATCACTTTTGCTATCCTGTGGATCGTTGCCTATGTTGTCCTGAGCAGTTATGCAGATCAGCTTTCTGAGTCCATCGGCATCATAAAATCCGCCACGGCAGTGCTGCAGATCGCGATGTCTCTGGTCCTGTTTTTCTGGATCCGCAGCAATAACTTGAGTGAAAAATATGGCTTCTGCAGGCCCAAAGTTTCTGCAAAGCAGTTTCTGTATTACCTGCCGCTCATCGTCATCGCGTCAACAGCGCTCTGGGGTGGGATCAAACTTCAATATGGCTTCCCGGATGCGCTCCTGTATGTGATCAGTATGTGCTGTGTCGGTTTTTTGGAAGAGGTTATCTTCCGCGGACTCCTGTTCCGGGCAATGGAAAAAGACAACCTGAAAACAGCGATCATTGTATCCTCGTTGACTTTTGGCATTGGGCATATCGTCAATCTTTTCAACGGAAGCGGAAGGGATCCGGCTTCGTCTGTGATCCAGATTATATTTGCTGTTCTGGTCGGGTTCGCGCTCGTATTGATCTTCTATTACGGAAAATCGCTGGTTCCGTGTATCATTTTCCATTCAGCCAATAATGCACTCAAGGTGTTTGATGCAAGCGGAAGCTTTAGTCCACGGGTAGAAATGTTGATGAATCTCGTGGTAATCTTCGTCGTTCTGGGAGGATACGTATTGTATCTGGTTAAGGTGTTTCCGCGGAAGGCAAAATAGAGTAGTTTTGTGACATGTCAAGGGGACGGTTCTTCTGACAACTTTTGGAACAAAAAGTTGTCAGAAGAACCGTCCCCCTTGACATTTTCACATCGGGAAAGCGACAGCCTCCGCATAAAGCTTCTTCAATATATTAAGAAACGCCTTTACATTAGGCCGGTTGTCATCTCTGTGAGTACAGAGGACACAGGAGAAGCTTTCCCGGCAGTCAAAGGGAATCCATGCGAACTGGCCGCTGTGATCATTGAGAAAACCCGGCGCCAAGCAGACGCCCCGCCCGGCCGCCACATTAGTGAGCGTGGTGTCGTGATCCGCGCTGTTGAAATAGTCGATCTTTCCTGTCGAGATCAGCCTATGCTGGACCGCTTTCAATGCCTGCGGAGATCCTCCGCCTACCATCAGCGTCCGTCCATACAAGTCTTCTTCGGTGATCAGGTTTTTGGCAGCGAGAGGGTCGTCCCGCTGTGCGATCAGGTAGATGTGGCTCTCAAACAGATCGTGGACGTGAATGCCGGGGATCTGCCTGGTCTGTTCTTTCAGAGCAAACACAATATCGACCTCGTTTCGGAGAAAAGTCTCCACGCCGCCTTCGTATTGGAACAAAGGGAGAATCTGGACCTCGGGATTAGTTTCCGCGAAGAGGCGCATAGCCTCAGGCAGGAAAAACACTGCCGGCCGCACCATCAGGCTGATGGAGATGCTGTCCTTGTATTTCGCGCTGAAGTTCTGCCCCTGCTCGATGGCGCGCTTGAGGTCCTCCCTCATGGATGTGAGAAAAGTTACAAACTGGGCGCCGGCTGGCGTGAGCGCCGCGCCTTTGCCATTCCGCTCAAAAATCGTAAACCCGATTTCCTCCTCGAGAAGCCTGATCTGATAAGAGAAAGTCGGCTGACTGACAAAAAGATTGTCCGCCGCCCGGCTGAAGTTCAAAGTATGGGCAACTTCTATACAATAATCGATTTGTTTCGTGGTCATGGCTGGCTCCTTTTCTTTTAATCGACCTTTCAATCGACCTCTGGGGTAGTTTGTGGACAGATGTGGAATAATCATCACCTGGTAACAAACTACCCCAGAGGTCGTTTGCGCTCAGTTATTTAATATTTAAATCAATTATATAGTGTTTGAATTGGACTTTGCAATAATACACCAGTTAAAATGAGACCATAAAGAAACGCAAAACTGCATACAAGACCGGCCGGCAAGCCTGGTCAAAACAGAGAATAAACTTATAAAGACTAACTAAGGAGGACAGTAAAATGGCAAAGACACTGATCGCATTCTTTTCAAGAGCAGATGAGAACTATTTTGGCGGCGCGATGCGCTATGTAAAGGTAGGCAACACCGAAATCGTAGCGGGAATCATAAAGGACCTGATCCCGGCGGATTCATTCAAGATTGAGATGAAGAATCCCTACTCTCCCGTTTACATGACTTGTATCGAAGAAGCGAAGAAGGACCTTCGTGCAAAAGCCCGTCCGGAACTTGTCAGCATGCCTGAGAGCATCGACGAATATAACACCGTGATCCTCGCTTACCCGAACTACTGGGGAACGATGCCGATGGCCGTTTACACCTTCCTGGAGAACTTCGATTTCTCCGGCAAGACCATCCTTCCGCTCTGCACCAACGAGGGAAGCGGCATGGGCTCGAGCGAGTGCGAGATCAAGAAGACCTGCCCCGGCGCAGATGTCAAGAAGGGCCTGCCCATCACCGGCAGCACGGCCGCAAGCTCTAAGAGCAGCGTGGAGCGCTGGTTGAAGGCGAACGGGCTGATCTGAGGAACGCGAAAAGCATAAAACGACCTCTGGGGTAGTTTGTGGACACCTGTAGAAAAATCCTCACCTGTCGACAAACTACCCCAGAGGTCACCTACCCCCACCACCACGAAAGGAGAACCACCATGGAATACATCACACTGAATAACGGAACAAAATGCCCTGTCGTCGGAATCGGAACTTTCATGCTTTCTCCCGCTGAGGCTCAGAAAAGTGTAAGGGAAGCCCTGAAAATGGGCTATCGCCTGATCGATACCGCCAATGCTTATGTAAACGAGCGCGCTGTTGGCCGCGGCATGAAGGAAAGCGGCGTAAAGCGCGAGGAAATCTTCCTCTCCACCAAGCTCTGGCCCAGCGAATATGAGAATGAAAATGCCGTCGATGAGACGCTGGAGCGCCTCGGCGTGGAATATGTGGACCTTCTATATATCCACCAGCCCGCAGGCAACTGGATGGCCGGATACAGACAGCTGGAGAAAGCTTACAGGGAAGGCAAGGCCAGGAGCATCGGCATCTCCAATTTCGAAGGCAAATACATCGAGGAGCTGCAGACCAAATGGGAAATCGTTCCGCAGTTCATTCAGGTGGAGGCACATCCCTATTTTGCCCAGGACGAGCTCAGAAAGACGCTGGACAAATATGACATCAGGCTCATGAGCTGGTATCCGCTCGGACACGGCGACAAATCTCTGATCCAGGAGCCGGTTTTCGCAAGGCTGGCACAGAAATATGGCAAAACATCGGCTCAGGTCATTCTTCGCTGGCACACGCAGATGGGCTTTGTCGTAATTCCTGGCAGCAAGAATGTCGATCACATCCGCGACAACATGGACATTCTGGACTTCACACTTACAGATGAGGAGATGGCTGAGATCGCGAAGCTCAACAAAGGCACCCGCTACTACATAAGGACCGATGAGGCGCTTGCAGGGTTTGCATCCTGGAGACCGGCGTTTGAACAATGAAAAGAGGATTTCTGACGCTGACTGTAATCGGCTGTCTTTTGACAGGTGCCTGCAGCAGCGGGCAGGCCGGGAAGCCGGAGGCCGGTCCGATAGCCGAAACAACTGAGGAAGGAGCCACATCAACTATGGGATATGATTTCGGGGAATTTCCAAATGTGAACGTCACAGGGATCGATCTTGCTTTCCTGAGTGACGAGGAGCTTTCCGTTCTATATGTGCAGGCAAAATATTGCCAGGCAATGACAGACGCAGATATAGAAATCATGCGGGAGCTGGTCTCGGAGGATAAGACCTTTACCCATATGAGCGGGCTGCAGCAGACAAGAGAAGAATATTTTGCCGATGTCGCCGACGGGAGCCTTAATTACTTCACGATTGGGATCGCAGATCCTGTGATCATGGTGGATGGCGATATGGCACAGCTCACTTACACTTCTGTCCTGAATGCGAACGCATACGGGGCAAGAGGAACCTTCCGCATGAAAGGCACACATCATTATGAGAAGCGGGACGGAGCCTGGATCATTGTAAATCCGTGAAAACGACCTCTGGGGTAGTTTGTAGACAGATGTGGAATAATCATCACCTGTCCACAAACCACCCCAGAGGTCAGGCACCACAACACAGGAGGCAAATTATGAAAAAAGGAATAGCACTTATCTTGACAGCAGCCCTGCTTCTGACCGGCTGCGGCGGCGCATCTGCACAGACAAACACTCAGGAAAAGGCAGACGCAGCACAGAAAGAGGCTGTTGTGACTGAAGAAGCATCTGCGGATGAGGCCGAGAAAACGGAGGCGCAGGAACCGGCAGCCGCCACAGAAAACACCGATGCCGCAGCCGAAGAAGCACCTCAGGCGACAGCCACCGCGGCTTCCGACACCCTGGTCCTCTATTTCTCCCGCACAGGAGAACAATATGTGGTTGGCGTCATCGATAAGGGCAACACCGCCATCGTTGCGGAGATGATCGCGGAACAGACAGGCGCTGACCTGTTCGAGATTCTGCCCGCTGACGACCATTATCCAATGACTTACGATGCTCTGACAGATGTGGCCAAACAGGAGCAGAACGAAAATGCCCGTCCCGAATACAGCGGAGAATTGCCGGATCTGTCAAAATACAGCACCATCTTCATCGGTTCCCCCGTGTGGTGGGGCGACTGGCCAATGATCATGTATACCGTGTTTGAGAACAATGATTTCTCGGGAAAGACACTCATCCCCTTCTCCACCCATGAGGGAAGCGGCCTCTCCGGATTTGACAAGAAGCTTTCCGGCGCCTGCCCCGACTCAACCATTGGAAAAGGTCTCGCTATAGAAGGAAACGACGCCCAGAATAATCAGGAGAAAGCGAGGAAATCCGTCAGCAGCTGGCTTGCGGAGCTTGGGTTTTGATATGGCAGGACGAAATGATATACAGTTGATCCGCGAAGCATATATCCGGATGTATGAAGGCATGATCACCAAGGATGAGGCAATTCTCAGGGATGTGCTGGATGACAGCTTTGTGCTGGTGCATATGACCGGCATGCGTCAATCCAGGGAAGAGTATATCGGCGCTATTTTGAACGGAACTCTGAATTACTATTCTGCCAAACACGAGAACATGCCTGTGGAGATCTCCTCTGACGGCACGGCAGTACTAACCGGGCAGTCCTATGTTGCGGCAGCTGTGTTCGGCGGCGGAAGGTCCAACTGGCGCCTGCAGCAGAAATGCAGCTTTAAGAAAGTTGACGGCACTTGGAAAATCACCCGAAGTGTCGCAAGTACGTATTGACAACTAAAGAGCGACCTCTGTAAAGAGCGACCTCTGGGGTAGTTTGTGGACAGATGTAGAATAATCCACATGTGTCAACAAACTACCCCAGAGGTCTATTACACACGATAAAGGAGCCAATTATGAAAAAAGAGGTAATGATCGTTACAGGCGCAGGGCAAATAGGCATGGCACTTGCCCGCAGAATCGGGTTTGGAAAAAAGATTATCCTTGGAGACAAAAAACTGAAGAATGCAGAGGCCATCGCAGAGATCATGGACAACGCCGGATATGATGTAGTTCCTTTCCCGATGGATCTCTCTTCCAGAGAGGATATTCTGGCTATCATTGCCAAAGCACAAGAATATGGGGAAATCAAATATCTAATTAATGCGGCTGGTGTATCGCCTTCTCAGGCTCCTGTTGAAGCGATCCTGAAGGTAGATCTCTACGGTACAGCTGTCCTTTTGGAAGAGGTCGGAAAGGTCATCGCCGAGGGCGGTGCAGGTGTAACAATCTCTAGTCAGTCCGGCTGGCGCATGCCTCAGCTGACCCCGGAGGAAGACCGCCAGCTTGCCATGACGCCGACAGAGGAACTGCTGAATCTCCCTCTCCTGCAGCCTGAAAACATCAAGGATACTCTGCATGCTTACCAGCTTGCTAAGCGTTGCAATGAAAAGCGCGTTATGTATGAGTGCATTCGCTGGGGCGAGCGCGGAGCAAGACTCAATGACATTGCCCCGGGCATCATCGTGACACCGCTGGCAGTTGATGAGTTTAACGGCCCCAGAGGTGACTTTTATAAGAATATGTTTGCCAAGTGTCCGGCTGGAAGGCCCGGCACAGCGGATGAAATGGCCAATATCGCAGAACTTCTGATGAGCGACGCAGGCGCGTTTATCACCGGTTCAACTTTCCTTGCGGACGGCGGCGCAACAGCATCATATTATTACGGTCCGCTGCAGCCTTGAAGAAACGGAAACGGCAGAAGGAGGAACAAAGATGGAAAACAGTAAATTCTTTACGGAAATACACGGCAACTTCGGCTTCGGCTGCATGCGGCTGCCGATGAAAAACGGTCGTGTCGATTACGCGGAATTCTGCCAAATGGCAGATGCCTTTATAAATGCCGGTTTTAACTATTTTGACACGGCCCACGGATATATCGGCGGGCAGTCTGAGACAGCGATCCGCGATTGTGTAGCAAAACGTTACGATCGAAGCAAGTTCCTTCTGACCAATAAGCTGACGGATCCTTATTTCAAAAAACAGGAAGATATACGTCCTTTCTTTGAAAAACAGCTTGCCTGGTGCGGTGTCGAGTACTTTGACTTCTATCTGATGCATGCCCAGGACCGGAATAACTATCAGAAATTTAAGAAATGCAGAGCATATGAGACCTGTTATGCATTAAAACAGGAGGGCAAAATCCGCCACTTTGGCATTTCTTTCCATGACAAGGCGGATGTCCTTGATATGATCCTGACGGAGCATCCGGAAATCGAGATTGTACAGATCCAGTTCAATTACGTGGATTACGAAGATGCCTCCGTGGAAAGCCGCAAAGTCTACGAGGTCTGTGAAAAGCACGGTAAGCCGGTCATAGTTATGGAGCCGGTTAAAGGCGGAAGCCTTGTGAATCTGCCGGAGGAGGCTGATCAGGTCCTTCGGGATCTTCACGGCGGCAGCAATGCCAGCTATGCTATTCGCTTCGCTGCAAGTTTCCCGTACATAGCAATGGTACTCTCCGGCATGAGCAACATGGAGCAGATGCAGGACAACCTGAGTGCCATGAAAGATTTTCAGCCGCTGAACGAGATCGAGATGGAGGCAGTCCAAAAGGTCTGCGGAATCTTCAGAAACCTGAATCTCATTCCCTGCACCTCCTGCCGCTATTGTATCGAAGAAAGTGAATGTCCAAAGGGAATCCGGATTCCGGACCTTTTCGCGGCCTTGAATGCCCATGAGGCATTCCACAATTGGAATACTGCGTACTATTACAACAGTGTCATCACCGGAAGCGGACATGGAAAAGCTTCGGAATGCATTAAATGCGGAAAATGCGAGAATGTCTGTCCGCAGCATCTGCCAATCCGGGAGCTTCTTAAGGACGTTGCCAGGACGTTTGAATAAAAAGTGAAAAGCTGAAAAGCGACCTCTGGTGAAAAGCGACCTCTGGGGTAGTTTGTGAACAGGTGTGGAATAATCCTCGCCTTGGGACAAACCACCCCAGAGGTCGTTTGCGCCCTACAGAGGTCGTTTGCGCCCTAGGGACAAACTACCCCAGAAGTCATTTGCACCTTATTTCGCCTTATATTCGTCGTAGATCCTGTACGTCTTTTGGAGAGAATAATTCCACGTACGCAGAGATTTTTTCCGGCCTTGCAGCGCGCCTCCTGTCCGATTACTCTCGTAATACGGATAGTCTCCGTAATTGAAATAGTCGGCAAGAAGTTCCCCGCTCGTGTCATATTTTGCAATGGCGGGCACCGCGTCAAAGGACAGCCGCAAAATATAGGAATCATCGTCGTGATACTGAATGTTGTAGGCCGCAATCTGATAGTCCGGCTTTGCGTAGGCGAA
>DJXS01000094.1:5257-9821 GCA_002448395.1 Lachnospiraceae bacterium UBA6998 | reverse complement strand
TCATCCAGAGTGCCTGCGTCATCCCAGGTGGAGTCCACTTCGTACCAGTCGCCGCCGAGATTGACCACGCTCCATGCATGTCCGCCCGCATCAGCCGCTGTGTTGCCCGCGACGCCGACAATGACAGCTGCGTCGATTCCGGCCTGCTGCAGCAGATATACGTATGCCTGGGAATAGCCGTCACAGACCGCGTAATGAGGAGTTCCCTTGTTATCCTCCACCAGCGCTCCATAAGCAGTGTGCGCCAGATTGCTGTAGCCTTCCTGTGTCACATCTTCCATGACAGGTGTATTGTATGTAACTTCGTTGATCAGCTTGTCATGGATATCCTTGGCGACCACTTCCTCGCTCTGGTCCAGATCGATATCAGCAAGGAACTCGTCTGCCGCGTTGTTGAATTTGGTCATCATCTCTTCGAAGTCGTCGAAAGGCTCCTCGAAGTAGCAGTAAACCATGTATGTGCCGTTTCCGGGCTGCTGGTAAGGCGCGCCGAAGGACATATCCGCCTCGATTCCGTTGTAGAGCCAGAACAGTTCCGGATGGTCATACAGAAGTCCCCAGTAAGAGACGAGGAGCACTTCTGCAAAATCAGCACTAGTCGGGTCAACCGAGAGATAAGCCACCGTGATGTTGTCGGGGTCTGTCGGATCCGTTGCGCACATGTACATTGCGTCGTACATCGCCTGCTGATCCCTGTTCATCTCACTGTAATAATGATAGCTCTTAGCCTTATTTACCAAAAGAGAGTCCGCCGGCGGTGTATAAGCGCGCATCGCCCTGTCCATCTTGTCGGTATCTTCCGCGGTCAGTTCCTCAGTCTCTTCCATTTCTTCCATGGGCCTGAGACCATTCAGTCCGGTGACGCCAAGTGCTGCCAGAGGCTTAAGCTCGCCCTCGGCGGCAGACGCTACTGTCTGGGATTCCTCTTTCGCCTCCGCATTGGCGGCTGCAGGTTCTGCGGACTCGGCCGCCGCTTCTGCTTCCACAGTCTGCTCAGCTTTATCCTCTGCAGCTTCTGCCTCTGCCTCCTGCGCAGCGCCCTCCTGAGCAGCGCCCTGCTGCGTAGCCGCTCCGGTTGCTCCGCCGCATCCGGCCAGCATCGATACCGCAAGTGTCATCGACAGAAAAACTCCAATAAACTTTCTCATTGTGTCCTCCCTTCAAGTTCCGTCTCAGTTTTCCAAAACATAAAGATGTTATTAGTCATTATACCATGAAAGCGACGCAGCCGTCACTCCCCCACGATCATCCTGAATCTCTGCAGGTCCGCGGGATGCGTGATCTTGAAATTCATGGGATCCCCTGGGATCATGCAGATCTTCATCCCTGCCACATACGCGATCTCCGTCGTCCCGCGCATCGACATCAGAAATTCATGGCTCTTCCCCTCGTGGATCTTATAATACTGGTGCAGCCAGAAAGTCTCCGGCGACTGCCCCATGAACAGTTTGGACCTGTCCAGAAGTTTATCGACGCCTTTCCCGTCGTCGCTGTAGTAGATCGTATCCGTTGCGGGTATTACCGGCAGGCACGCCTCATACTCCCCGATCGCGTCAAAACATGCATCGATCAGCTCGCAGCTCACCAGGGGCCTTACTCCGTCATGGATGATCACCTTGTCATCCTCCGACACCGACCGCTCCATGCACACCAAAAGTCCGCTCAGGATCGACTCCTGCCGGATCGAGCCGGGTGCCGCGAAGCCCTGCAGCTTTTTATATTTTGACCGCAGTTCTTCCTCGAGCTGCTCCTGCCACTCCGAAGCCATCACAATGACGATCTCGTCCACCGACCCGGACTTCTCAAAGGCATCCAGAGTATACTCCAGGATCATCTTGCCCTTCACTTTATAATACTGTTTGGGGAAATCCCCCATATGCATTCTGGTCCCGATTCCTCCGGACAAAATCACCGCATAATTCATTCGATTCGATTCCCTTCTGTGCCCGCACAGGGCCTGTTACTGATATATTACCGTTTTCAGTCCCTGTTCTCAACCAAAACAATGAGAGCCCGCCGCATTCGAAAATGCCGCAGGCTCTCAATCATTACATATTCGGCTGTATGCCGGCAGATCACTCCACCGTCACGCTCTTAGCAAGGTTCCTCGGCTTGTCCACGTCAAGGCCCTTAGCCACAGCTACATAGTAGCCCAGCAGCTGCAGAGGGATGATCGCAAGGCTTGCCACGAAGTGAGGATCCACCTTGGGAACGTAGATGACGAAGTCCGCCGTCTCCTCGATCTCGTAGTGGCCGTAAGTGGTAAGGCCCATCAGGTATGCGCCGCGGCTCTTGCACTCGACCATATTGCTGATGGTCTTCTCGAAGAGCTCGTTCTGGGTCAGGACGCCGACCACAAGGATGCCGTCCTCGACAAGGCTGATCGTGCCGTGCTTGAGCTCGCCGCCCGCATAGGCCTCGGAGTGCACGTAGGAGATCTCCTTCATCTTCAGGCTTCCTTCCTGGCAGATCGCATAGTCAAGTCCGCGTCCGATGTAGAAGGAATCGTGCATGTTCGAGTACTTGGACGCGAACCACTGCAGTCTCTCTTTCTCCTCAAGGATCCTGGAGATGCCCGCCGGGATCTTCTGGATCTCCTTGATGTAGTCAAAATACTGCTGCTCGTCGATTCTTCCCCTCACCAGCGCGAACTGCAGCGCCAGCAGATAGGTGACGATCAGCTGAGCGGAATAGCCCTTGGAAGTAGCTACCGCGATCTCGATGCCGGCCTTGGTATAGAACACGAAGTCCGCCTCGCGCGCGATGCTGCTGCCCTCGACGTTTACGATCGCGAGAGTCTTGATGCCTCTCTCCTTCGCTTCACGAAGAGCTGCCAGGCTGTCCGCTGTCTCGCCGCTTTGGCTGATGATGACAACCAGGTCAGTGGGATTCAGGATCGGATTTCTGTAGCGGAACTCGGAAGCAAGCTCGACGCGCACAGGGATCCTCGCCAGATCCTCGATGACATACTGCGCAGCCGTTCCGACATGCCATGCCGAGCCGCAGGCCACGATGTGGATCTGCGTGATCTCTTTGATGATCTCGTCGGTGATGCCTATTTTGCTAAGGTCGATGCGGCCGTTTTCAAGAGCAAAATTCAGAGTATCCTGGACAGCGCGGGGCTGCTCGTTGATCTCCTTCATCATGAAGTGCTCGTAGCCGCCCTTGTCAGCAGCCTCGGCGGAGAAAGTGATCTCCACCTGCTCCTTCTCGATCACGTCGCCGTTAAGGTCGTAGAAAACAGCTTTGCCCGGGGAAAGTCTGCCCATCTCCAGGTTGCCGATATAGTAGACCTGATTCGTGTACTCGAGGATCGCGGGAACATCGGATGCTACATAGGTCTCGTCGTCCGAAATGCCGATGATCATCGGGCTGTCCTTACGGGCCACCCAGATCTCACCGGGATAATCCTTGAACATAAGCTCCAGCGCGTAAGAGCCGCGGATACGGACCATGGTCTTGGCGATCGCGTCGATGGGGCCGATCTTGTACTTCTTGTAATAATAGTCAACCAGCTTAATGGCCACTTCCGTGTCCGTCTGGCTGTAGAACTGATAGCCGTGCTTGAGCAGCTTGTCCTTCAGTTCCTGGTAGTTCTCGATAATACCGTTGTGCACGCCCACAACAAGGGACTCCACAGGTCCGGATCCGGAACCCGTGCAGTTGCCCGAGACATGGGGATGCGCGTTTGTCTGCGTCGGGTCACCATGAGTAGCCCAGCGCGTGTGACCGATGCCGCAGGTTCCCTTGAGGGAGTTGCCGCCGTCCGTCTTCTCGGACAGGTTCTTGAGCTTGCCGGTAGCCTTGACCACCTGCGCCAGCTCCTCGCCGTTCCTTACCGCGATTCCCGCGGAGTCATATCCTCTGTATTCCAGTTTTTTCAGCCCTGCAAGCAGTATAGGGGCTGCCTGCTTACGGCCGGTAAAACCAACAATTCCACACATATTAATAGTCTCCTTATAAGACCGGGCCCTCTGCCATAATACTGACAAAGAGCCCGGTCATCAGCTTTAAATCAAAGTCTTTCGTCCTTCTCGATGTCGAGGTAGTACTTGTAGGTGCCTACCTTCAGCTCGTCGCATGCGGACTCGTCGCAGGCGATAATTGCGTTCTCATGCATTTGCAGGCAGCTGCATGTCCACATCTGGCTGACAGCGCCCTCTACGACGTGTGCCATCGCGCGCGCCTTGTTGTGGCCGCTGATCTCAATGAGAACTTCCTTAGCGTCCATAACTGTAGCAACGCCTGTGCACAGTGCGTATGCGGGAACCTTCTCGGGATCGTTGTCAAAGAATCTGGAGTTGACGATCCTGGTGTCTCTTGTAAGCTTTCTGAGGCCGGTGCGGGATGCAAGGGAAGTGCCGGGCTCGTTGAACGCGATGTGGCCGTCAACGCCGATGCCGCCCAGGAACAGGTCGATGCCGCCGTAAGAAGCGATCTTCGCCTCATAGTTGGCGCACTCTGCTTCCAGATCCTCTGCCAGGCCGTTCAGGATATTGATGTTCTCCTTCGGAACATCGACATGATCGAAGAAATAGTAATGCATGAAATACCAGTAGCTCTG
>DJXS01000094.1:0-5199 GCA_002448395.1 Lachnospiraceae bacterium UBA6998 | reverse complement strand
GCATGAAATACCAGTAGCTCTGATCGTGCTCTTTGGGAAGTCCCACATACTCGTCCATATTGAATGTAACGACGTTCTTGAAGGAAATCTCGCCGGCCTTATACATTCTCACCAGCTCATTGTAAACGCCGATGGGGGAAGAACCGGTGGGAAGGCCCAGAACGAAGGGTCTGTCTTCCTTGTGCGCCTTGATCTTAGCCGCAATATAATTGGCTGTCCACTTGCTCATGTTGTCGTAATTTTCCTGAATAACTACTCTCATTACTATTTCTCCTTATTATTTGTTTTATGCCAGATGACCTTTTTTCGTGATCACGTCGATCACATAATCTACATACTTCTCGCAGGTCTCGATACTGTCCGCCTCTACCATAACGCGGATCACCGGCTCTGTGCCGGACTCGCGGACGAGGATCCTGCCGTTTTCGCCAAGTTCCTTCCCGACCTTCTCGACTGCTGCCTGCACGTCGGGATCATTCTGTGCGTCGGGTTTGCTCTTTACGCGCACGTTCTTGAGCACCTGGGGATATACGATCACGGGTGATGCCAGTGCGCTCAGAGGTTTATCCTTGGCCAGCATTACTTCCATGATCTTCATACTGGTCAGAATACCGTCGCCGGTCGTCGCATACTTGGAGAAAATAATGTGGCCGGACTGCTCGCCGCCGATGCGGTTTCCGTAGGTCACCATGTTCTCATAGACATACTTGTCGCCGACCTTGGTCTTCTCATAGTCGATCCCGACCTTGTCCAGTGCCTTGTAGAGGCCGAAGTTGGACATAACGGTTGTAACGACCTTATTATTGAGGAGTTTCCCTCTCTCCTTCATATAGCGGCCGTAGATGTACAGGATGTGATCGCCGGTGACAACATTGCCCTTCTCATCGACGCACAGGCATCTGTCCGCATCGCCGTCATAAGCAAAACCGACGTCAAGATTGTTGTCCTTGACGAACTTCTGCAGATGCTCGATGTGAGTGGATCCGCAGTCCGTATTGATATTAAATCCGTCGGGATCGTTGTTCATGACATAGGTCTTGGCGCCCAGCGCGTCAAAAACAGCCTTTGCGATGGTCCAAGCTGCTCCGTTCGCGACATCCAGGCCGACTCTCTTGCCGTTATAACTGTATTTTGACAGAGAGATCAAATAGCCGATATAGCGGTTGCGGCCTGCGACATAGTCGACTGTCCTGCCGATGTCGCTGTCCTTGGCCATGGGAATCTCCGGGATCTCACCGTCGATATACTTCTCGACCTCAAGGATCGTGGCCTCGTCCATCTTCTCGCCGTTATAATTCATCAGCTTGATGCCGTTGTCGTAGTAAGGATTGTGGGATGCGGAGATCATGATCCCGCAGTCAAAATCATCCGTCCTTGTGATATAAGACACGGACGGCGTTGTCGTGACATGCATGATATAAGCGTCCGCACCGGATGCCATCAGGCCTGTGCACAGCGCGTACTCAAACATATAGGAAGAGCGGCGTGTGTCCTTACCGATGACGATCTTGGCTTTCTTGCCGATCCTGGCACCGTAATACCAGCCCAGAAAACGGCCGATCTTGATCGCGTGGTCATAGGTCAGCACCACATTAGCCTCTCCGCGAAAACCGTCTGTTCCAAAATATTTACCCAAAATAAAGCCTCCTAAAAATCGTTCATATCATCGGCCGCAAGTTTCCGGCCTGCTCTGCGTTGAGACAGCATCTGTTACAGTGTTGATTCTGCTTTTTACCTCTGTCTCTGACGGCGCGCCCGCCGCAGCAGCATCCGCCGAATTTTTCGATAACTGCTGTCCTCGTCAACCTTCCGGTCCCGGCGCTGGCTGCCTCTCCCCTCCTCCGCGCGGGGTAAAGACGCTTTCTCAGATAACACTATATACAATTTTTGCCGATTTAGAAATAGGAAAAATCGGAATTCCCCCTGTTTGCACGGGATTTGGTCCAAATAAACCACAGCCCGCGGTCTCTTTATTCCGCCAGATACTCTTTCATCTTCTCCGAAACCGAACTGACCGACTCCTCGTCGGGCCACATAACGTACAGATCCGTGCCGCTCATCGAGAAAGTCTGCTGCGAATCGCCTGTTCCGGTGGCTGCCTGCCGTCCGATATCCCAGCCGTGGCCGCTCTCCAACTGCCACGAGATCACCTCCGCGATCTCCTCTGAAGTGAAGCTGGTCTGCATGCTTCGTCCCACTACATCCAGGACCTCCGACGGATCCCGGAGCAGATCCGGCGACTGGAGCTTATTGAGAATCGCCGTGAGAACGATCATCTGGTTCTGGCCTCGCTGATTGTCTCCTGAACCGAACTGGTATCTGGATCTGGAGAAGACCAGTGCTTCCTCGCCGTTTAAGTGGTTCTTTCCCTGGACAAAATAGTGATCACCCGAGCTGAACTCCACCTCGGAATTGACATCAATGCCGCCCAGCGCGTCCACCAGCTGGATCAGCGAGTCGAAATTGATCCTGATATAGTCGGAGATCCCGACGTCATACAGGTTTTCGAGGGTCCGCATCGATGTTTTGACACCGTACACACCAGCGTGCGTCAGCTTGTCGCGGTCTTCCCCCGAAATCCCGGGAATGTAAACGTAGTAGTCGCGGGGCGTTGTCGTCAGGAGGATCCTGTGATCCTGCGGATTCACCGTCATGATGATGTTGACATCGCTGCGGCTCGTCGTCGAGATCGGTCCGCTCACGTCAATGCCGCTGATCAGAATGTTGAAAGGATGCGCTGTGACACTCTCGCCGCGCTGCCTGGTTCCGGGCCTGACATCGGCTGTTCCGGCTGCTGAGCCTTCTCCGCTTCCGCTGCCTTCGCCGGCTTCTGCCGCTTCTTCGATCCGGGTCTCAAACTCCCTCTCCAGGATGACTCTCGAATTCTGAGAGAACTCTCCGATCGCGTCATCCAGAAGGTCAATGTATGCTTTGTTGCAGATCACGGCGTCCACATTGCCGTCCAGAAGGTCCTGCGCCATCACAAGCGGCGTCTCATAATACTGCAGATTCAGTTCAGCGTCGCCGTTGGCTTCCTGAACCTCCCCGATAACAGTCTCCAGATACTCCTTATTGGCGCCCTCATACGCGCCGAACCGGTATCCGCCCGTTTCTTCGACAGACTGAGCCGCATTGCTGTCCTGTACAGCCACCGCGATCGTCTCGATCTGCGTGTCCGCGCCGGCGATCTGATCCAGAGTTTTCAGAATATGCCGCACATACACGACGCCGAACATCAGAACTCCGCTCAGAAAGATTGCCAGAATGCCGGCCGCCGAATTCAAAGCAGTCTTTTTGCTGTTCGCCATAAGGCATGTGATCACCAGCGGGATCAGAACTGCAGCAACAACGACTGCCATATACTTTCCGGGCAGGAGTCTGCTCGAAATCAGCATATAGAGCAGAACTGCCGACACAACCGCCTGTATTCCGGGCAGCACCCATTTCAAATATGATTTCACGATTTTCCTCCGTGGTTACTTCTTTCCCTTAATGATCCTGCGCAGCACGGCTTTGGTCCGCCACTTCGCATGCGCGTAAATGCTGCGCGCCGGATACGCCTCGCACCAGAACTTCACATAGCGCAGATATTCCGGATCCGTTACGCTGTACTGCTTTCCGTCCCTGACAAAACTCGTGAGCACGCCGATCACCGCCTCTTCCGGCACTGTCTCAATGCTGTAAGTGTTGTCTCCGCGGATCGAATAAGTGCCGTCATCATTCACCTCGATGACCCGGTGCAGCACATAGCTCTTCCCGCGCTTGTAAAGCGCGACGTCGTACTTCTTGAGCCGCCCCTTAGGCACCTCGATCACCACAAGGTCCCGGTTCTGGTACAGCATGGGGTTCATGCTGACACCCTTCGTTTTATAGACCAGTTTCCCGTCTTTTTCAAGTATTTCTTCGAAAGTACTCATACTTACTCACCATTTTTATACACATGCCGTGTGCCGCACACGCATCACTTATCCAGCCTCTGCCTCTCCACCAGCTCCGCGAACACGCCTCCCTTTTCAATCAGCTGCTCGTACTTGCCGTCTTCCACTATTTTGCCGCCGTCCATGACTAGGATCCTGTCGCAGTGGCGGATGGTTGACAGGCGGTGCGCGATGACGATCCTCGTGCAGCGCATTCTGTCCAGGGCATCCGAAACCTGCTTCTGCGTGATGTTGTCGAGAGCCGAAGTGGCCTCGTCCAACAGAAGGAGCTTGGGCTTGGGAGCGACCGCCCGCGCGATCATGATTCTCTGCTTCTGGCCGCCGGAGATACCGCCGCCGCCTTCCTGCAGCACAGTGCTCATTCCCATGGGCATAGCCCGTATGTCGTCCGCGATCCCTGCGATCTCCGCCGCGTCCCAGGCCTCCTGAAGACTCAGGTTGGGCGCCGAGATCGTGATATTCTCAAAAATGCTGCCGCTGAAGAGCTCGCCCTCCTGCAGCACGGTTCCGATCAGTTTGCGAAGGGACCCCAGATCCAGCGTCTGGATATCCTTGCGGTCATAGAAGATCGCGCCCGATTCGGGCTGTTCAAACCCCAGCAGCAGACGCAGCAGCGTCGACTTGCCGCAGCCGGTCTTGCCGACGATAGCTACATACTGGCGCGCGGGAATCTTAAGGCTCAGGTCGTCGATGATCTTGCGCCCTTCCTTCTCATAGCGGAAAGTCACGTGGGACAGCTCGATGTTGCCCGTGATCGTAGCCACCGATTCGCGCCCGGAGTGCTTCTCGGGCTCCGCCTCCATAAGAGGCCTGATCAGCTCCAGACTCGGCTTAACGGTCGCAGCCGCTAAAGCCACTGATGTAATTGCGCTGAGAGCGCTCGAAACGTAGGCGTAGGCCGTATTGAAAGCGTAGTAATCTGCCACTGAGACGCCGCTTTTCACCGCGATAAAGTACATGACGATGGTTCCGGTCAGCGTGATCGCCGCGTTAAACACCTTCTGGAACTTCACCAGCACAGGCGGATTGAATTTGAGGTCCGCTCCGCGCGTATACAGATCCAGCCACTTCGTGAAAACCCGGTTCTCAGCGCCTGAGAGCCTTATCTTCTCAACTCCGCCCATCAGTGCGTATGTGAGACCGCGCTCCTGCGCGCTAATCTCCATCAGTTCCTTATTGATCTGCGACTGCGCCATATTTCCCGCAATACTAAGCCCCAGGGTCAAAACAGAGACCACCAGCGACGGTATTACCAGCGACT
>DJXS01000029.1:3291-28662 GCA_002448395.1 Lachnospiraceae bacterium UBA6998 | reverse complement strand
CGGTCCAGAACTGGAACGACGGCAAAGCCCAGGAGTACAAGGACAGAATGGTCTACAACATCGGCCATTCCCACCTGACCCACAAGGGACCGAAGCCGGCTCCCAATGACAACGACGAAGCGATCTACGCGGCGATCAACGAGCGCGCATGCTGCGATCCTGTGCAGCCGATCATGAAGGAAGCGCCTGCAGAGGCTCCCACGGCACCTGTGGCTGAAGCTCCCAAGACTGAGATCCCGGTCGAGGAGAAGTCCGTAACGATCGCTGTCAAGCCCGAGAGTTCCGTATCGATCTTACTGTTCAAGACCCCTTCCTGCCCGAACTGCAAGGCAGCGGGAGCGATCCTGGACAAGGCGGGAGTGGAGTATCAGCCGCTCAACGCCAATGAGGAGAGGGAACTGGTTCAGAAGTTCGGCATCAAGCAGGCTCCCACGCTTGTCCTGGTCAACGGCGATTCTTTCGAGAAGTATCGCGGCGTGTCCGACATCAAGGGATGGCTGATGCACAAATAATGAAAGAAAATAGAGTCGCCCGGCAGTGGGATCACTGTCGGGCGATCTTGCTGTAAAAGGCATAGAAGGACCTGGTGCGGGTCAGTCACGGCATGAAGGCCGCGAAGAGATACATCAAGGGAGGAAAGCAAAATGCACGATATCATCGTAGTCGGCGGAGGCGCCGCGGGAATGACCGCAGCTCTGTACGCGCAGCGCAACGGAAAGAGCGCGCTCGTAATCGAGAAAAACGGCTTCGGGGGCCAGATCACACATTCCCCCAAGGTTGAGAATTATCCCGGAACGCTTCAGATGAGCGGAAACGAGTTCGCTGAGAAGATGTTGGACCAGATCCTTGCTCAGGGCGCTGAGATCGAGTTTGAGAATGTCATCTCTGTGGAGGACCGCGGCGATGTCAAAATAGTGAGGACCGAAGAAGGCGGCGCCTATGAGGGCTCTGCAGTGGTCCTGGCAACCGGCGTAAAGCACCGCATGCTCGGTATCGAGGGAGAAGAGGAACTTGTCGGAGACGGCATCTCTTTCTGCGCGGTCTGCGACGGCGACTTCTACGCGGGACGGCGAGTGTGCGTGGCAGGAGGCGGCAATTCGGCGCTGCAGGAAGCAATCCTTCTGTCAGAGAAGTGCAGCGAAGTCATCATGCTGCAGGATCTGGACTTCTTCACCGGCGAGCAGAAGCTTCAGGAAGTCCTGTTTGCAAAGCCCAATGTAAAGGCTTTCACGGGCGTGAAGATCAACCGTTTCTTCTCGAAGGACGGCGAGCTGTGCGGCCTTGAGGTCGAGAGAACCAAGACCGGCGAAGCTTTCACTGTGGAGTGCGACGGCCTCTTTGTGGCGATCGGCCTGATCCCGGAGAACGAGCCTTTCAAAGAATTGGCTGATCTGAACGGGTTTGGATATTTTGACTCGGATGAGCGCTGCGAGACCAAAACACCCGGTATCTATGTGGCGGGCGACTGCCGCAGCAAGACTGTGCGCCAGCTGACAACGGCAGTGGCGGACGGCGCGAGCGCGGCGCTGGCAGCGTGCAGATATCTGCAGATGAGGTGATACGGAGCAGTTGATATGAATTCTATTATATGTGGCATAATATTCTGGGTGGTCATGCTGGGGGTGGTCTGGCTTGTCCGTCCCGGATCCGGCTTCCTGCGCGTCACTATGGAACGGTGGTCCGTCCTGCATGTTATGGCGACAGTACTGGTGCTGGCCGCGCTGATCGGATCGAGCAGCTTTCTGATGACGCTGTGCCCCATGTGGAACGGGGAGATCACCGCGAAACTCATGGAAGAGACTGAGGCGCGGGCCAAGGGGAACGCGTCCGGAGCGGCTGTTTCCTCAGAGCAGGACGGCAAGGCCGCAGCTGCCAGCGCGGGCGAAGAAGAATGGATGGAAACCGCGGCAGCGGCCCTTAGCAAGGACGATGAAGGCCAAGATCCCGACCGATTCGCGATCAAGAATAAAAACCAGTATGAGCTGATGGCTGACGCTCTTTTGAACGGGCAGATTTATCTCGAGTACGGCGATATGGACCGCCGCCTCCTCGAGATGCCCAATCCCTACGACACCCAGGCCAGAAGAGCGCTGGGAGTCAGGTATCACTGGGATCATGCTTTCTATAAAGGGCGCTACTATATGTATTTTGGCGTAGTGCCGGTCTTCCTGCTGTTCATCCCGTTTAAGCTGATCACCGGGGCGAGCCTGACGACCTACCACGCGACGCAGGTCTTTGTAGGCATGTCGATCATCGGCCTCTTCCTGTTCTTCAGGCTCCTGTCGAAGCGCTTCTTCCCGAAGCTGTCCTTCGTGGTCTACCTGTTTCTGGGCGCAGCAGTATCGGTCACGAGCATGGTGCACTGCGTCGCCAAGCCTGCAATGTACATGACGGCCTTTGCGGCAGCTTTCTGCATGGAGATCTGGAGCGTCTACTTATATGTCAAAGCAGTGTGGGCCACCGGGATCGAGGAAGAGAACCGGGCCATTTTCCGGGCTTTTCTGGGAGCGCTCTTCGGCGCGCTGGCATTCGGCTGCCGCCCGTCCATCGCGCTCGGAAACCTGATCGTGATCCCGTGCCTGATCGTTTTCCTGAGAGAGCACAAATTCAGCGGGAAGCTGTTCCTGAAACTGGTGGCAGCTGCCTCGCCCTACATCATCATCGGCGCGCTGCTCATGCTCTACAACTATGCCCGGTTCGAGAATCCTTTTGAATTCGGCCAGAGCTACCAGCTGACGGTCGCAGACCAGACCGCCTACGGCAGCCTGTTATCCAGACTGAGCGCCCGGGGCCTTCTCAACGGAGCGACCTACTTCCTTACCCGCTCCGAAGACCTGACCGCAGAATTCCCCCACATCGTGGAGGGAGGCGTGTTCTACACCTATCCTGTATTCGGCGTCGGGCTTTTTGCCCTCACAAGCAAAAAGACCCGTTCCGCGCTCCGGGCCAACAAATTCGTCCTGTTCCTCCTGGGCGGTATCCTTACGATCGGCGTCATTATCATGATGGACATCGTCTGGACACCATACCTGCTGTCACGCTATAGAGAAGACATGATGTGGCTGCTGGGCATGCTTGTGTTCCTGGCGGTGGGAATGCGGTATACAGATGGAAGCGCGGGAGGCACCTCGGAGGGGGCAGTAGAAGTTGCTACAGCGGAGCTGGAAGTTTCTGAGGAAGCCGGTGCACCGGTTAAAGTGATGGAGCCTTGCGAGGAAGCCAGTGAATTCAGCACTGCGATCTGCCTGCTGTCCATCTATTCGATGATAGTAAGTGCGTTTGTGTTTATTCAGCTTGATATGGTCCATTTCCTGCCGGAGCATATTGAGATCATTAAGAAGATTGTGGGCGGGTTGACATTCGGGCTGTAAAAAAGAGGGACGTGCCGCAATAGCGTAGGTCTTGAACCTTCACGCTTAATGCGGCAGTCCCTTTCATTTTGTCATTCGAGATTCAATTTCCTATCCAGCAGCAGCCATGTGATGACGCCGAAGAATGCGGTCTGGACCAGCAGGAAGAGGATCATGCCGCCCTGCGCGAGGTAGAGAGCCTGCGTTGTGTCGGCTTCGAAGATCTGCCCTAAGGAGTCGAAGACGCCGAAGTACACGCCGGCGCGGCTGCAGATCGTGGTGAGGGTCGTTCCGATCATGTTGAAAGCGATCAGGGCGACGATGCTCATCAGAATGCGGTGGTCGCTGAACTGGTGGCCGATGGCAATACCCGCGTAGATGCGGACGATAGAGGCCGCAGCGCCCAGAATGATCATCAGCATGAAGAGGATCGTGGCTGCGGATGCGCTGGGCAGGTGCTCAAGCAGCTCCGGGTGGGAGAAGATTTCCGCAATTCCCTTGAAAATGCTGACGCCGCCGGCGCCCAGAGCGGAGAGGAAGATCGCGAGGAAGGAGACGACCGTGCTCAGCATGGACCAGATCAGGACGCTGAGAACTTTGGAAGCGATCAGCGTGGCTGTATCTGTGGGCAGGGAGAACATCAGGTAGCCCTCAAGGCCCAGAAGATTCTTATAAAAGCGGGTCACGGACAGCACACAGGTCATGATGATGATCGACATCATCAGGATGCCGTAGAGCATGAAGATCAGGATGCCGGGAAGCCCGCTAAGGAAGTCCTGCGGCAGGAACTGGATGCTCAGGCCGGTAAGCAGCGCAAAGCCAAGCAGCGCCGCGTAAAGGGGCAGCATGATCCGCCCGAAAGCTTTCATTTCATATCCGATTAATTTCAGAAGCATCTGTACACCTCCCGGAAATACCCGTCGATGCTCTTGCCGGTTCTCTCCCGCAGCGCATCAGCGTTCTCATGCAGCGCGATCGTTCCATTCTGTAAGAAGACCACTTCGTCCAGGATCGGCTCCACGTCTGTGATCAGGTGAGTGGAGATCAGGACCAGCGCGTTCTCAGAATAGTTTGTCAAAATAGTGCGCAGTATATAGTCTCTCGTAGCGGGATCCACGCCCGCAATGGGCTCGTCGAGCAGGTAGACCCTGGCTTCGCGGCTCATGGTGAAGATAAGCTGTACTTTCTCACGGGTGCCCTTGGACATCTTGCCGAGGGGCATGGTTCCTGTCACGCCGAGAGACTCGAGCATGTCAGCGGATTTAGCCGGATTGAAGTCCGCGAAGAATTCATGGTAGAAAGCGGTCAGCTGATCGAGGTTCATCCACTGGGGAAGAAAGTCGCGGTCCGGCAGGTAGGAGACGATCGCCTTGGTCTGGGGACCGGGAAGCATGCCGTCTATGGTGATCATGCCCGAAGTGGGGGTAAGGAGATGCTGCGCGAGCTTGATCAGAGTCGTCTTGCCGCTTCCGTTGGGGCCGACAAGGCCGACGATCCTGCCGCTCTCCAGGGACAGGTCGATATTTCTCAGAGCCTGTACGCTGCCGTAGTTCTTGGACAGGCCTCTGCATTCAAGAATACTCATATCAGGGTTCCTCCTTGTGTTCACTGTTAATCTTGTCCCGGACCGTTTCCAGGATCTGTTCGTCGCTCATTCCAATACCCCGGAGTCTTGCGATGAATTCAGATACGATCTCGTCACTCATCGATTTCCGCAGGTCCAGGAGAGCATCGGCGTCTTCCGTAATAAAGCGTCCGGCGGTCCTCTGGGAGTTTACCAGCCCGCTCCGCTCCAGTTCGGAAAGCGCTCTCTGCATTGTGTTGGGGTTGACGCCGGCCTCCAGTGCGAGATCGCGGACGGAAGGAAGACGAGAGCCAGGCGGATAGGCGCCGCTGGCGATATTTCTCTTCAGCGTGTTCACGATCTGCAGATAGATGGGGGCGTTATCATTGAACTTCCATGCCATGATTCCCTCCATATTTTGACTTTGTGTTATTGTACTATGTGATTAATACAATAACACAGTAATATACATTGTACGGATTGTCAATAGGTTGCGTCTTATTTTTTAGAATGCTTATAATACTGGTGTGAGGTGCTGCCATGAAAAAGTCAATTAGGAATCGTACTGACAAGAATTCAGGGAGAAGGAGCGGCGTCCGGAAACCCCTGCTGCTTATGGCCGTCGGACTTATGCTGACCTGCCTCAGCGGCTGCGCTTAAGAGCAAAGTGATCGAGACGGCCCTGTCCGCCATGGATCCGGACTGCCGTGTTAACGAATACACCTTCAACCGGACGAGGATGGATTCCTTCGATGAAACGGTGTTCAGGGAATACTACGACGGGAATCTGGAGGCTTTCGCAGAGAAGGAAGAAATTGTATTTAGTGATTTCGAGGTAATGGTTCACGAGTCCGCTTATCGTGCGGGCGTGGAAGGCTTCTATAATACAGTCGGCAAGTATCTGAAGGGAGATTTCGGGAGAGTTGTGGTCCTGCGGGAAGAGGCGGGAGATGATCCGGCCTTTGTACCCGGTGAGGTATGGTCGGAGGGAGATGTAAGGGTACGCGCGATCGCTTATCTGGACTTTGATGATGGGTTGTCATGGCTCGATCATACCTATGTGGAGGTGCTCCCCGGCGTGAAGATGATGAGCACGATCAGGGATTTTGAGATGGAGCCGGGGGACATTATCTTTATAGAAGCCGGCACGGCAGATGATCTTCAGAAGATGCTTGACGAGGCTTATTACGCGCTGCCGTTCGAAGCTGAGGAAAACAAAAAAGGCGGCTATTCCGTGCGGGACCAGATGCACGAGTCAAGAGCAGTACTGACAGATCCGGGAGCAGTGATCTGGCGCGTGCAGTTCTCGGACCGTCTCAGGGAAGAAATCGCTAAGGGGTCTTATCGCAACTCTTTCTATGTTTTGGCCGATGATCCTGAGAACACGCAGTTGTGGTGCTATTATTCCGGTGATGACCGGTACCGTTTCTGTATTTGGAAGATGACGGACGAAAGTCTTCTGAGGGGCGCTTACAAGAGCTTTTCGGAGGGAGACCTGTTCTACATGGGAGGTGTGGCTCATGAGAAGCTCGGGGAGTGAGCGGGCTAAAGAGGAAAGGATCGTCCATCCGATCCCCCCGCTCTACAGGAAGGATTCGGAAATACTGATTTTGGGAAGTTTCCCGTCGGTGAAGTCGAGAGAGTCGGCCTTTTTCTACGGGCATCCGCAGAACCGCTTCTGGAAGGTGATGGCGGAGGTGTTCGGGGACGAGGTGCCTGGGGATGTTCCCGAGCGGCGCAGTTTCCTGATCCGCCACCGGATCGCGGCCTGGGATGTGATCCATTCCTGCACGATCCGTGGATCATCGGACGCAAGCATCAGGGACGTCGTGGCCAATGACCTGACAGTCATTCTGGACAACGCGCCGATCCGGCAGATCTATGTGAACGGCAAGACCGCGGAGAAGATGTACAAGAAGTACATAGAACCGAAGATTGGGAGAAAGGCAGTGTGCCTGCCGTCTACGAGTCCGGCTAACGCGGCCTGGTCGCTGGAGCGGCTGGTCGGAGTCTGGAAAGCCGTACGGGAGTAAGGCGCCGCTCTTATGGCGAATCGGCTTCATATTTGCTACAATAGACCTGTGACCGGCATTAGAGATGCCGGCACAGGTACTTTTTATATAAGCCACTTTTTTGAAGGGAGAGTATTATGATGCATTATATAGAAAATGACCGGATCAAAGTCGCAGTCGCCGATCACGGCGCAGAGCTCTGCGGGATCTATGACAAGAAAAGAGGCCACGAGGTGGTCTGGCAGGCGGACCCCAAGTACTGGAACCGCCACGCGCCCGTCCTGTTCCCGTTTGTGGGCAAGGTCTGCGGCGGACAGTACCGCTACAAGGGAGTCAGCTATCCCATGGGACAGCACGGTTTCGCCCGCGATATGGACTTCACGCTGGTCGGCAAAACAGAGAATTCCATCACTCATGTGCTGCGCTCCGACGAGGCGACTCTGGCAAAATATCCCTTCGAATTCGAACTTGAGATCACTCACCGCATTGAGGACAACAAGGTCTTCGTGGAGTGGAAGGTGACCAATCCGGCCAAGGACGAGCCGCTGTATTTCTCCATCGGCGCGCATCCCGCATTCAATGTTCCGGTCCTTCCGGGCACGAAGAAGGACGATTATTACGTCAGCTTCGACGGAAAAGAAGAGCTGGAGTATGTATTCCTTGATCCCGTCGCGGAAGCAGCGGACGCCGAGAACCCCCACAAGCTCGTGCTGGACGGCGGATTTATGAAAGTGACCATGGATCTGTTCGACAATGATGCTTACATTTTCGATCACGGCCAGGTGGAAAAGGTCGCGATCTGCTATCCGGACAAGACTCCTTATGTCACTATTGAGTGCAAGGGATTTCCGTCTGTGGGCGTATGGTCCAAGCCCAAGACCGACGCGCCTTATATCTGCCTCGAGCCCTGGATCGGGCGCGTGGACAACAAGGGATTTACCGGCGAGCTGCCCGAGAAGTTTGAGGAGCAGTGCGCGCAGCCCGGAGAGAGTTTCGAATCGGTCTACACGATCACTGTGGACTAAGAGACTGCATAGAAGCTATGTTTTGATCAAGGGAGGAAAATATGCTGTCCATTAACATGAGTGACGTTATGAACGTCATCAATTCAATCAGGACTTACCTGATCGCAATAGGAATCATCATTGCAGCCGCGATCCTGATCCAGCTTCTTGTGAGCAGGATGGCCAAGCCGGGGAAGCGCCTCATCAGAGGAACTGCTTTTATCGCGGCGGTCGCAGGAATCTGCATCTGCGTGAACCTGATCTGCATCGGTCCCATGAGCACGATGCTCGACCTGGTCAGCGGGAGCGGCACGATCACGGAGGAGACCTCAAAGGAAGCTTCTGCGCTGGCAGTTGAGATCGCGGAAGAGGGAACGATGCTGCTGCAGAACGACGGCATTCTCCCCCTCGCTGCGGGGACCAAGCTCAACGTATTCGGCTGGGCTTCCACAAATCCCATGCTGGGCGGCGGCGGATCCGGCGCCCTGAACACGGCTTATGAGTCTGTAAGCCTTCTGCAGAGCCTGAACGACGCGGGCATTGAGACCAACACTGAACTGAGCGATTTCTACACCGCTTACAAGGCGGACCGCCCGGTCTGCGGCATGTGGGCGCAGGACTGGACTCTGCCCGAGCCTAACGTCAGCAAGTATACAGACAGTATGATGTCGAATGCCAAGGCGTTCTCTAACACGGCTATGATCGTGATCTCAAGACCCGGCGGAGAGGGCGCGGATCTTCCCAATGACGTTCAGGCGATCATCGACGGAACATACCAGGACGGCACGACCTACAGGGCGGCGACCTATGATGACACTCTCAACGAGGGCAATGACTGGAACGCCGGCGATCACTATCTGATGCTCGACAACCGCGAGAAGGAGATGGTCGCTCTGGTGTGTCAGAATTTTGAAAACGTCATCGTAGTTTACAACGGCTCCAACGCTTTCGAATTCGGCTTTGTCAAAGAATACCCTCAGATCAAGGGTCTCATCTGGGCAGCTCCCGGAGGACACATCGGCATGACCGCTCTGGGAGAAGTCGTATCCGGCAAAGTCAACCCCTCTGCCAAGACGGTCGACACGCTGGTCTATGACCTCAAGGCGACACCCTGGTGGAACAATTTCGGCGATTTCAACTACACCAACATGGATGAGTTCAAGTACACTTCCGTGGGCTTCACAGGGACCGAGTCCACATCGATTCCTTCTTTCGTAAACTACGTGGAAGGCATCTATGTAGGCTATCGTTTCTACGAGACCGCTGCTGTGGAAGGCCTTATCAACTATGACCAGGTCGTTCAGTATCCCTTCGGCTACGGACTGTCCTATACGACCTTCACGCAGAAAATGAGCGAGATCACGGACAACGGCGATACTATTTCCTTTACAGTCGATGTCACTAACACCGGCACTGTCGCTGGTAAGGACGTCGTGGAAGTTTACTCCAATCCGCCCTATACAAACGGCGGCATTGAGAAAGCCAGCGCAAACCTTGTCCAGTTTGAGAAGACAGGTCTCCTTGAGCCCGGCGCCACTGAGACAGTCAACATCGTAGTCAGCAAGGAAGAGCTGATGTCCTACGATGATAAGAACGCCAAGGGCTATGTCCTCGAAGCGGGAGACTATGAGATCTCTATCAACACGGATTCTCACAATAAGATCGAATCCAAAGTATTCAATGTAGCAGAGACCCTCACTTACAGCGGCGAGAATAAGCGCGCAAGTGATCAGGTCACAGCTACCAATCAGTTTGATTACGCGGCCGGAAATGTCGAGTATCTGTCCCGCGCGGACAAGTTCGCGAACTATGCGGCAGCTACTGCAGCGCCCGCAAGCTTTGAAATGGCAGCGGATGCCAAGGCGGCCTTCTACAATATCAGCAACTACCTGACAGCGGAGGCGACAGCGGCAGATGAGGATCCGAACGCGGCAGCAGTTACGACCGGCGCTGATAACAGCCTTAAGCTCGTAGATATGCGCGGCCTTGATAAGAACGACCCCAAGTGGGATCAGCTGATGGATGAGATGACTTTGGACGACATGAATGCCCTGATCTCCCTGGGCGGATATCAGACCAACTCTGTCGAGAGCATCGGCAAAGTCCGCACCAACGACTGCGACGGCCCTGCCTCCATCAACAACAACTTCACCGGCGTCGGTTCCATCGGTTTCCCTGTCGGAGTTACCATTGCGGCGACCTGGAACAAGGATCTGGCTTACAGATTCGGCGAGAGCATCGGCAAGATGGCCAATGAAATGGATGTCTCCGGCTGGTACGCACCGGCCATGAACAACCACAGAACTGCTTTTGCAGGCCGTAACTTCGAGTATTATTCCGAGGATCCCGTCCTTTCCGGACATATCGCGGCGAACGCGGTCAAAGGATCTCAGGATTACGGTGTCTACGCTTACATGAAGCACTTCGCGTTAAACGACCAGGAAGGCAATAGATGCGATATGCTCTGCACATGGTCTAATGAGCAGGCGATCCGCGAGATCTACCTGAAGCCTTTCGAGAAGTGCGTCAAGGACTCCGACTGCCTTGCAGTCATGTCCGCCTTTAACTACATCGGCAACCGCTGGGCAGGCGGCAGTTCTTCCCTCTGCAAGACTGTCCTCCGCGACGAGTGGGGCTTCAGAGGATTTGTCGAGACGGACTATTTTGGCGTATACGGCTATATGAGCGCTGATCAGGGTATCAGAAACGGTTCCGACCTGATGCTGGTCAACTATCCTACAGAGACCAATGATGTCAGATTCCGCGATACCAATGGCGCACAGCAGGCTATGCGCGAGTCTGCGAAGAATATCCTCTACGTCGTCGCCAACAGCCGCCAGTACGATCCCGCAAACCTCAACACAGGCATAGCGAAGTGGAAGATCATCATGTACGCGGCTGACGCGATCGTGACATTGCTCTGCCTTGCGCTTCTCTCAAAGTTCTTCAGTAACTACAGAAAGAGAAAAGCAGGATTAATGAAATAATCCGGAAAATCAGTGAGCTCCCCGTGCAAAATATAGCGCGGGGGGCTTTTTTTCTCCCCACTTCGCGGTGAAGTGTGGAATTTTCCTCAACGGCACGAAATCTGGCAATTGAGTTCAAAAGGAGATTGTTCCATAATACCCCATATGTGGAATAATCATTAAATGGTAATAAGAATTTGCCGCCGGAGAAGGCGGCGGAACGGAGAGTATCAGAGTTATGGTATACGCATTACTTGCAACAATTCCCTTTTTGACAGCGCTCGTACTGATGGTGGGCTTCAAGTTCTCATCGGGCAAGTCCCTGATCATCTCGCTGATCGTGACGATCGTACTGGCAGTCGCGGTCTGGAAGATGGAAGTGCCGACAGTCCTGGCATATTTTGTCTACGGCGCGCTCAAGTCGCTGGATCTGCTGCTGATCATAAGCGGCGCGATCCTGCTGCTCAACACGCTCAAGCAGACCGGCATCATGCAGGTCATCAACGAGGGATTTCAGAAGATCACACCGGATCCCCGCATTCAGGCGATCATCATCGCTTACATGTTCGGAGCATTCATTGAAGGCGCGGCCGGTTACGGAACACCCGCAGCGCTCGCGGCGCCTCTTCTGGTCGGCCTGGGATTCCCTCCCGTGGCAGCCTGCTCGGTCGCGCTGATCTCCAATAGCACGCCGGTTCCCTTCGCGGCAGTAGGCACACCGATGCTGACTAATATGACGAACCTTTCCAGCGCTGTATCCGAGCAGCTCGGAATCCCGCTGGATGAGTTCACTGCGGCAGTCACACACAAGACGGTCCTCTATCTGGGACTTGCGGGCTTCATCGTACCGATCCTGCTGGTGGTGACACTGGTTATGTTCTACTCCACGGGCAGACGGATGAAGAGTATCGTCGAGATGATCCCCTTCTGCCTGATGGCATCCTGCTCCTTTGTAATTCCGTATTATTTCCTGGGAACTTACCTTGGACCTGAGTTCGCGTCCATTATCAGCGCATGCATCGGACTGGTTGTGACAGTTCTTGCCGCCCGCGCAAAGGTCTTCGTGCCCAAGCATGTGTGGTACTTCTACGATATCGAGCACGACGAAGTGATCATGCCCAAGGAGATCTTCGGAACAGTGAGCCGCAGGAAGCTCCTAAAGGCCTGGACGCCTTACCTGATCATCGCGATCATCCTGCTGCTGACCCGCGTGCCTCAGTTCGGACTGCGCGCACTGCTCAACTCCGCAGCCATCCATGTGGAGAATATCCTCGGTGTTGAAGGACTCAATTATGACTTCGCGCTGATCTATAACCCCGGCCTTACGCCTTTCATTCTGGTAGCGATCGGCACAATGCTGGCCAACCGCAAGAATCTGAGCAAAGAAGACGTGAACTTTGTGTTCAGCGCAACCGGCAAACAGGTGCTGACCATTGCCATGGCTCTCGTGAGCGGTATCGCAATGGTGCAGATCATGCTGGGCTCCGGCCTCAACAACTCCGGCCTTGACAGCATGATCACCCAGATCAGCACAACGATCGTGGCGAATATCGGAAGGGCCTTCCCCTTCATCGTTCCTCCGCTGGGCGTCTTCGGCGCGTTCGTATCCGGATCCTGCACGGTCTCCGGCGTCATGTTCGGTCCCCTGGAATTCCAGACCGCACAGATCCTGGGATTCCCCGCAGCATCCATGATCGCCCTGCAGATGGCAGGCGGCGCGATCGGCAACATGATCTGCATCCACAATGTCGTTGCGGTTTCCTCCACCACGGAAGCGACGGGAAATGAAGGAAAGATCATTTCCATGAATATTCTGCCTTGCGCGGTGTATGTGATCCTGGTGCTGGCTGTTTACCTGATCTTCGGATAGAACAGCATATTGGCACAAAAATTGAAAAAACTGCCGCTCCCCGGAATCAGAATTCCTGAGAGCGGCAGTTTTGGGTATTCGGGGAAGAAGGGTGCAGGAGATGGCTCACAAAAGGATAGGGATAAAGGCCTCTCTTGCCTATTGAACTAAGATTCTTTATAATATATTCTTAACTGACATGTTTTTCGGGAACAGCCCGGGATGTCAGACGCCGCAATAGGGATACAGGAGATAACAGTGGATAAGATAGCAGTTCTGATACCATGCTATAACGAAGAGAAGACGATCGGAAAGGTGGTCTCAGACTGGAAGGGGTCTCTTCCGGAAGCGGTGATCTATGTCTACGACAACAATTCCACCGACAGGACTGCAGAGATCGCCCGGGAGAGCGGAGCAGTGGTCAGGCACGAGTACCAGCAGGGAAAGGGCAACGTGATCCGCAGGATGTTCAGGGAGATCGACGCCCGGTGCTATATCATGGTGGACGGGGATGACACTTATCCGGCTGAATACGGCAGGGAGATGGCCGACCTGGTCCTTTCGAAGAATGCGGATATGGTGGTCGGAGACAGGCTCTCTTCGACATATTTCGAAGAGAACAAGAGGCCTTTTCACAATTTTGGCAACAGTCTTGTGAGAGGCAGCATCAATCGGCTGTTCAAGACCAATATCAGAGACATAATGACGGGATACAGAGCTTTCAGTTTCCTGTTCGTCAAGAGCTTCCCGGTCCTCTCCAAGGGATTCGAGATCGAGACGGAGATGAGTATTCACGCCGTCGAGAAGAATATGAGGATCGAGAATGTCATTATCGAGTACAGGGACAGGCCCGAAGGAAGCGAATCCAAACTCAATACCTACTCGGACGGGATGAGGGTTCTCTCGACGATCTTCAGGCTCTACAAGAATTACAAGCCGATGTATTTCTTCGGCTGGCTGAGCGCGATCCTGTTCGCTCTGACAGTGATCCTGTTCGTGCCTGTATTCATAGAGTATACACAGACAGGCCTCGTGCCGAGGTTCCCGACGCTCATAGTTTCGGGATTCATCGGGCTGGGCGGCGTTTTGTCGCTGTTTACAGGCCTGATCCTGACTACGCTGGCGGAGAAGGACCGGCAGGAATTCGAATTCCGGCTTACGGTCATAGAGAATATCTATCATTATCTTCTAAAAAATCAGTGATATCTTTTGCTAATGTGTGCATACTAACGAATGGCAAAAGAGTTGTGAATGTATTATAATATTGCAGTTACAGAAATATTATTATTTTTGTGATATACTTGTGATGTGGCTTTTTTATTAAACTACCAGATCCTTTCAGGAACACAGGAGAGAGTGCGTGGCGAAGAAAGTACGTGTTTTACATATCGCGGAAGCGCCGGGAGGCGTGGAACGATACTTGGTCGCCCTGTTGACTAAGCTAAAACAGAATTATAGTGACGAGCTTGAGCATATCCTCGTGTGTTCGGATTCTATTGACGCCGGGAAGTTTACCGACATCGTCTCCAAGGTGGAACATGTCGCGGATATGCATCATCCGATCAGCGCGAGCGCGGATTTCCGCAGCATCATGGAAGTCAGGAAGCTGATCAGCAAGTACAAGCCGGATATCGTATACTGCCATAGTTCTAAGGCAGGAGCGATCGGACGTCTTGCGAATATTGGCCTTAAGAACAGGGAGGGCAAGCCGAATATCAGCGTCTATAACGCGCATGGCTGGGCCTTTAATATGAAGGGCGCCGACAAGAAACTGATCGGGTCCTATGTCATGATCGAGAAGATGCTGGCGCCTGTCACGGACAGTATTGTCTGCATTTCCGAATTCGAGAAGAATACGGCGCTGGCTCACGAGATTTGCGAACCTTCCAAGCTTCATGTGATCTACAACGGCATTGACTTCGACGAGGAATGCGCAGAGCATACGAAGCCCTTGGATATGAACGTTATTCCGGAAGGCGCCTTTGTCGTCGGAACTGTCGGCCGTCTGGCCACACAGAAAGCGCCTGATATCTTTGTCAAGGCCGCTTCCGTTATCAAGAAGCGGATCCCCGAGGCTTTCTTCGTCATTGTCGGCGATGGTCTCAACAGGAAAGAGACAGAGAAGCTCGTAAGGGAATACGGCCTCAGGGATTCATTCCTGATCACAGGCTGGGTCAATGATCCCTTCAATTATATCTGCAACTTCGATGTGGCAATGCTGATGAGCAGATGGGAGGGCTTCGGACTTGTCCTTCCCGAGTATATGCTGATCCGCAAGCCGATCGTGGCGTCAAATGTCGACGCGATCCCGGAGATCATCCAGGACGGCGTCAACGGCCTTCTCGTGGAGAGAGAGGATTATTACGGAGCCGCGGAAGCGGTGGTGAGACTTCATGATGATCCGGAACTGAGAGAGTATCTGGTGGAGAATGAAGTGAAGATCGTTAAGGACCGGTTCAACGTGGAGAGGACGGCAAGAGAGCACAGAGACCTGTTCATGCAGCTGACCGGAAGAGAAGAGGGAAAGGAGAACTGATTCCCTTTTCCTGTTACAACAATACTTACAACTGATCTCGGCGGAGCATCCACGGATCGGGACAGATGATCTCATCTGACCCGGCGGCGGGCGTTCCGTCGCCTTTTTGTGCTGTAAACAAGAATAAATTGATTATTTGGCGGAAATCTTATAAACTTATCTCTGTATGGGCTAGAGATATAAATCAAAATAACGAAAGAGTAATATGATCACTATCAAAGAAATTGAAGAAAAATCGATGACGCCCGCTAAGAGGGCAATGGCAAAAAATGATATTTTTGCCTTTTATATCGGCAGACCGCTTTCTTACGCGCTGACGATCCCGTTCCTGTATACAAACCTCACCCCGAATGCGATCTCCATGATCTCGATCGTCCCGGCCGTACTCGGATTTATTGCGGCATGCGCCGCAAGGTCGAAGACTGGCATGATCGTAAGCTGGATCTTGTTCTTTATGTGGAATCTTCTGGATGGAGTGGACGGCAATGTCGCCAGATACAGGAAGCAGTTTTCGAAGATGGGAAGTGTCTATGACGCCATGGCCGGCTATATTGCCTCGGCGCTCATGTTCTATGCAGCAGGCATCATGGCTGCACACAGCACAGGACCGCTTGTAAGGGGAGGCCTGGTCACAGCGGAGATCCTTGTGATCTGCGGCGGACTGACGGCGATTGTGGATCTGCTCCCGAGGCTGGTCATGCACAAGGCAGTCACGACCACGATGGACAAGGATGCCGTGAAGGATGTCATGGATAAGGCGGATTACGGGATCGTTAAGACGATCGCGCTGAATCTGCGATCCTGCGCCGGCGGCGCGCAGGTGCTGCTTCTTGCGGCAATTCTGCTTAATATCACAGATCTTTACACGATCTGCTATCTGCTGTTCAACACGGCGGTAATGGTGATGTCACTTCGGTCCGTATTAAAGGAGAAAGACTGAAAATGAACATAGCGATCATCATCGCGGGGGGATCAGGGCACAGAATGGGCTATGATATCCCCAAGCAGTTTATAAATGTATATGATAAGCCCGTCCTGATCTACACGCTGGAGGGCTTTCAGAGGCATCCTGAGATCGACGCTATCGAGGTAGTCTGTATCGACGGATGGCATGATATCGTGCGCGCCTACGCCAAACAGTACGGCATTGACAAGCTCAAGTGGATCGTGCAGGGAGGCGAGACGGGACAGGAATCCATCCGCAACGGCGTCTACAACCTCGAAGGCAAATGCAGTGACGACGATATCATCATCATTCATGACGGGATCCGGCCTCTGGTGGACGCGACAGTCCTCTCGGACGTCATTATCAAGTGCAGGAAATACGGGAACGCTGTGACGTCTCTTCCTTACAACGAGCAGATCTTTGTGGTCGACGACGAGATCAGCACGGTCAAGTATATACCGCGCGAGACCTTAAGAAGGGTCTCTACGCCGCAGGCTTACCGGTTCGGCAAACTGGACTGGGCCTATCACGAAGCTTTTGAGAAAAAGATCGGGATCTACGGCTCCTCTTATACTAATACGATGATGGTGGAACTCGGCGAGAGGCTCTATTTTGCCGCGGGTTCCGACAAGAACATCAAACTTACGACCAAGGATGACCTGGAGATGTTCAAGGCCTATCTGAGGGCAGACAGGGACCACTGGCTCAAATAGAGGTAGAGCGGAATGAATTTATACGACAACGCATATTATATGGAGGATGTCAGAAGGACTGCCGGACTGGATCTTCCGTGGGACCGGTTGAAGGACAAAGCAGTCCTTATATCGGGCGCGACAGGTCTGGTGGGAAGCTTTCTGATCGATGTTCTGATGGAGAGGAACCTGGCAGGGATGAACTGCAGGATCTACGCCCTTGGAAGGAGCGAAGAGAGGGCCAGGGCCAGATTCGGAGAGTACAGCAGCCATCCGCTGTTTTCTTTCATACCTTATGACATCAATCTTCCTTTTGTACGGGAAGATATCGGCAAAGTGGATTTCGTGATCCATCTTGCATCCAATACACATCCGATCCAGTATGCGACAGACCCGATCGGAACGATCACGACCAATATCATAGGCCTTCAGAACATGCTGGAGTTCGCCTGTGCCCACGGAGTGGAGCGGTTTGCCTTCGCCTCCTCCAATGAGATCTACGGCGAGAACCGCGGAGATATCGAACTTTTCGACGAGAAGTACTGCGGCTATATCGACTGCAATACGCTAAGGGCCGGATATCCGGAGAGCAAGAGGTGCGGAGAGGCTCTCTGCCAGGCTTACAGGAAGCAGAAGGGAATTGACGTCTGCATTCCGAGGCTGACGCGCTCTTACGGCCCGACAATGTTGATGACGGATACCAAGGCGATCAGCCAGTTTATCAGAAAGGGGATCGCAGGCGAGGACATCGTCCTCAAGTCGGCGGGCACCCAGTTTTACAGTTACACATATGTGGCAGACGCAGTCAGCGGCTTTATCACCGTTCTGCTCAAGGGAGAGAGCGGAGAGGCCTACAACATCGCGGACGAGGCCTCGGACATAAGTCTGAGGGACCTTGCGGCGCTGATCGCGGAAAACGCCGGCAGCAAGGTGATCTTCGAGATCCCGGATGCTGTTGAGGCGCAGGGCTACAGCAAGGCTACCAAGGCCAGGCTCGACGGCGCGAAGCTCAGGAAGCTGGGATGGAAGCCTGTTTATGATATCAGAAGCGGTATGCGCAGAACGATGGAGATCCTGGGACAGATCTGAAGGATCCGGGCAGGGAGAATGTACTAAAATGGCGAAAACGAATCAATCTGATTACCCCATTGACTTCGTACTGTTATGGGTGGATGACAGCGATCCGGAGTGGAGAGCGCTCAGGAACAGTTACGCGCCCAAGGACCGCTTTCTGGTGGACGACCGGGATGCGAGATACCGGGACTGGGAGACGCTCCGCTACTGGTTCAGAGGCGTGGAGAAATTCGCGCCCTGGGTCAACAAGATCTATTTTGTGACATGCGGCCATGTGCCGTCCTGGCTGAACCTGGACGCGGACAAACTGGTCCATGTCAAGCACTCCGATTATATTCCCGAGGAATACCTTCCCACATTCAGCTCCCATCCGATCGAGCTCAATGTCAACAGGATCCGGGGGCTGTCGGAGCACTTCGTATATTTCAATGACGACACTTTCCTGTGCAGGAGCATCCCGAAGGAGATCTTCTACAGGGACGGCAAACCGGTGCACCAGGCGAGGCTCCATGCGGTAAGGCCGGGAAAGATCGGGTCCATCATGCCGCACATTTATCTGAACTGCACGGAAGTGATCAACGAGCACTTTGATATGCACGAGGTCCTTCGAAAGGACCGGGACAAGTGGTTTTCTGTGAGGAAAAACGGCGTCAGCGCTGTTTTGGAGAATTACTACTGCAGCAAGTTCGTCATGTTTCCCGGATTCAGGAACGAGCACCTGCCGGTGCCGATCCTCAAGAGCACGATGGATACTATATGGGAACTCAACGGAAAGAGACTGGATGACGCCTGCAGGCACCGCTTCAGGGATGTCAGGGACGTGAGCCAGTTTGTATTCCGCTACTGGCAGCTGGCCAGCGGCAATTTCGTGCCCGAAAGGCTGGAAAAGCTTGGGGCGCACTACACGATCAGTTCCGACAGAGATCTGGTGGAGAAGCTGTGCGGACTTGTCACGGGCGGCAAATATCCCATGCTGTGCCTCAACGACGCGGATGAGATTGACTCCGAGGAAGATTTCGAGTGGGCGAAGAAGAAGCTTCTGGATGCTTTCGACCGGCTGCTTCCGGAAAAGTCAGCCTTTGAGAAATAATTGGATGATCCTGCGCGGATCAGCCCGCAAATGACAGATGAGAGAGACTTATGAAACCAATCGGTATTTTGACCTTCCACAGAGCATCTAATTACGGAGCGGTCCTGCAGGCATATGCGCTTCAGCAGGTCATCAGCGGCCTGGGAAGAAAAGCGATCATCGTGGATTACCGCTGCCGTACTGTTGAGGAAGGCCACAGGCCCTGGGGACTGTTTAAGCGGCACAGATTTCCCATTGTGCTGTTCCGGTGCCTGGTGGCAATGAAGAAGGACCGCATTTTCGGCGCTTTCAGAAGGAATAAGCTGGAGCTTTCACAGCCGATGCAGTTCGAAGATCTCAGAGGGGCACAGGACGACTATGCCCTGTTTGTCGCGGGTTCGGACCAGGTCTGGAACAATAAGCTTTCCGGTATGGATCCCGCCTATATGCTCGTGTTCGCGAGGGAGCAGCAGCGCTATTCCTACGCCTGCAGTCTGGGTTTTGACGCGTTTCCCGAGGGAACGAAGGAACTGTACAGGGAGTGGCTCTCCGGAATGCAGTGCATCTCTCTGCGTGAGACCAGGTCGGTTGACCTTATGGAGACGATCGGCTATGAGGCGAGGGCGGATCTCGATCCCACGCTCCTTCTTGGCAGGGAGAAATGGGAGCGCTTCATGACGCCCGCAAACCGCCCGGAGCCCTACATC
Organism: Lachnospiraceae bacterium UBA6998; assembly: GCA_002448395.1. Taxonomy (GTDB): domain Bacteria; phylum Bacillota; class Clostridia; order Lachnospirales; family Lachnospiraceae; genus CAG-791. Next base: position 8,893 of record DJXS01000029.1, on the reverse strand, counting down.
TTCGTCTACACGGTGGATGGAGACATCAACCTGCTGAACGCGGCGAGAGAGCTGTCCAGGCGGACCGGTGTCAAAATATTGTATCTGAATAATGAATACAGGAAAAACAGGGATATCCCGAGGGTCCGCTACAGCACTCCGGAGGAGTTCGTGGGTCTGTTCGCGGGCGCGGAATACGTTCTTACCAATTCCTTCCACGGGACCGCTTTTTCCATAATCTTCGGCAAAAAATTCAAAGTAGAGCTGGAGACCGTCAAGAAGTTCAATGTCAGGAGCAGAGACCTTCTTAACAGCTGCAGATTACAGGACTGCATCCTCAAAAACAGTGAAGAGGATTACAGTTTTAACCCGGACTGGAATGAGGCGCAGAGGCGGCTCGGCCTCCTTCGCCGAAGATCCGGGGATTATATAAAACTGATCGCCGAGAGGGCGGATCAGATGGAGAAGGAATCAGTACTTAATGAGTCGAGAGAGTAAACTGGCCAAAAATACACTCATACTGTCCATCGGGACATTTCTGCCCAGGCTGGCCTCTTTTATAACGCTTCCCATTCTCACCGGATGTCTTACGAAGGAGGAGATGGGAACCTATGACCTGATCACGATTTTGGAATCGCTGTTATTGCCCACGGTCACTTTGCAGATCCAGGCGGCAGCGTTCCGCTTTCTGATCGATGTAAGAGACGATGAGGAAAAGGTGAAGGAGATCGTGACGAACATCGTTGTGTTCGTCATTCCGACTTCCTTGCTTTCTTTGCTCGTCCTTTTTTTCTGCCTCGGAAGAACCGACAGCACGATCAGGATCCTGATCTGCCTCTATTTCCTGTTTGATGTTCTGGGGAATGTCGCAAGACAGATCTGCAGGGGCCTGAACGAGAACATGGAGTACTCGATAAGCGCGATCCTTGCCGCTTTAGGCAAGATGATCTTTGCTGTGATCTGCGTTTACTGGCTCAGAGCCGGGCTGAAGGGCACAGTGATCGCTCTTCTGATGTCAGCGGTGTTTTCTTTTGCTTATCTGGTCCTCAGAGCGGGGATCTTCCGCTATGTCGACTTCCGGTACTATAACAAGGACAAGATCGGGGAAATGCTCCGTTATTCCTGGCCCATGGTGCCCAACAGTATGTCCGCCTGGGTCATGCGGGTATCGGACCGCCTTGTCGTCACATTCTTTATGGGGGTAGCGGCCAACGCGGTCTACGCGGTCGCCAATAAGATCCCCGGCCTTCTGACGATCGCGCAGAACACATTCACCATGGCATGGCAGGAGAACGCGGCGGTGGTGTCCAAAGACAGGGATGCCGGCGAGTACTATTCTTCTATGTTCCGGGTCATGTTCGACCTCATGGCCGGCTTTTTCGGCCTTCTGATCGCAGCGACCCCGATTCTGTTCAAGCTCCTGATCCGGGGAGATTATGCGGAGGCTTACAACCAGATCCCGATCCTCTTTGCGGCCATGTTCTTCTTCAGCATGTCCACCTTCCTGGGAGGGATCTACGTGGCTTACAAGGAATCGGCGAGTGTCGGGATCACGACTACCGTTGCTGCAGCCATCAACCTGATCGTGGACGTTGCCACGATCCGCTGGATCGGTCTCTACGCGGCTTCAGGCTCCACGCTGATCAGCTACCTGTTCCTGTTTATCTACAGGAGCATCGACGTTCAGAGGATCATAAAGGTCAGATACAATGTCTCCCACATACTGACCATTCTCGCGATCATGGCCGCTCAGAGCGTCATGTGCTTTATGCAGATGCCGATTCTCAATGTTATCAACCTGGCTGTGGGATGCGTCGTCTTTATGGCGATCAACAAGGGCTTCGTCAGAACTGTAATGAAAAAGGGAATGGCTTATATTAACAAAAAAAGAGGGTTCGGCAGCAGGACAGCGGGCGCTCCGGCGAAAAGGGCCGCTTCCGACCTTCCGGCTCTCGCTGATAAGAAGAGCAGCTGCTGCGGATGCAGTGCCTGCTATGCGGTCTGCCCTGTGGGAGCGATCGAAATGAAAGCGGATGAAGAGGGCTTTTTGTATCCTGTGATCGATGCCGACAAATGCGTGCGCTGCCATAAATGTCTGCAGGCCTGCGCTTTCAAGCGGGATCAGGGGGAATGAGGTCAAAATATGGAGAATACACTGGTTTATGCCTGCAGGGTCCAAGATAGAGAAGTACTGCGGCGCAGTTCTTCCGGCGGCGCATTTACCGCGATCTCAGACGCTTTTTTGGAGAAAGGCTGCGCCGTTCTGTGCGCGCGTTACAACTACGAAGAGCACCGGACGGAAGTAAAGCTCGCCCTTACAAAGGAAGAGAGGGACGCGTCTTCGGGCTCCATGTATATGCAGAGTTACGCGCTGGATTCATGGAAAGAAGCACTGTCCTGGCTGAAAGAAAACCCTGACCGGAAGCTTATGTTCGCGGGATTGGGATGTCAGGCCGCAGGCTTTATGCAGTTCATGAAGATGAACGGGATGAGTGAGCGGATCTTTACGGTCGATATAATCTGCCACGGGGCTCCCAGCCCTGAGATTTGGGCGGAGTACGCACGCTCCCTGGAGAAGGGAGGGAAGCTCAGCAAACTGAACTTCCGCAACAAGAAGACCGGCTGGAGCAAGTCGGTGGGAACGGTCTGCCGCGGCGGAGAGGAGATCTCGATCAGCCAATACAGGAGGATCTATACTGACCGCTATACGATCCGCCCTTCCTGCCACTCCTGTCCATACACCAGGATGGATAGGGACACAGACATCACGATCGGCGATTTCTGGCACATGGAGGAGAGCATGCCGGATTTCGTGGATGAGATGGGAACGAGCCTTGTCCTGATCCACACGGAGCGGGGGAAAGAGCTCTTTGATGAGATCAAGGAGAACATGGACTATCGGGAGAGCAATACGACGGACTGCTGGCAGCTGAACCTGCAGGAGCCCACAAAGCCTTCCGTGATCAGGCACAAGTTCTGGAGAGACTACAAAAAACACGGGATCGATTATGTTATGGAACACTACGGATCGGTCACTTTTTTGCACAGGGCCCGGAGGAAGATTCAGAAGATCCTTCCCTGACCGCATATGAAAGAAACGGAGAACAGACACATTGTCAACCTATGTGATCAGCGATATACACGGCGCACTGCCGCAGTTTCAGAAGCTCCTGAAAAAGATAAAGTTTGCCCCTGAAAAAGGAGACGAGCTCTATCTGCTGGGGGACTACATAGATTGGGGAGCTTATCCTCTGGAGACGCTTCTGTTCGTGATGCATCTGGACCGCTCCAGCGACCGCGTGCACTGCCTGAGGGGCAATCACGAGGAGATGTTCCTTGCCATGATGGAAACGGGATACAGAGCCGGTACGGACAATCTCATCGCGCAGAACTGGCTGGTGAACAACAGGGGAGCCGGGACCTGGGCGGAGTTCAGCCGGCTGGACAGAGTGAAGCAGTGGGAGATCCGACGCTGGATCAGCGGTCTTCCCTACAGTTTCGACGTCATGGACAAAGAGAAGCACTATATGCTGGCCCACGCCTATCCCTATTACTACGACGCGGTGCCAAGCCCGACGCTCGAGCGCTATCGCCGGAGCGACGCTGTGTGGAGAAGGCTGCTTCTGAGGGAAGATCCCTTTGCCGGATATACGGGAGATAACAAGTATCACTGCCTGATCTGCGGCCATACGATCACGGACTACTATTTTACCCGGATGAAGGAGGAGAAGAACTGGCCCTTCAGAAAGCCAAGGGCGACCAGGCGCAACAGGATCTTCTACGGGGAGAAATTTGTGGATCTGGACTGCGGCGCCAAGCTTTTGTCCTGCGGGGAGGATGAGAGCCCTGCGATCCGCAAAGCGGCGGAGCGCGCCCAACTGGCGTGTCTGAGGCTTGAGGACGCGGAAGAATTCTATGTGAGATGACGGCAGAGACTGCGGAGGAGTGACTTCCCGCAGTCTCTTTTTTGACCCGGGAGCCGGGGGGCTTGCTTGACATTTACCGCAAAAGATTCCATACTTGTGTTTAAGTGTGTAAAAGTATTAAATGGAAGGAAATTCAACAAAGATATGATCCATTTTGCAGCAAAAATAGAGAGAAACGACCCGTGCTGGTGCGGCAGCGGCAAGAAATACAAGAGCTGCCACATGCGTTTTGACGAGAAGATCAGAAGTTATCAGCTCAGCGGTCATATCGTGCCCGACCGGAGCATCATCAAGACGCCGGAACAGATTCAGGGCATCAAAGAGAGCGCCAAAGTCAATATGGCGTGTCTGGACGCCGTCGCGGCGGCCATTCATCCGGGCATGAGCACTGAGGAGATCGATAAGATCGTCTATGAGACCACAGTCTCCATGAACGCGATCCCGGCTCCGCTTCACTACGAGGGATTCCCCAAGAGCGTATGCACCTCTATTAATGAGGAAGTCTGCCACGGGATCCCGGATGAAGTCCACATCCTCAAAGAGGGCGACATCATCAACGTGGACTGCTCCACGATCTACAGGGGATATTTCTCGGACTCCTCGCGAATGTACTGCATCGGAGAGGTGTCTGAGGAGAAGAAGAGACTGGTGCAGGTCACGAAGGAGTGCGTGGAGATCGGCCTCCAAAACGTCATTCCGTGGACGACACTCGGAGATATGGGCAGCAAGGTCCACGAGCACGCCGTGAAGAACGGCTATACAGTAGTTAAGGAGATCGGCGGACACGGCATCGGCCTTGAGTTCCACGAAGATCCTTTCGTAAGTTATGTCTCTAAGCCCGGCGAGGAGATGCTGATGGTCCCCGGCATGGTATTTACCATCGAGCCCATGGTCAATATGGGAACGGATGAGATCTATCAGGACGACAAGAACGGCTGGACGATCTACACCGCCGACGGGAAGCCTTCCGCGCAGTGGGAGATCCAGGTGCTGGTCACGGAGACAGGACACGAGGTCCTTTGCTGGTAATAAAAAAATGCGCTCAATACGAGGAGCGCATTTTTGGAAGCAGTGCCTTCGGCACGGCTTCAGGCTTTATTGGAAATATTAACAAGAGGGGAAATGACCTATGCAGAATAAAGGGAAATATTACATTACAACAGCGATCGCATACACATCCGGCAAGCCGCATATCGGAAATACGTATGAGATCATCCTTGCTGACTGTATCGCGAGATACAAGAAAGCGGACGGCTATGACGTGCATTTCCAGACCGGCAGCGACGAGCACGGCCAGAAGATCGAGTCCAGAGCGGCAGCAGCCGGCAAGACTCCCAAGGAATTCGTAGACGAAGTGGCAGGAGAGATCAAGAGACTCTGGGACCTCGTCAACACTTCCTATGATCGCTTTATCCGCACGACGGATGAAGATCACGAGCGCCAGGTACAGAAGATCTTCAAGAAACTGTACGATCAGGGCGACATTTATCTTGGTTATTACGAGGGAATGTACTGCAGAGAGTGCGAGGCGTTCTACACTGCTTCTCAGGTAGTGGATGAGAAGTACTGCCCGGTCTGCGGCGGCGAAGTGCACCAGGCCAAGGAAGACGCGTATTTCTTCAAGATGAAGAAGTATGCCGACCGCCTGATCGAGCACATCAACACACACCCTGAGTTCATCCAGCCCGTATCCCGCA
>DJXS01000029.1:0-3171 GCA_002448395.1 Lachnospiraceae bacterium UBA6998 | reverse complement strand
GCCCGGCCTGCAGGATCTGTGCGTCTCCAGAAGCTCCTTCACATGGGGCATTCCGGTCGACTTCGCGCCCGGCCATGTCGTCTATGTGTGGCTCGACGCGCTCAGCAACTATATCACCGGCATCGGCTATGACGCGGACGGCAATCACAGTGACCTGTACAAGAAGAACTGGCCCGCTGACCTTCACCTGATCGGCAAGGACATCGTCCGCTTCCATACCATTTACTGGCCCATCTTCCTGATGGCGCTGGGCGAGCCCCTTCCCAAGCAGGTATTCGGCCATCCCTGGCTGCTGCAGGGCGGAGAGAAGATGAGCAAGACCAAGGGCAACGTCATTTACGCGGACGATCTGGTGAAGATCTTCGGCGTCGACGCCGTGCGCTATTTTGTCGTGCACGAGATGCCTTATGAGAACGACGGCGTCATCACCTGGGAGCTCGTGGTGGAGAGGATCAATTCCGACCTCGCCAACACGATGGGCAACCTTGTGAACCGCACCATCGCGATGAGCAATAAATATTTTGACGGCGTTGTGGCCGACAAGGGCGCTGCAGAGCCCGTCGACGACGACCTCAAGGCCTTTGTGACTGCCGCTTACGACAAGGTCGAGGCCAAGATGGACGATCTGCGCGCGGCTGACGCCCTGACCGAGATCTTCGCGGTATTCAAGAGACTCAACAAGTATATCGACGAGACAGAGCCGTGGGTACTGGCAAGGGACGAGGCCAAGGCGGACCGTCTCTCCACAGTCCTTTACAACCTGATTGAGGGCATTACGGTCGGCACAGCCCTTATGGCTCCGTTCATGCCCGAGACTGCGGACAAGATCGTGAAGATGCTCAACACCGAGATTCGCGATTTCGACACTCTGGGCACATTCGGCCTGTATCCTTCCGGAAACAAGGTCACGGACAAGCCCGAGATCCTCTTCGCGCGCCTCAAGGAAGCTGACGTCATGAAGGACGTCGAGAAGATCATGGAGAAACAGCGCAAAGAGGCCCAGAAGCAGGCCAAGCTCGAGGAGAAGGCCAAGGAGAAGGTGGCCGGCGCTGAGACGAAGGCAGAGGAACCCGCTAAGGAAGCTGAAGCTCCTTCCGTGGAGAAGAAGCCCGAGGTCACTATTGACGATTTCGCGAAGCTTCAGTTCCAGGTCGGCGAAGTCATCGCCTGCGAGGAAGTGAAGAAGTCCAAGAAGCTTCTGTGCAGCCAGGTCAAGGTTGGCGACGAAGTGCGCCAGATCGTTTCCGGCATCCGCAAGTACTACTCAGCAGAAGAGATGGTCGGCAAAAAAGTGATGGTGATCACGAATCTCAAGCCCGCCAAACTCGCCGGGATCGTGTCCGAAGGCATGCTCCTGTGCGCGGAAGGCCCCGACGGATCTCTGGCGCTGATGACGCCCGAGAGCGGAAAGGATATTCCGGCCGGCTCTGAGATCGGCTGATCATAGAATGGAACCTGCGGCTGTATTTTGCAAAAAATACAGCCGTTTTGGAAATTAAGGACGACCCCCGCGGAGGTGTTCTATGATGAAAAAAAGACTGTTTACGATCCTGATGACCGCAGTGCTGGCCCTTACATATGCGGCCGGTCCTGTTTGTTATGCCGCGGCTTCCGAGGGAGCCACGAACGAAGTGGCCGAAGAAGTGGAAGAGGATATTCCTGAAGAAGCGCAAGAGAACATTCCCGAGGAAACGGCCGAAGAGACGGAGAAGAGCCTTCCTGAAGAAGCAGCCGAAGGAGATTCGGAAAAGAGCCTTCTTGAACAGGGAAAGGAGATCGGCGAAGACCTTTATAAAAAGATGGACGAAGCGATCGACGGCGTAGACAAAGGTTCGCTCCGCAAATCTATCAGGGAAGCACTGGAGGAAATGGATGAGCTGGGGATCTCCCCGTCCACTGTGGCCAGAAACCTGTTCGGGATCCGGACTACCTATAAGAAAAATGAAAAAGCCCCTGAGAATACCCTGATCAGGGACGCGCAGAACGCGGTCCAGAAGAAGACGGAAGGGTTCTTTACTGTGCTGTGGAACGGCTTTCTCGATACCATCGAGAAGATGATCACTACAGGGATCAGCGTATTCGGAAGCCAGGAAAGCAATGTCGCAAAGGGAGGATCCGGTAAGTGAATATTTTTGAAGAGGGAAGCCCGTTTCAGGTATTTCTGAATAAAATGACGGATCTTTTGATCCTCAATCTCATCACACTTCTGCTGTGCCTGCCTGTGATCACGGCAGGAGCGTCGCTGACGGCGATGCATTACGTGCTGCTCAAGATGGTGAGGGGAGAAGAGGGATACATCGTTAAATCCTATTTCCGCGCCTTTAAGAGGGAGTTCGTGCAGGCCACTGTGATGTGGATCGTATTTATGGCGCTGGCGGCGTTTATGTTCTCCACTCTGGTCATGGTCCTGCAGGGAGGAGGGAGATACCCGCTCTGGCTTCCCAGTTCCATACTTGTGGGAGCTGTCATTGAGCTCATGTGCATGATCTACGCTTTCGCGATGCAGTCGAGGTTCGACAACAGTGTCTACCACACTATTATAAATGCCGTGACACTGACATTCGGGGAACTGCTCAGTTCGCTGAAAATGGCGGTGATCACGCTGATTCTCCCGATCGCTGTCATGTTTGCGGGCGTGCTTCTGCCGCTCCTTATCCTGTTCGGGCTGAGTGTCCCCGGCTATGCCTGCGCCATGATTTATGACCCGATCTTCCGAAAACTGGAAAAACAGATCTGGGAACAGGAGAATACAGAGGACCCGGAGGAAGAGTATTGACGATTCTGTCAGCTTTTCTGCAGCGGATTGTCAAAACAGACAAACAAAGAGGAAAATTCTGTACAAGTTTACGAAAAACAGAATTTTCCTCTTTTTTGATATCGAATTCTCACTAAGACTCCAAAAAAATCTTTGTATATTAATGGCATGGCACGAAAGGACTGTTTTGAATATACTAAGTACAGTTATTTATGAACTGCGAACTCGCACATTATTTTACAAAGGAGTTGTACAATGGCAAGCTTATCATTAAAGGACGTATGCAAGGTTTATCCCAACGGCTACAAGGCTGTTCAGAATTTCAACATGGAAATCGCCGATAAGGAATTCATCATTTTCGTAGGCCCTTCCGGATGCGGAAAGTCCACCACACTGAGAATGATCGCAGGTCTGGA
>DJXS01000099.1 GCA_002448395.1 Lachnospiraceae bacterium UBA6998 | reverse complement strand
CCCAGGAGAACAGGAGGATCATTTCCTCCTGCGTCAGATAGGGGGCGCTGTCTTCCCGGGAAAGGACATCCATCGCCCGGTCAGTCGTCCAATCCTCCCGGCTGACGCCTTCGTGGTCTGCCACCAGCATGGTCAGCATCGTAAACCGGTCTGCATACTCATACAGGCCGCCTCTCTCGGTGAGGGATGCAAAGAGGCTCGGGATAAAGTCCTCCCGGCTGATATCCGGGTCAGCGTCGATATAGGGCAGCAGATCCACCAAAAGCTGCCGATCCACCGCGCCTTGCGGAAGGAGACTCGTGTCCAGCACGTCGATGTCGCTGTCGGTTGCAAGCTGGATCATCAGTTTGCTTCGCTCTCCCTCATCATGCCAGACCATGGGCTTGAGGACGACGCGGTATTCGGGGTCAGTCTGGTTGAAGCGCATGATCGCGTCCAGCAGCCGCTCCGGGCAGGTGTAGTCGGTGTCGCTGTACTCATAGCCGCTGGCTGTGGCATCGGCAAAGCAGCCCAGCGTCAGCGTCTTCTTCACCGGCACCATGCCGGGGCTGACTTTTGTGAGTTTGCCGTTTGCCAGATAGAACAGCTCTCCGTTGGCGTTTTCCAGCCCGTAGAAGGCGCTGTAGCCCTGTAAGCTCGCGTAATTGAGCGCAATGTCCATCCAGTTGAACACCGGGCTCATGTTGCCGCTGCCCGGGTCGTATTCCTGCAGCATCCGCTCTTTCGTGACCAGGATGTGTCCCCGCTGACTGTTGTACACAGGGTCCCACAGAATTTCCTCCAGCGGCTCGCCGCATTGGAGCGTATCCGGGTCAAAAGCGCAATACCCGTCATTGGTGGACAGATACGGCGTGTCGCCGATCCATACTCGCTCGGTAAAACCCATGAGCGGGAGATCGAGCTTGCCGAGGATCTGCGCGTCGGAACTGATCAGCCGCACCGTCTCATCATCATTTAGGATCGCGCGCTCCTTGTCCAGCGCGACAAGGCCGGTCAGATAGGGATCACTGGTATTCCCATTCCGCCAGAAGTCGATGCGGGTGCAGGTCTGCGTACCGTTGTCCGTGTCCAATACGATCAGATAATAGCTCAGCTTGCGGGAAAAGTCTCGGCGGATCATTTCCTCGTTGGTATAGCCCTCCATCAGCCGTATCCAAACAACACCGTCAACTGCGGAAAAGGCTTCGATCTGCGGGTTGTTGGCCTCGCCAGTGTTGATGGCCCAGATCTTCCATTCCCCGGTCAGCGTGTCATAACGAAGGACGGCGAAGCTGCCGTCTGCCGTCTCCGCGTGGAGAACCAGGCTGTTGCCGCAGCTCTGCAGACCGCCGAAATCCTGATAGCCCTCCGGCATAGGAAGTTCCGTCGTCACATATCCCGGCTCGGTCTGGGATGAGACCTGCGGCTGGCCGATCACGACCAGCTCCGGCTGCTCCTCGCTTTCCTGCTTCCCGCAGGCGCAGAGAGATAAGAGCATCGCCAATGCCAGCAGGAAAGTCCAACTTCTTTTTGTTTTGCTCATTCTTCTCCTCCTGGGTAAATGATGATCCATGCGGCTTCGGCATCTCCCGGAGAATTTGAGCCCTGATTTAGTCATCTTTTCTTGAAATACACAAAGTATTCCTGCGAAAAGCTGCCATCATCAGAACTCAAATTCTCTTGGAATCTGCTCTCGCTGCATGAATCATCGTTTACTTACCCGATGTAGATATCGCAAAAATCGTATTTGCTGTCAAAATCTTTCTTGTGGATGGTTCTCCCGGTTGGCTCCACTGTCAGTCCACGGGCGATTCCTTCGATGTCCTCCATACTGTCATAGCCCCGGACGCCGATGATCCAGCCCTCCTCCGGATGGAACAGGATCACAAAGTTCCCGGTGGGAAACTGCGTCTGCTCGCGGTCAATGGCGTGGGTGGCCGTGGCCTGGAACTTGTAGACCTCTACGTCACCCCAGGTCTCACGGGTGATCTCACCGGGCTTGAAGCCGAGGAGGATCATGGCTCCGCCATCCACAAACTGAGGCGCGTACATGATATCTACGACGCAAGAGGGCATATAGACACCAAATTCCTCATTGTAGATCTCCCGCCCCTCTACCAGCTTCGTCCTACCGACGGCCCAACTCGCAGGATACCAGTAGTTGTCGCTTGGTGACCATGTGACGCGGAAGCGCACCTCCGGGCATTCTTCCGGGCCCTCAAACTCAAAGGCGTATTCTCCCTTCCACTCGACTTTCTGCTCGCCGATGGTGGCCGTATAGGTCTCCCGGCTCGCATGATGACTCAGTTGAAACCAGCCGAGTGCATAAGCGGTCACGGTAAAGAGAGAGACGATGATCGCCGCAACAAGCAAGGTGCTCCACAGCTTTCGGTGAACGCGGAATGGAGGCGTCGCTTCTTCTGCGTACCCGAGAAAAGCCTCCGCCTTTTTTACGTTTTCCAAACGGATACCCTGCATGGCATCCAACAGCAGTTCCTCGTTCAGCATAAGCCCTCCTCCTGTAGTCTGTCGCGCAGCTTTTTCCGCAGGCGAAACAGGGTGGTTTTCACCTTGCTTTGAGTGCAGCCGCTCTTTTTGGCGATCTCCGCGACGGTTGCGAGAAACCAATAGCGAGAGATAAAGATGATCTGATCCGTCTCCGGCAGCTCATTGACAAAACGGTCGATGGCTTCTTCCAGTTCTTTGACTTCCACTTCACGTTCCGGATCTGACTGGCTCATCACGCAGTCACTCAGCTCGTCCAGCGCCAGAGGGACCTCACCGCCGCCGCGTTTGAGGCTGTGTTTCGCGCGGTAGCGATCCAGAGCAAGATGCCGGGTGATCGTCCCCAAAAACCCGGAGAGGATCGCAGGGCGCTCTGTAGGCATCAGATTCCACGCCCGAAACCAGGTGTCGTTCACACATTCCTCCGCATCTTCGTTGTCTGTACAGATATTCATGGCGATCCGGTGGCAGTATCTGCCGTACTTCCGGTCAGTCTCGGATATGGCCTGATCCGAACGCTGCCAGTACAGATCAATGATCGCAGTGTCTTCCATGGGAAAACCTCCTTGAGAGCTCTCACCCTTATAGACGGAAAGCATTTCGACGGGTTACAAGAAGAAGCACAATATTTCATAATTGAGTATAGCACATAGATGCAAAAAGAGCCCGCCGCTCCGATTAGGGAGGGGCGGGCAGTGAACAGGTTAAGGTGCTTGAGTAAAATATGTCCCAATAGGTACGTAAAGCTCGTTTCTGTCTAGAGCTCCAATATACACGGTGAGTACTCCACTGTTTGAATTGATACCATTAGCTTCAACCGGGACAAGCACATACCATTCGGGGCCAACGTCATGAATCCAATCTACAGCCTCAGTAGGTTGCTCAGTGACGCGATGCAGATCCATGTCTGCGAGCGATGGTGCTATGCTCCCATAATCTATACCCCAGCTGAGTTTGAGATAGGATTCCAGATTGTTGTAGATTGTCGAATAAATGATCTGCTCCTTCGCCAGTTCTTCCGAAGGATCAAGCGTGCCGTAAAGCTCAAAAAGAAACGGCTGTACCGATTCGTCGGCACGGAAATATGCCTCAACAAAACGTACCGGCTGTAACGTATAGAGAGTATTGAGCAACGCGGCGTAGCCCTCGGCATAGGCGCCGTCCAGAGTTTGCGTGCCGAGCATGAGGCCGCGCATCTGATCCACGCTGAGTTGATGCTCGGCGGCATACGCTTGAAGCTCTGTGCACAGTTCCACGACTCCGTCCGGCTGACGGGCAGCGTACTCACTTAATGCATAAGGATCAGCCTTTTGACTGATTTCATTAAGTATCCATTCAATTTCGTGTTCTCGGTCCTGGGTTAACTGTGGCTGTACGGGTGTAATCGCTTCCATTGAGTTTTGTACTTGATACCAAGTCAGATGAAGTTCGCTGCGCTCCATCCCGGTAAACCGGCGTGATACCGCCAGCTCATAATCCCGCTCGGAAATGCTGTTGCCTTGTGCGTCCTGGCAGACTACCGTGGCATCTTCCAGCCCATGCCACTCCATGGTTTTGGCCGCGATAAATTCCCACTCGGCCACATCATTTTTCAAGCGTAGAGCATACCACGCATAGTAATGACGGGCGGCACCATCTCTTGTTATGCCTTCACAGGGGTAATAGTAACAGTCTGCATCGGGATCATAATAACAAGATAGCGAATCAACAACAATTTCCGGCCAATCATCCTGCCCTTCGCGTCCCTGATATAGGTTTGCGATCCCTGTCATGTCGGCATTGACCTCATAATAATGCGCGCGGGTAAATACTCCGCTTCCTTGCGTGGTAGCCGCAATCACCTCTAAGCGCCCGTTGTGGTCGAGGTCTACAAAGGTGTAGTACCATGGCGTATCATAAGGATCTGTAAAAGCCCACTGACTACGGAAGGCTTCCAGTAAAGCGCGCTGTTCGTCCTCCCTTGTAACCGTCTGCGGTGTCCAGTCGGTGGTATCAAAGGGCGTAAAGGAAAGGCGAGAAACTTTAGACTCGTGTTGTTCAATCCAGAATTGTGCTTC
>DJXS01000096.1 GCA_002448395.1 Lachnospiraceae bacterium UBA6998 | reverse complement strand
GAAGCACAATTCTGGATTGAACAACGCGAGTCTAAAGTTTCTCGCCTTTCCTTTATTCCCTTTGATACCACCGACTGGGCACCGCAGACGGTTACAAGGGAGGACGAACAGCGCGCTTTGCTGGAAGCCTGCCGGAGTCAGTGGGCTTTTACAGATCCTTATGATACGCCATGGTACTACACCTTTGTAGACCTCGACCACAACGGGCGCTTAGAGGTGATTGCGGCTACCACGCAAGGAAGCGGAGTATTTACCCACGCGCATTATTATGAGGTCAATGCCGACATGACAGGGATCGCAAACCTATATCAGGGACGCGAAGGGCAGGATGATTGGCCGGAAATTGTTGTTGATTCGCTATCTTGTTATTATGATCCCGATGCAGACTGTTACTATTACCCCTGTGAGGGCATAACAAGAGATGGTGCCGCCCGTCATTACTATGCGTGGTATGCTCTACGCTTGAAAAATGATGTGGCCGAGTGGGAATTTATCGCGTCCAAAACCATGGAGTGGCATGGGCTGGAAGATGCCACGGTAGTCTGCCAGGACGCACAAGGCAACAGCATTTCCGAGCGGGATTATGAGCTGGCGGTATCACACCGGTTTGCCGGGATGGAGCGCAGCGAACTTCATCTGACTTGGTATCAAGTACAAAACTCAATGGAAGCGATTACACCCGTACAGCCACAGTTAACCCAGGACCGAGAACACGAAATTGAATGGATACTTAATGAAATCAGTCAAAAGGCTGATCCTTATGCATTAAGTGAGTTCGCTGCCCGTCAGCCGGACGAAGTCGTGGAACTGTGCACAGAGCTTCAAGCGTATGCCGCCGAGCATCAACTCAGCGTGGATCAGATGCGCGGCCTCATGCTCGGCACGCAAAATCTGGACGGCGCCTATGCCGAGGGCTACGCAGCGTTGCTCAATACTCTATATACGTTACAGCCGGTACGTTTTGTTGAGGCATATTTCCGCGCCGACGAATCGGTACAGCCGTTTCTTTTTGAGCTTTACGGCACGCTTGATCCTTCGGAAGAACTGGCGAGGGAGCAAATCATTTATTCGACAATCTACAACAATCTGGAATCCTATCTCAAACTCAGCTGGGGTATAGATTATGGGAGCATAGCACCATCGCTCGCAGACATGGATCTACATCGCGTCACTGAGCAACCCACTGAGGCTGTAGATTGGATTCATGACGTTGGCCCCGAATGGTATGTGCTTGTCCCGGTTGAAGCTAATGGTATCAATTCAAACAGTGGGGTACTCACCGTGTATATTGGAGCTATCGACAGAAACGAGCTATACGTCCCCATTGGGACATATTTTACTCAAATTCCCTAACCTGTTCAATGCCCGCCCTCCCTAGCCGGAGCGGCGGGCTCTTTTTGCATCTATGTGCTATACTCAATTATGAAATATTGTGCTTTTTCTTGTAACCCGTCGAAATGCTTTCCGTCTATAAGGGTGAGAGCTCTCAAGGAGGTTTTCCCATGGAAGACACTGCGATCATTGATCTGTACTGGCAACGCTCGGATCAGGCCATATCCGAGACTGACCGGAAGTACGGCAGATACTGCCACCGGATCGCCATGAATATCTGTACAGACAACGAAGATGCGGAGGAATGTGTGAACGACACCTGGTTTCGAGCATGGAATCTGATGCCTACCGAACGCCCTGCGATCCTCTCCGGTTTTTTGGGGACAATCACCCGGCATTTTGCTCTGGATCGCTACCGCGCGAAACATAGTCTCAGGCGTGGAGGCGGTGAGGTCCCTCTGGCGCTGGACGAGCTGAGTGACTGCGTGATGGGCCAGTCAGATCCGGAACGTGAAGTAGAAGTCAGGGAACTGGAAGAAGCCATCGACCGTTTTGTCAATGAGCTTCCGGAGAAGGATCAGATCATCTTTATCTCTCGCTATTGGTTTCTCGCAACCGTCGCGGAGATCGCCCAAAAAAGCGGCTGCACCCAAAGCAAGGTGAAAACCACCCTGTTTCGCCTGCGGAAAAAGCTGCGTGACAGACTACAGGAGGAAGGCTTATGTTGAACGAGGAACTGCTGTTGGATGCCATGCAGGGTATCCGTTTGGAAAACGTAAAAAAGGCGGAGGCTTTTCTCGGGTACGCGGAAGAAACGACGCCTCCATTCCACGTTCACCGCAAGCTGTGGAGCACCTTGCTTGTTGCGGCGATTATCGTCTCTCTCTTTACCGTGACCGCTTATGCCCTCGGCTGGTTCCAAATGAGCCACCATGTGAGTCAAGAAACCTATGTTGCCACCATCGGCGAAATGGAGCTTGAGTGGAAGGGCGAATACGCTTTCGAGTTCGAGGGGCCGGAGGAATGCCCAGAGGTACGATTCCATGTAGACTGGGCTCCCAGCGACGACTATTGGTATCCGGCGAGTTGGGCGACCGGATGGACGGAGCTGGTAGAAGGTCGAGAGCTCTACAACGAGGAATTCGGCGTCTATATGCCCTCTTGCGTCGTAGATATCATGTATGCACCTCAGTTTGTGGATGGCGGGGCCATGATCCTCCTGGGTTTCCAGCCCGGTGAGATCATCCGTGAGACCTGGGGTGATGTAGAGGTCTACAAGTTCCAGGCCACGGCTACCCATGCCATCGACCGGGAACAGACGCAGTTTCCCACCGGGAACTTTGTGATCCTGTTCCATCCGGAAGAAGGCTGGATCATCGGCGTCCGGGGCTATGACAGTATGGAGAACATCGAAGGGATCGCCCGTGGACTGACAGTGGAGCCAACCGGGAGAACCATCCACAAGAAAGATTTTGACAGCAAATACGATTTTTGCGATATCTACATCGGATAGGAGAAGAATGAGCAAATCAAAAAGAAGTTGGACTTTCCTGCTGGCATTGGCGATGCTCTTATCTCTCTGCGCCTGCGGGAAGCAGGAAAGCGAGGAGCAGCCGGAGCTGGTCGTGATCGGCCAGCCGCAGGTCTCATCCCAGACCGAGCCGGGATATGTGACGACGGAACTTCCTATGCCGGAGGGCTATCAGGATTTCGGCGGCCTGCAGAGCTGCGGCAACAGCCTGGTTCTCCATGCGGAGACGGCAGACGGCATGTTCGCCGTCCTTCGCTATGATACCCTCACGGGGGAATGGAAGATCTGGGCCATCAACACTGGCGAGGCCAACAACCCGCAGATCGAAGCCTTTTCCGCAGTTGACGGTGCTGTTTGGATCCGGCTGATGGAGGGCTATACCGACGAGGAAATGATCCGCCGAGACTTTTCCCGCAAGCTAAGCTATTATCTGATCGTATTGGACACGGACAACGGTACGCAGACCTGCACCCGCATCGACTTCTGGCGAAACGGGAATACCAGTGATCCCTATCTGACTGGGCTTGTCGCGCTGGACAAGGAGCGCGCGATCCTGAATGATGATGAGACGGTGCGGCTTATAAGCCCCGACGCGCAGATCCTCGGCAAGCTCGATCTGCCGCTCATGGGATTTACCAAGCTAGTATGGATCGGTGACACAAGCTATCTGTCCACCAACGACGGATACTGCCCCTTTGACCCGGATACGCTCCAATGCGGCGAGCCGCTGGAAGGTATTTTGTGGGACCCTGTGTACAGCAGCCAGCGGGGCCGCATCCTGGTCACAAAGGAGCGCATGCTGCAGGAATATGACCCGAATACCGGCAGCATGAGCCCGGTTTTTAACTGGATGGACGTAGCCCTTAATTACGCGAGTCTGCAGGGCTACAGCGCCTTCTATGGGCTGGAAAACGCCAACGGAGACCTGTTCTATCTGGCAAACGGCAAGCTCACAAAGGTCAGCCCCGGCATGGTGCCGGTGAAGAAGACGCTGACGCTGGGTTGCTTTGCCGATGCCGCAGCCAGCGGCTATGAGTACAGCGACACCGACTACACCTGCCCCGAGCGGCTGCTGGACGCGATCATGCGCTTCAACCAGACCGACCCCGAATACCGCGTCGTCCTCAAGTCCATGGTTTGGCATGACGAGGGAGAGCGAAACAAACTGATGATCCAGCTTGCAACCGACAGCAATATCGACGTGCTGGACACAAGTCTCCTTCCGCAAGGCGCGGTGGATCGGCAGCTTTTGGTGGATCTGCTGCCCTATATCGACGCTGACCCGGATATCAGCCGGGAGGACTTTATCCCGAGCCTCTTTGCATCCCTCACCGAGAGAGGCGGCCTGTATGAGTATGCAGACCGGTTTACGATGCTGACCATGCTGGTAGCAGACCACGAAGGCGTTAGCCGGGAGGATTGGGCGACTGACCGGGCGATGGACCTCCTTTCCCGGGAAGACAGCGCACCCTATCTGACGCAGGAAGAAATGATCCTCCTGTTCTCCTGGG
>DJXS01000002.1 GCA_002448395.1 Lachnospiraceae bacterium UBA6998 | reverse complement strand
ACATAGCCGCCCAGAGGGGTCGCGTTTGTGACGATCAGGTTAAGACCGTAGACGATTTCCATCATTGCCAGAGTGGAAATGAAGGGAGGTACGGACAGGAACGCGATGAAGGAACCGGTCACTGCGCCGAAGCATGCGCATACGAGCATGACGATAATGGCAGCGAGGAAAACGTTCATAGGCTTTCCGCCTTGGATAAAACGTCCGGAATAATCAGCCTTCTGCAGAAGAATACCTGCAAGGCAGCCGCCCAGACCGATAATACGACCTGCTGACAGATCGCACCCTGCGGTGATAACGCAGCCGGCGATGCCGAGCGCGATGACCAGACGTGCGGACATGTTCAGGAGCAGGTTCAACAGGTTGGACGGGGACAGGAAGTTGGGCGATTTGATCCCTGTAAATGCAACCAGGATAATGATGATAAGGATAACGCCGTAGTTGATCAGGAAATCCTTTAAATTAAAAGCTTTTTTGTTCATTAGAATCCTCCGTTTCAAAGAGCATCTGTGTCAATGCTTTGACCATAGTAACAGACTATAGTGCCGATCAGAACATGGTCGCGTAACTCATGACCTTCTCCTGAGTCATTTCTGCAGGATCGGTGATCTCGCCGCGGATGTGGCCGTTGCACATGACATAGATCCTGTCGGACATACCGAGCAGTTCTGCCATTTCTGAGGAGATCATGATGATCGCTTTGCCCTGCTTATGCAGTTCTACCATGATCTCATAGATCTCGTGCTTGGCGCCGACGTCGATGCCTCGGGTAGGTTCGTCCATGATCAGGACGTCCGGGTCATTGGCCAGCCATCTTGCGATGATGACCTTCTGCTGGTTACCACCGGAAAGGTTTGCGATGTGTTCCTGCGCATTAGGCGTCTTGATGGACAGCTTCTTAATGCTCTCGTCCACGATCTTGTCGATCGTAGGATGATCCAGAACAAAACCTGCTTTCAGGTGTTTGTCATAAATAGAAATGCCTGTGTTGTCCTTGATGGACAGGCAGCCCAGAATACCATTACCACGTCTGTCTTCTGTGATCAGTCCGATGCCGGCGTTCATTGCCTTGCGGGGTGTCTTGGTATCCACCTTTTTGCCGTGGACATAGATCTCGCCGGACTGGATTCCGCGCATACCGAAGATCGCTTCCATCAGTTCTGTTCTCTGCGCGCCGACAAGGCCGCCGAATCCGACGATCTCGCCCTTGCGGATCTTGAAAGAGCAGTCCTGGAAGGATTTCTCATGGATGGAACAGACATTCTTGGTCTCCAGGATCACATCGCCCGGCGTGCAGGGATGCGGAGGATAGACGTTAGTCAGTTCGCGGCCGACCATCTTGGCAATGATCTGGTCGGTCGTCATTTCTGCTGCAGGCCATGTGCCTACATAAGTACCGTCACGCATGATGGTGATATCATCGGAGATCCGCTTGATCTCATCCATCTTGTGCGAAATATAGATCATAGCAACGCCCTTATCACGAAGGTCATTCATAATACGGAACAGTACTTCAACTTCTTTGTCAGAGAGGGAGGACGTAGGCTCGTCGAAGATGATAACCTTCGCCTCGTGGGAAACTGCCTTCGCAATTTCGATGGACTGCATCTGGCCGATAGAAAGATCGGAAAGCGGTGCCTTGGGATCAAAATCCATACCTACTTCTTTGAGCCAGTAAGCAGTGTCTTCATACATCTTCTTGTGGTCGATGACCTTAAGAGGACCGTAATTGTGGGTAGGGAATCTGCCGAGATACATATTCTCAGCAACACTTCTGGGGAGTACGGGCTGAAGTTCCTGATGCACCATGGCAATACCCATCTTCATGGCTTCATCGGGATTGTTGATGTTGACCTTCTCGCCGTTTATATAGACTTCTCCGGCATCCATTTTATAAATACCGAACAAGCACTTCATTAACGTAGATTTACCTGCGCCGTTTTCCCCCATCAGTGCATGGACAGTACCCGGGCGGACCGAAAGGGAAACATTATCCAGAGCCTTAACGCCGGGGAAAGACTTGGATACACCTTTCAATTCAAGATAATATTCTGCCATGCTAATCTCCTTTTTTGTATTCCCGTCAATTCACATCGGAATGTACAGGATGCTTGTTTTCGCTAAAGAGAGACAGGTGCGGCGGCACGCCGCACCTGTCAATTCAGACTGTGAACAAACTGTTCAAATTGCTTTAATTACTTCAGAGAATCAAGGATCTCCTGAGCGTTATCCTTTGTGACCTTCTTGTAGTCGCACTGGATGTTGTGCTCGTTGCCAGCGCCTGTGATGTAGTTGATCGCTGCATCAGCTGCGTTGTGGGACTGTGCGAAGTGATCGTTGAAGACTGTGCCGGTGATGTCGCCGGAGATTACATACTCAACAACCTCAGTCAGAGCGTCAACGCCTACCAGATAGATGTCTGTGCCAACCTTGCGGCCTGCGGACTGGATGGACTGCAGAGCGCCAAGTGCCATAGCGTCGTTGTTGCAGAATACAACTTCGATGTCGTTGCCGTACTGGGACAGGGAGTTAGCTACGAGCTCAGCGCCCTTAACCTGATCCCACATACCAACCTGCTCATCAAGCTTGTTAACTTCGAAGCCTGCGTCTGTCAGAGCCTTGATGGAGAACTCTGTACGATACTGAGCGTCAACGTTCTCGGGATCGCCCTTGATCATGATGTAGTCGATCTTGCCGTTCTTGTTGAAGTCAACAGCGTCAAGGCCGAGGTCAGCGATGATCTCGCCCTGGTATGTGCCGGACTGACGAGCGTCGCATCCAACGTAGCAGACGTTCCAGTTGTTGTCTGCCCATCTCTGCTGCTCATCTGCAGCGGGCTCACGGTTGATGTAAACCAGCGGAATGTTTGCTGCAACGACCTTATCGGTAACAGTTGCTGCGGAAGAGGAGTTAACCAGGTTGATGATCAGGACATCAACGCCGTCAGCGATGAAGCTGTCGATCTGACCGGACTGTGTAGCCTGGTCATTGGCGCCATCAACGATGGTGATGTTCTCTTTCGCGAAGCCCTTCTCAATGAGGTACTTCTCGAGCTCTGTTCTGAACAGGGTCATGAAGTTATCAGAGAACTGATAAATGCAAACGCCGACTTTCTTGGTTGCAAGGTCGCCGTCTGTAGCTGCTGCTGCTTCTGCTGCTGCGGGCTCTGCTGCCTCAGCGGGAGCTGCTTCTTCAGTCTTCTCCTCTGCTGCGGGTGCAGAAGAGCTTGCGCCTGTGCTTCCGCCACAGCCTACCAGAATGGAAGCTGCCAGAACGGATGCTGTCATGATAGCAATAACTTTCTTAAACATATTCATCCTCCTAGAATATTGCTTAAAGGTTTTCGCGCGGGCCTGCCGCGCCTGTTACATTTAGCATTATAGGTGTTTTTATCGTTTCAAAACATTGAAATTCCTTTGGTCTTATTAGAAAATACTTCTCCTTTTTCCATATGCAGTACACAATTTTCTATATATGCTGTCCGCCGGGCAATGTTTTGCAGCAGAAAAGAGCCGCCGCATAGCGGCAGCCCTTGTATAGTTCATTATTTGAGGAATCCGTTGACGATCTGCTCCTCCGCTTCCTTCTCGGTGAGGCCGAGGGTCATGAGTTTGATCAGCTGGTCGCCGGCGATCTTGCCGATGGCCGCCTCATGGATCAGTGCGGAATCCGTGCAGTTGGCCTCAAGCTGCGGGACAGCGAGAATGCGGCCCTCGTCCATGATGATGGAGTCGCACTCGGTGTGGCCGCTGCAGGCAGCGTTTCCGTTGACGCGCAGGTCGAGCTTCTGGTAGGACTTGTCGCGCGCGACGGAGCGGGAAACAATGTCCGCGCTGGAGCCGTTGCCGTCGAGATCCACCGTATAGGCGCTGTAAGCATACTGCTCGCCGTGGGTCATCAGACGCTCCTTGACTACAAGGCTCGCGTTCTCCGCTACTTTGGCAATGGTCTTTCTGTCAGTGGAGTCGACGCCCTTGATCTGGACCATCTCCATCTCGACATTACTGCCTTCCTGCATGTAGACTTCGGTGACCGGATTGAGGATCCTCTTGCCGGTGCCGTCGCCCTCTCCGTAGTGCTTCTCCACATAGCGGACCTTGGAGTTCTTTCCTACGAAGAAGCGGTGGATGCCGTCATGCTCGGAGTCCATGCCGCCGCAGTTGCTGATGCCGCAGCCGGCTACGATGATGACGTCGCAGTTCTCGCCGACGTAGAAATCATTGTAGACCACGTCGTGCAGGCCGCTCTTGCTCAGGATGACGGGGATG
This sequence comes from Lachnospiraceae bacterium UBA6998, assembly GCA_002448395.1. Taxonomy (GTDB): domain Bacteria; phylum Bacillota; class Clostridia; order Lachnospirales; family Lachnospiraceae; genus CAG-791. The sequence continues at coordinate 16,363 of DJXS01000002.1, read as the reverse complement.
TGCACGCTTTCGTTCTTCGTGCCGTCCTTGATGCGGATGTCGATGCCCTTGCCGTTTTCCTTGGAAGTGATCTCAATGTTGGCAGAGTTCGCGCGTCCGGCTAACTGGCCGTCGCTTCTGATATTGAAGGCTCCCTCCGGTACTGTGTGGAGGTCAGCCACTTCCATGAGGATCCTCTTCTGGATCTCATCCATCTTCTTGAATTCCATCAGGCCTGTCCTCCTTTCGTCGTATTTCCTTCAGCGGGAATGGGCGGTACAGCCACCGGCTTTCCTCCCATGGGGACGCAGGCGCCCACTGCCGACGTCGTGCCGATCAGGGAAGGCAGGATCTCTTCTCTGGGACCCATGCGGTCGATCTTTCCGTCCGCGACGACGATGATCTCGTCCGCGATTTCCAGGATCCTCTCCTGGTGGGAAATGATCAGGATCGAGCTGTCCTTGATGGAATCTCTCATCTGCTCGAAGACCTGGATCAGGTTCTGGAAGCTCCAGAGGTCGATGCCTGCCTCGGGCTCGTCAAAGACAGAGAGCTTGGTACCGCGGGCCAGAACGGTCGCGATCTCGATCCTCTTGAGTTCGCCGCCGGAAAGGCTGGCGTTGACTTCACGCTTGATATAATCCTTGGCACACAGACCGACTCTGGAGAGATACTGGCACGCGTCTGCCACAGACACTCTTTTGCCGACCGCGAGCCGGAGCAGGTCAAGGACCTGGATTCCCTTGAAACGGACAGGCTGCTGCATCGCATAGGAAATACCCATGCGGGCGCGGTCCGTGATCGACTTCTCGGTTATGTCCTCGCCGTCGAGCAGGATGCTGCCTCCGGTGGGCTTCTCAATACCGGCGATCAGCCTTGCCAGGGTGGATTTTCCACCGCCGTTGGGGCCGGTAATGACAACAAACTTATTGTCAGGAATCGTAAAGCTGACGTCGCGGATGATCTCGATCTCCTTCGTGCCCTCCTGGACGTCAAAACAAATATTCTTCAGTTCCAGCATTATGTTCTCCTTCGCTGCATGATAGTAATGGTCTTATTCACGTCTAACGGATACGCGTCAAAATATTGCCTGCTATCCGCATCTGTCAGACGCCGTATATTCAAGTATATTCAACTATTCTCTGTTTTGCAAACCCCAACTATGACAATTGTCAACTATTTGCCCACTCTGATCAGTCCCCGATCGGTACCCAGGGCACTTCTTTGGCTTCAAGTTTCTTCTGCGGCTCCGAGCCCTCATGGCAGTGGATCGTGTACTTATACTTGCCCGTCTTGTTGTCTTTCACCCCGATGTTTCCCAGATCCAGGATCGAATCCGGCAGATAGATATCCGTTATCAGGTCGCACTCGTTCAGTGCGCTGAACCGGATATACATCGTTCCCTCCGGAATATGCAGTTCTCCCTTCCTGAGTGTCGGCACTGAGACCAGGGTCTTGCCGTCCCTGCTCATCAGGATTCCGTCTTCTTCCTTGTAATAGGGATTGGAGGGGTCGACCTCGTAGCGCTCGAACAGCACTCTTCCGAGCAGCGGCGAGATGAGCTGAAGCTTGGCCGGGATCTTTATCACTTCCTGGTAAAAAGTTTTTCCGTAGTCCGCGGCAAAGCCCGTGTATCCTGTTTTCCTGAGGTTCTCGGGTATGATGAGTTCTCCGTACCTGTCATGAAGTGTAATGGCGCTGTTTCCGATCCATTCCACGGAAGAAGGAATTGTCATATTCTCCGCGTACACATAGCAGAACGCCAGATCACGGATCTCTGTGAGCCCCTCGTTGAGTTCCACTTCTTTCAGTTTGCTGCACAGCACGAAGCAGGAGTTTCCGATCACGCGCAGGGAGGAAGGCATAACAACCTTCTGCAGGTTCCGGTTCATTGAAAAAGCCTTCTCTCCGAGTTCCTCCACGCCGTCCGGGACCCTGTATTCGCTGTCTTTTTTCATATAAGGATAAAAGATCAGCGTCTTCATGTCCTTTGTAAACAGGACGCCTTCGACGCCTGCAAACTCGGTATTCTCAGGAGCCGCTTCCACATTAGCGAGATTCCAGTACGGCACGAAAAACTCCCTGTCCACCTCAGTCACTGAAGCCGGCAGGATGATCCTGCTGATGCTCCCGCTGTATTTTGACTTCGCGTCGTCCCCCTCGTACCGGAGCGCCGTCACGGGGAGCCCTTCATATTCACCCGGAACTTCCAGAGTGTCCGATTTATCCGCCAGATCCTGCGTGAATCCGCTGAGTTCCGCCCTGTCCCTGAACACTCTCCAGTAGTAAGTCCGGGGCCCGTCTTTGAGCGTCGCTTCCTCATATTTCATGCTGTCCGGGTCGGTATTGCTGTCATGGCGGATCCCGAACCTCTCCGCATACTGCCATGCAGCGGATTCCTCGCTGCAGTGGATCGTGCAGCGATAATAGTTCTCCAGGTTGGTCGTCTCCTTCGAGGTCTCCCGCCCATAGGGGAAAACATCTCTTGAGAATCGAAACACGCTGTCCGGAATGAAAAACTCCGCATCCGGATCCAGCAGTGTAAAGAGCGAACTCTGCAAAGTAGTGACCCCGTCAGGGATCACAACCATATTTCCGATTCCCATGGGGACCGTGTTGATCGTGTCTCCGGTAATATTTGTGATAAACCCGCCGTGAGACGCGTACACGGGATTCTCCTCATCGACCTCAAAGGCTCCCGCCATCAGCGCCGTAAAGGCGTCGATCCCGATATAACTGACATTCGCGCCGATTCGGATCCGGTCGATATGCGGCTGCTTCTCCGGCGCCTCGTCCAGCCAGTATCTGCTGCTGCCGAAAGGCAGATTTCCGATATACTCGAGAGAATCCGGAAGCTGCAGTTCCTCCAGCGCGCGGCACTCATAGAACGCCTCGTTGTCAATGCGCAGGAGAGATTCCGGGAAAGTCACCTGTGAGATGTCCGCCCTCGCGCAGGCGCCGTAGCGGATCACTTCGGTTCCCTCTTCCACTTCAAAGAGGCCGCTCTTCCCGTTCGGATACTGGATCAGCTGCTTCCCGTCCTTTGTATAGAGCGCGCCGTCTACAGCCTTATAGTTCGGATTTCCATCAATGACCGCGATCTCAGTGAGCTGCGCGCAGAGCGCGAAAGGGATCTCACCGATCTCTTCAAGCGATGCGGGCAGTTCCACCCGCTTCAGGGCGGATTCCATGAAGGCCGCCCGCCCGATTTTCTTAAGGCCCTCGGGAAGCTCGATCTCCTCGATCCCGGACTCTCTGAAGGCGGATATTCCGATCGTCTGAAGACCCGCCGGCAGGCTGACCTGCCGCAATGTTTTGGTCCCGTAGAAAGCTGACCTCGCGATTTCTGTGACGCTGTCGGGAAGCGTGATCTTCCTTACGTTTTCCGCCCCGGAAAAAGCGCTCGCCGCGATCACTGTCACCGGTTTCCCGGTGACTATATCCGGAATCACGAGTTCCTCATCCGTCCCCTCGTAATCGCTTACTTCGGCATGATCTTCCTTAATATCAAAATACAGTTTCCCCTTATCTGTCCCGACAGCCTCTGTCTGCGTCTTCTTCCCGGGATTCAGTTCCACATATTCCGAGCCGTGAAGTCTGCTGTTGATGTCCTTCACAGTTACCTGGCAGATGAATTTCCGGTTAAACTCCGACGCCGGTTTCAGGTAGAACCTGAAAGAGTTGTCCATCGCCATGCCGCTGTAGATATAGCCCTTGTACTCCCATTCGGAGTAGGGCTTCATCTGCCCGTTCTCATCCCTGAGCGGAGAGAGCGTATCCCCGCCGACGTCAAAGATCGACCTGTAGCCCGAGACGTCAATGGAGCTCTTTCCACTAAGCCGGACGCTTCCTCCGGCGGAAGTGATATCAAGGATCGAGGTATCCGTGTTTCCTTTTCTGTGGCGGATCGAGACAGAGACCTCTTCCTCCCCCGCCACATCATACAGCGCGATCTCATGCCCCGAAGACAGGACGGCTTTCACTGTTTTGTACACGCTCTCTGTGCGCTTGTCCGACACCTGTGTAAAAGCCCAGGGCTTCGCGGAATCCTCCAGATCCGTTCCGGCTGTCACCAGAAGCGGGTCCTGCGGGATATGCACAGTGTTATCTTTGTCAGGAGTTATCTTCACATTGCAGGTCGCGGCCTGATAGCCGCCGTAGCCGTTTCTGAACAGGATCGAGTAGAAAACCTCCGACGCGTTTTTCGCCTGCTCCGGCGTCAGCTGAAGAGTGAGTTCTCCGTTCTTTTTCTGAGGAGCGGGCAGTTTCCAATCCGTTGTGCTCTTCTCAAGCCAATTCCCGGTATAAGAATCAGTGAAGTCTTTGTAGGAATCTGAAAGAATGTCCTGCTCTGTGTACAGCTCCTGCGCCATCATGAACAGTTCTTTGTTGTCTCCGGGCATATAGAAGGAGACCCCGCCGGCGCCTTCCACATTGCCTGTGGAGCGCACGACCAGACTGTCGACTGCTTCCACAAGCTTTTCTCCTGTTCCTGCGGGTGCGGCGGTTGGTTGCTGCGCGGGCTCTTCTTCCGCTTTCTGCGCAAAGTCCTTAAGATCGAGAAGATCATAAGCCTTCTCCCGGGAGCCCGCCGCGCTCAGCCCGAACGCCTTCGTCCTGCTCCGCGCCTGATTGATCAGGGTGTAGCCGCCATTTTCTATACTCCCGTTCAGCGAGTCAAAAAACATGTCCGCCGCCGCGAGGCAATCGTCCATCTTCCCAAGATCGAGCGCGGCCAGTGTCACATCCGGATTGAAAAATGGCGTTCGGTTCTTCTCATAATACTGCCCGTAGGCGTCCACGATCCTGCTTGCGATCTCCCTCGCATCATTGGTCCTATTGAGAATGTCCAGGCAGGTGTAATCCCATCCCCTGCCGGGCTCAAGTTCTTCGGAAGCAACCAGATACCGCGCGTAATCCTTCCACAGCTTTGCGGTCTCAAGATTCCCCATCAGGCAGGCGTCAAAACCTACCCAGTCCAGCTTGCGCTGCGGCCCGAACACTGTTGCGTCCATGGCTCTGCGCAGCTCGGCCAGCAAAAGGCTGTCATTTCCGAACAGTTCATCGCTCCCATATCCCCACAGAGGCCCTGCGCCGTGATCCCAGAAGATCAGCCCGTAATGTTTTGCCGGGTAAAACGCCACGCAGTAGTTGATGAACTCTGTCAGCGTCTGCGGCATTCCCATGTCCGCGCTCTCCTGCGTCTGCGCGATGATCTGCGATCCCCTCTCCGCCGACAGGTCCAGCACGCTGTTGAACTTGTTGGAAATATCGCTCACCCAGCGGCGGCTGCCTCCCGTGCAGACCAGAAGATTGGTCTTTCCGAAATCGATTCCCGCCTGCTTCATCTCCGCTATATCATTTGTCGCGGCTCCGAGCCGGCTCTCCAGGTTCGATCCCACAATATACACCATGACAGTGTAGTCTTTGACCGGTTTTGCCGCAGTTTTGCCGCCGGTTTTGCCGCTGGTATTCGAACCTCCGCTTCCATTCGTCACGGCATGCAGCTGAGAAGTCTTCTTGTCTATATCGGAAGTTTTGAGGCCGGCGGCACTTCTGTAATCGTCGCCATTCTCCTCTAGGATGACCAGGCGGGGTTTGGATTCCTCGGTTTCCTGCATCGTGTCTGATTCGATGATGTCCGGCTCTGAATCATCTGATTCTTCAGAAACCTCGTGAAGTTCCTCGACGGCGGGTTCCTCAGCGGCTTCCTCCTTCGGCTCTTCTGCGGGCACAAATCCTTCTTCGCCCAGGAGGGAGGATTCTTCCTCGGTTTGTTGGGCGGTTTCTTTCTCGTTTTGGAAGCTGGTTCCCTCGCTTTGTTGGCCGATTTCTTCGCTTTGCCGGCCGGTTTCTTCGCTTTGCCGGCCGGTTTCTTCGCTTGATGTAAAGGCTTCTTCGGTTTGGCTGCCGGGTTCTCCGCTTTCGCTGCCGCCTGCACCGGCAGGTGCAGCACATGCCGATATTATCAATGCTATTACGAGCAGAATTGCTGTGAGCCTTTTCACGCTTCGCCTCCCATTGCGGTCAGTTCATTTGTTCATGGTATATATCTGTATTCTATCATGTTTTAACTCGAGATTCTTCTTACGATGAAGCGGCATGAAACGAGTTGGACACAAAGGAAGGAATTCTGATTTTATATACAAAAGATTGGACACAACATTTCTGGAAAATCAAGAAAATTGGGTACAGATAACAATTACTTGCTATCTATACCCAACAGCAGACGGAATATTGTTTATTTGATTTTGTCATTTTGTTGATTTCGATATTTTGACACATGATGCACTATATCCTGATAATTCGTTGTGTATAATTTGCCAAAAAAGCGTTCTGTGCCCAACCCCCACAATTTCTCCAAACCGGCAGCCTACAGGTAGGTGCCAACCCCCACAACTGGCAGCCTGGCCTCAGCCGAAAGGCAGGTGCCAGCCCCTAGTCCTCTCCAAACCGGCAGCCCTCCGTCAACTCCAGTATAAAAATCGCCGCCGCAAGAAGGTCCGCACAGCCGCCGGCGCTGATGCCGCGCCGCGAGTAGTCCGCGTCCATATCTTCAAGAAGCTTGATCGCGTCTTCGCGATAGGCCCCGCCGCAGCGCAGGAATTCGATCATTTCTTCCTGTACGGCTCTCAGCACTGCCGGATTCTGGCGGGAAAGGATGTTGGAATCTTCTGTGTGCGCCATAAGGGTCAGGAGTGCCTGCAACTTGACACGGTTCCAGTCCCTGCCGTCAGCAAGGCCTGCGCGCAGTACCGGCAGCGCGATCCCGAACACGCCCGGATAACCTTCAATGGCTTCCCCGCGGCATCCCGCTGTACCATAACGATGGAGATTGCGCTCGCCGTGGGTTTCTCTGCCGGTTATGCCGGTGTTTCCCCTCAGTTTTTCCAGTTCCACCGACAGCACCCGCACTGTCATCTCCTGTTCCATTTCAAGAAGTCCCAGCGCTGTGAGCGCCCGCTGCTCTTTCAGGCACCGGCCAGCTGCCGCGCAGAAGATCCCGAAGGTAAAGATCGCACCCTTGTGTGTGTTCACCCCGCCGGTAGCCGCGTACATCGCCTGCTCCGCATCGATACCCACGCCCCTCAGTCCCATGAACAGATCCTGCGCGGATCCGTCAAAAGAGAGCCCTTCCCTCGCCATTTTCACAAAAAAAGGGCGCAGTGCTTCCGCGCTGCGTCTGAAAGTTTCTGCGTCCATATCTGTATGCGCGCCGTTGGAATACAGGTCCACAAGCCCGGGCTTGGGAGTTGTGTTCACCTCTTCAATGAGGGCATTCCATGCGCAATTTCCGATCCATTCCGCCGTTCCGGTCAATTTCTCTTTCCTCTCTGTTCCCATTACCAGTGGCGGCGCGGCAATACTGTTTCAAGGCGTTCTCTTTCTATTTAGAAACACACCGATACGATTTCAATGCGTTCCCTATCCCCTTACCATAGGCAAAACGCCATAGAAAATCACGCCCAGCATCGCTGAGCTCGTGATAACCATCGGCACCGACCACTTTCTCTTAATAAGAAGATACAGCATAAGCGCCGCTATGCCAATGGAAAAGGGCTGAACAGCTCCCTCCACAAAATAAGTGGTTGAGCTCAGTGTCACGATAACACTGAGGATCATGGCAATGCAGATCGGTTTTACGACGAACATGATGCGCCGCATGACACTGCTGTCCTTGAATTTTTCAAAGAAAATGGCGATGACCATTGTCAGCGTGAAGGCCGGCATAAGGACTCCCAGCACTGCTACAACGCTGCCCGCAAAGCCCGCGGTCTGCGTACCTGTGAAGGTCGCGCAGTTGATCCCCAGAGGTCCGGGAGTCATCTCCGCTATAGCCACGAGATTAGAGAGGTCTTCAGGGGTCATCCAGCCGTGGGAAGTCATCTCCTCCAGGATCAGCGGGATCATGGACATGCCGCCGAAACTCGTGAAGCCTATTTTCATAAAAGATAAGAATAATTGTGCGTAGATCATGCTTCCTGAACCCTCTCTTTTTTGATACGGGTGCCTGCCCACCAGGCAAGGGCTCCGACGACTCCTGCCAGCACGAGCACGATGTTGCTGACTCCGGCAAGCAGGGACAGACAGAACGCTACAAGACAAATGGCGATGGCCGGCGGCGTGCGGAGTGCGTCTTTGCCCAGAGACAGGGCGGCGCTTCCGATGATCGGCACTACAGCCGCGCGCAGACCGGTCAGTCCCGCGTGCACCCAGTAGTTATCTTTGAAAGAATTGTAGAAAAGTGTGACGATGGACAGAATTATGACTGCCGGGGTTATGATGCCGAATACCGCGCAGAGACCGCCGAAGACGCCCGCTACGTGATAGCCGAACAGCAGGCTGATATTGGTGATCATGATGCCCGGCGCCGACTTGCCGACCGCCACCATTTCAAGCAGCTCGCTCTTGGTTATGATCTGCCGCTTGTCGACAAATTCCTGCTCCATCTGCGCCAGGATCGCCCAGCCTCCACCGAAGGTGAAGCAGCCGATCTTAAAGAAAAAAGCGAATATGGATAATCCTTTTTTGATCCTATCCATGTGGGTCTCCTATATATTTTGCTGCCGTTTTCAAATCGTATTTGTACGGCAAAATATCGTGTTTCCATTTATACCTTACCATTGCTTTGAGCATTTGTATAATATATAATTTTCTTGCATTTCCATAGTTTTAAACTATATTATACCAAGGAGGTCTTGTGCAATGAACTGGAACCAGCTGCAATATATTATCACCACCGCGCAGGAAAAGAGCATCACAAAAGCCGCCAAAAAGCTCTTCATCTCCCAGCCTTCGCTGACTCTGAGCATTCAGAATCTGGAGAAGGAGCTGGGCGTCGAGCTCTTCGAGCGCAACCGCGGCGCTCTGAACCTTACCTTCGCGGGACAGCTCTTCTACGACTGGGCCCTGAACACGCTGCACTCCCGGGAACAGCTGGACGCGCGGATCGGGGACATCAAGGAGGAGGGCAGCCACCTGATCCGTCTGGGCATCAGCCCGCACAGAAGCTCGATCCTGCTGCCCCGCATCCTCCCGCGCTTTTATGAATTGTTCCCCTATAGCGAGATCTTTCTGGAGGAAAAGCCCACTTACCAGCTGCGGACAATGCTCGAGGAAGAGCAGCTCGACCTGATCATCGATGTGCCGCACCCGGATTCACTCAACTATCAAAACATCGTCCTCGCCCAGGAGCATCTGGTGCTGGCCGTTCCGGAAGTGTACATAAAAGAGCTCCCGGGGATCACCCCGGAAGCTCAGGTAGTCACTATGGATCCGTCAAAAGTGACGGAAGAAATTGTGCCAATGCAGTATTTTGGCGAACTGCCCTTCTTCATGCTGGCAGAACCGCAGAACCTCACTGCTCTCTCACGGCGCATCTATGAATCCGCCGGCTTTCTGCCGCAGACACGGTTGGTGTGCCGCAACATTGTCACTGCACTCGGTCTTGTAAAGAGCGGGCTCGGCATCGTGATCGCCCCCGAGATCTATTCCCACCCGGAGTATGCGCAGGAGGGCATCCGCTATTTTCGCATCGATCCGCTCATGGCAGGCCAGATCGACGTGCGCCAGATCTGCCTGGTCTACCGCAAATCGCTCTACCTGCATGCCGGCCTTAAAACATTGATCGACCTGTTCGTCGAGCTCGCCCCGGAAGTTTATCGGGGAGCGTAAATTACTTCAATTCAAAGCCCAGCATTGTCAGGTCGTCGAACTGAGGTCTGTCGCCGACAAACTCTTTGACGCTCTTATGCACACCCTCCAGGACCTCCTGCGGCGATCCGTCGCGGTACCTGTTCAGAGCCTCGAGCATCCTGCCCGTTGTGTAAAGCTTATTAAACATATCTGTAGCTTCCGGAACACCATCCGTATAAGCGAACAGCTTGTCGCCTCTGCCAAGCTGAAGTTCATAGTTCGTATACTCAATGTCCGGAAATACGCCTACAGCGACATTGTGCTTGACCTTATAGAGTTCAAATCTTCCGCCTTTATGATATACCGCCAGTTCCTCATGGCCAGCATTGACAAAGGTCAGGCGGCCCGTTGAGAGTTCCAGGATCCCCAGCCATATCGTGACGAACAGATTCGCCTTGTTGTGCTCGCAGATGTTATTGTTGACAAAGGCCATGATCTCCGCAGGCGTTCCGCCCATGCTGGCCCTGTTATTGATCACGATATTGATCGCCATCATGAACAGCGCCGCGGGCACTCCTTTATCCGAGACGTCTCCGATCCACATCGCAAGGTGATCGTCGTCGAGCAGCCGGAAGTTATAGAAATCTCCTCCCACCTCTCTGGCAGGCGTCATAGAAGCATAAATGTCGAAATCCGTTCTGTCAGGGAAAGCCGGAAATGTGGTCGGCAGCGAGCTGTGCTGTATATTTTTGGCAAAAGACAGCTCCGTCCCGATTCTCTCCCTTTCCGCCGTGTACGCAGTCAGGTTCTCAATATAGTTGACCATATCCGTCTCCATCTTATCGATCGAGCGGGACAGGGTGTCGATCTCCTCAAATCTGCTGACGTCTCCGAGTTCCTCGCCCTTGGTGTTCTCCCGGGCGAAACGGGACGCCTCGTCCGAGACTCTCTTGATCGGGATGAAGACCCATTTTGCCAGAGACTTTGCCGCCAGATTCGAAGCCAGCACCGCCAGTATGAGCACTATAACAACGATATGCAGCATGAACCTGATGATGGCCTTCTCCAGTTCAAGGATCGGGCGCTGAATACAGAGAAGAGCCGACACATCTCCCTCCGAATTCGTAACCGGAACGATCGTGGTAATATGGGGGTTCAGGCCATTCCCCGGACGCAGCCGGTAGATAGTCGCATACTCTTTTTCCTTATTGTATAATTCTTCGTAACTCTTCCTGTATTCCTCATTGGTGGTCTCACGTTTATGTCCGATCTCCCATGGCTCGTAATTGGAATCATCCACAGAATTATCCACAGCGTTGAAAACCGACACAAATCTCTCATAATCAGTCTGATCCACATCGATGACATAGATCAAAGAAACACTCATCCTATGGCAATAGGCATCCAGAATCCTCTTAGTGCGGGCGTACTCTTCCGGCTCTTCTCCTGCCAAATAGGCTTTAATGTGATCGCCGTTCACCAGAGAGGCGGCAGTATACGCCATATGAAAAGTGGTGGTTGAATTCATTTCATCAAAAGCATTTGTGAAACTGATAATACCACTTATACAGACACTGATCCCGAACACGGCCAACAGGGTCACAACGCTTGACGTTATATAGATGGCCATATTGGACCGCATTTTTCTGATCTTTTCAAACATCCGCTCACTCTCCTTCGAACACTTGATTTACATTTCGATCATTACATACATTCTAGCATAAAAAAACCGCTGCATCACAGCAGCGGCTTAGTTTCCATTTTATTATCAAATCTGATTATTCAGTTTTCCCAACATCACTTAACCGTCTGCACTGTCATTGTGATCGTGCCGTTGGTATTCTTCTCAGGGAGTATGTTTACTCTGTAGGAACCGGGATTCAGAGAATACTGCAAGGCTTGATTGCCTTCCACAGTTATCTCATAGTCCGGATCACTCATATCGGGAACTGCATCGATGCTCTCATTCTCCGCGCCGGACTTCATCTGGATCAGGACTTTATCTCCTTCTTCGAGGCTGGGCTCGATCACGAGTGCCTCGCCATCTGCGATTACCAGTGCAGCAGATGACACGGAGCTGTCTTCGCCTGTATCCGAAAGCTCAATCTCACACACTTTTTCATCTTCGATCACGATCGACAGCATGGAGTTGGACTCCTCAATTTTGCCGCCGCAGCCGACTGCCGCCAAAGCCAGTGCCATGATTGCTGCAATTGTGAATAACTTCATCTTTCTCATAACTATCTCCTTTATCTAAACATAAAATACTTTTTTGTTTTTCTTATAACTGTTTAGATATACGGCACTGTTCACCGCATGCCACGAGAAATCTGTGTTTTTTTAAAGATTAAGCTCAATTTATGCTATTTTGGCCTTCTTCTCGAAGCGGGCCCTGTTCTTGGCGTCATCCGCGCCTGCCTTGATCTCGCCGGCCTTCGTCAGCGCGATCCTTGTCAGCTGCGGGCCTGCCAGCTCATAGACCAGGACACTGAAGAGTATGATATTGCGCACCATACTGCCCATCTCTTCTCCCAGTGCCTGCGCTGTGACCACCATGCCGAGCGCAACGCCGGCCTGCGGGAACAGAGTGATTCCGAGATATTTGCGGACCGTCTCATTGCAGTGCATGAGTGAACTGCTGAGCCGAGCGCCGTAATACTTTCCGAGGCAGCGCATCAGGATATAGACAACGCCGATCAGCACGATTGCGGGATAGCGGAACACGCCCAGATCCAGCTCCGCGCCGGACAGCACGAAGAAGAGCGCGTACAGCGGTGACGTCCACTTGGATGAACGGTTCATGATATCCACAGAATACTCGCTGAAATTACAGAAGACCGTTCCCAGCATCATACATACAAGTAGTGACGAAAAACTGATCTTTGCTCCACCGCCGAGTTCAAATTCCTGCGAAGCCATCGCGATCGTCATGATCACGAAAGAGATCGTCAGAGACAGGCGGTTGGAGTTGGAGAAGAAAATCTTCTCCAGCACAGTGAGCAGCGTTCCCATCACCGCGCCCAGGATCAGTGAAAACACAATTTCCAGCAGCGGATTGACAATGACCGAAACGAAGTCCAGTGTTCCGCCGGCCATTGCCTGCGCTATGCCAAAAGATACCGAGAACACGACCAGTCCCACCGCGTCATCGAGTGCGACTATAGGAAGGAGCAGTTCTGTGACCGGGCCTTTGGCCTTGTACTGTCTGACGACCATAAGGGTCGCTGCGGGCGCAGTAGCTGATGCGATCGCGCCCAAAGTGATCGCTACAGGAAGCGGCAGCACTTCCGGTCCGAGAATAAAATGAAGCATGATCAGGACTGCGTCAACAAACAGTGTCGCCATCAGCGCCTGAATTACGCCGATCACTGTGGCCGTTTTCCCGGTCTCCTTAAGCTGCGCCAGTCGGAACTCGTTGCCGATATCAAAGGCGATAAATCCAAGTGCAACATTTGAGAGCGGACTTACGGCCTCAAGGTCCTGCATCGTGTTAAATCCGACTCCATGAATGCCGAGTCTTCCCAGCATAAAGGGACCCACAAGGACGCCGGCGATCAGAAACGCCGTCACATCCGGAAAGTTCAGTTTCAGATACTTGAAAACACGGGTCATCATCAGCCCGGCAAACAACGCAAGTGCAGTTTCCAGTAACATGCTCATAACTATTCCTCTTTTCTATAATGACTGACAAGAGCGCCCATGCGGCGCTTCTGCAATAAAAAAACCGCCAGTCAGTCATGAGCATAGCATGTCCATCCTGGCGTTTTCCTTTGGAACGCCCCGATTATAGCACTTGAAAACAGAAATACAAGCCGCATGTCGGATATGACATAATACAGGTCAAAAATGACATGTTTACCCGGGAATCAAATCTTGGTTTTTGCATATGAAACAATTTAAGAATCCGAGTCCATCTAGTATAATTAATATAAACTATATTTAAACTGTTCAGTATTTCACACAACTTACAGGAGGGTAATTATGATTAGAAGAAGTGACGATAAGATCAGCATCCGGAAGCCGTCTCCCTTTAACGGCGTCGGTGAGATCACTGTGAGAAGTCTCTTGAACGGACCTGAGGAAATGGAGAATAAGGGACGTGTATTCGGGCATACGACGGTGTATCCCGGAAGCAAGATCGGCCTCCACACGCACAAGGGCGATGCTGAGACCTATTACATCCTTTCCGGCAGCGGCAAGTACAACGACAACGGAACGATCGTTGATGTACAGCCCGGCGATGTATACTATTGCGGTGACGGCGAGTGCCATTCCATCGAGGCCATCGGCGAGCCGATCGAGATGATCGCGCTGATCCTGTACACAACCTGAGAGAAATAATTCTGACACGCAACGGCGCGGCTTTAAGAACAGCAATTCTTAAAAGCCGCGCCGTTTTTTTCGCAAAGGAAAGGGGCCGGGAAAGAAATGGAGGACATTTCTTCCCGACCCCTCTGTTTGTTATTTTACTCAGCTGAAGTAGACAAGCTTAGCGTTGTTGTAATAGATGTCTTCCAGCTCTTTCTGTGAGAATACATTGGACTTCTCAAGATAATCTGTGAGATGCTCGTAAGAATCCTGCGTAGCAGCGAACGGAGCATCTGTTCCCCACATCATCCTGTCTGCGCCGATGATATCTCTCGCTTCCGCCAGAGTATCGACTGTCTCCGGATAAGGATATACATCGGGAGACATGATCTTGGGCATCGCAGCGATGTCGAACCAGACATTGGCCTGGCTGAGCATCTGCAGTTCTGCCTTCCACTCTTTCTTCTTCTCTCTCATGGGAGCCAGAAGGTGGCAGATAACGACCTTGAGGTCAGGGCATCTGTCAGCAATGCGCATCAGAGCGGCGGTCTGATGGCTCTCCATCAAAATATCGCCGACATCCAGCGCGACCACGCCTTTGTGCTTCTCGATCAGCTTGTAAATCTCCATCATTCTGTCGCCGGACAGATCGAAGGGATCGTGGCAGCCCATAAGTCCGCCGCCGGAACTGACTTCGAATTTAACGAGATGGAAATGCTTCTCTTCCAGGAATCTGTGCAGTGTCTCCATGTGGTTGGTTGCGAAAGGCTCCACCTCACAGGAAGGGCAGAAGCGGTCGGGATACTTCTCGAGAAGCTCCTCGTGATAGATATTCTGGAAGCCGTACATGCTGCCATTCATAAGAACAGCTCTCTCTACGTCGTTGCGGTCCATGATCGCCAGAGCCTGCTCTGCTGTGAAGCAATCCTCGCCATATTCGCCGGTCTGGGGGAAAAGCTGGAATACTTCGCCGCTTCCCCACTGGCATTTGCCGCCGCCGATGGCGCGCAGCTCACCGCGTCTGCAGTAACCCGCTACGATCTTGGCCAGATGTAAATGTGCATCAATTTTTTTCATAAGTAATCCTCATTCTGACATCATTTATGATTGTTTGTCAAAAGATCAGGCACTCGCTTTTTTGACCTTTTTAACTTTCTTTCTGGACTGATCTGCGTGCTGCATAGCGTCGAACGCAACTGCTACTACGATAACCAGACCCTTTACCAGACCTGCGTGTGTGGACGGTACGGACATCAGGTTCAGACCGTTGTTCAGAAGTCCCATAAGGACTGCACCGAAGATCGCGCCGGGAACGGTACCTTCGCCGCCGAGAAGGGAAACACCGCCGATAACGGCTGCCGTGATAACATCATTGGTGTATCCTGCGCCGGTGGAGGAGGATGCCTGCTGCGTCATGGACGCGAGCACGATACCACCCATAGCAGTTGTAAGTCCGGAGAGAACGTAGCAGATGATCGATACGAGCTTTACGTTGATACCGGAAATCTCAGATGCTGTCGGGTTGCCGCCGACCGCATAGACATATCTGCCGTAAACAGTCTTTCTCAGCACATACCAGCTGATAACCGCGATGATCGCCATGAAATAAACAGGGAGCGGGAATCCAAGGATCTTGAAAGCACCGATCGCCGTGAAAGCGGGAACTGTGCAGCTGATGATCTTGTTGTTGGTCATGACCATAGCAAGTCCGAGGAAAATACTCTGTGTAGCGAATGTCACCAGGAATGCCGGGATCTTGAAAGTCGTGATGACAATACCATGAATGGCACCTGCCAGGGCACCTGCAATCAGAGCCGCAAACACACCTGCAATAACAGCGCCGGGCGTATCTCCCAAATTATGGGTGACCGTGACGGCAATGACTGCGGAGAACGCGCACAAGGTCGCAATGGAAAGGTCGATACCACCGATCAGGAATACGAAGATCGTTCCGGAGACCATGATACCGATAACTGCTACTGACCACAGCACGTTACTGAAGTTATCCAGTGAAAGGAATGCCTTCGGACGAAGGATGGACAAAACAACAATAAATGCGACGAGGATGATCGGTTTACTGTATTTACTCCAGTTAAAATTCTTCATCATTCCGCCTCCTCTTCTACACCCTGTCCAGCGGAAAGTACCTTGGACTGCGTGACCTCTACATTCTTAAACTCTTTCACAATATCGCCCTTGCGCATGACGATGATCCTGTGTGAGACACGAAGCAGCTCCTGCAGGTCAGATGTAACAACGATGACCGCCACGCCCTGCTTGGCAAGGTTCTCCAGGATCTGATAGATCTCGTCCTTAGCACCGACGTCGATACCGGCCGTAGGCTCGTCAACGATCAGGAGCTTAAGATCTCTCATCAGCCATTTGCCGAGAACGACCTTCTGCTGGTTACCGCCCGACATAACGCCGACCTGCTTGTTGG
>DJXS01000007.1:8939-11308 GCA_002448395.1 Lachnospiraceae bacterium UBA6998 | reverse complement strand
GGAATCACTTCATCCCGGCAAATCCAGATTTCACAACATCCCGGCAAATCCCCATTAATGATCACATTATAATTCTACACTCAGTACAAATTCGAACTCTTGCATTGATTAATTATATTCGCTGAGGCGAATACTCAACATTCTCATAAATAGTATGGGTATGCTCTTGTTAGGCACATATCTTTGAGCGGAGTCAGCCTTTGCCGTTCATAGGTACAAATCAGTAATTCCTGAGCACTGTGCCCAACCGATAGATATTTCCAAGAGAGGAACGAAATTGGCAGGCTTTCATGTAAGAAAATTTGTGAAGGGGGGTGTCGCAGGCCCGGCTCGACCGCGCCCGAGGGCGCGCTCGAGCTGTATGTTGGCGGAGTATACCTTCCCACAGAAGTGAAACCTCCCGCTTGTCGGTTTTACGAGATAAAAAAGAGAGCGTCTGCTCGTGCAAGCACGGCATCCGCTCTCTTTTATTATCTCTACATCCGCTTCGCGTCTGTCACTTCTGTGTGAAGGTGCATTCCTTGTTATCACTCAAGTTCGATCGTTCCCGGCGGCTTGCTCGTCAGGTCATAGAGCACGCGGTTAACGCCCTTCACCTCATTGATGATACGCGTCATGCAGATCTGCAGCACATTCCACGGAATCTCTGCTGCTTCCGCCGTCATAAAATCGCTCGTCAGCACGCCTCGCAGAGCCACGGCATAATCGTAAGTTCTTCCGTCGCCCATGACGCCCACTGACCTCATATTGGTAAGCGCGGCAAAAAATTGTCCTTTTCCGACATCAATGCCGCCCTTTTCCAGTTCCTCGCGGAAGATCGCGTCTGCCTCCTGAACGATCCGGACCTTCTCGGCTGTGACATCGCCGACGATCCTGACGCCCAGGCCGGGGCCCGGGAAAGGCTGCCGGAATACAAGATGCCTGGGAAGGCCAAGTTCCAGTCCTGTCTGCCTGACTTCATCCTTGAAGAGCATCCGAAGAGGCTCTACAATCTCCTTGAAGTTCACATGCTCCGGCAGTCCGCCGACGTTGTGGTGGGATTTGATCACTGCTCCGCCGCTTCCGGTGCCGCTCTCCACCACATCGGGATAGATAGTTCCCTGCGCCAGGAAGTCCACTTCTCCGATCCGTTTGGCTTCTTCTTCAAATACATTGATGAATTCCGCGCCGATGATCTTTCTCTTCATCTCGGGATCTGTTATACCCGCGAGTTTGATATAAAATCTGTCCTGCGCGTTGACTCTGACGAAGTTCAGTTCAAAGGGTCCTTCAGGACCGAATACCGCTTCCACTTCATCCCCTTCATCTTTTCGAAGAAGTCCGTGGTCCACAAAGACGCAGGTTAGCTGCTTTCCGATTGCTTTTGCGAGCAGGGCTGCTGCTACAGAGGAATCCACGCCTCCGGAAAGGCCCAGGAGTACCTTGCCGTCTCCGATCTTCTCCCTGAGTTCCTTCACGGTTGTCTCCACATAGGAGGACATCTTCCAGCTTCCGGTGCATCCGCAAATGTCCATCACAAAGTTGCGCAGAAGCTGCGTGCCAAAGGGCGTATGCACTACTTCCGGGTGGAACTGAACCGCGTAGAGCCTGCTGCCGGAGTTCTCCATGGCTGCCACAGGGCAGTTCTCAGTGTGGGCGGAGACCTTAAACCCTCTGGGGGGATTGGCAATATAGTCCGTGTGGCTCATCCAGCAGGTATTCTCAGAAGGAGAAATTCCTTTGAACAGTTTGGAGCCGCTTTCCACGCCGTCCAGCGCTATTTTGGTATGTCCGTATTCGCTGACAGGTGCCGTCTTCACAGTGCCGCCCAGCTTATGCGCCATGAGCTGCGAGCCGTAGCAGATGCCCAGCACAGGGATTCCCAATCCGAAAAGAGCCTTGTCACAGGTCGGTGAATCCTCTGCATAGACGCTGTTAGGGCCTCCCGTAAGAATGATTCCCTTGGGATGCATCGCCAGGATCTCCCCCGGCGTCCTGGTATAGGGATGAATCTCGCAGTATACATTGCACTCTCTGACTCTTCTCGCGATCAGCTGCTTGTACTGGCCGCCAAAATCCAGAACGATGATCAGTTCTTTCTCCATATTTCCTCCATAATACAACAATGAGACAGGAGCTCCCGCTCCTGTCTCACGTGGTTTCTTAAAGCTCGCAGTTGCCGACAGTCCTGGGGAAGGGCAGCACGTCTCTGATATTGCCCATACCGGTCAGATACATAACGCAGCGCTCGAAGCCGAGGCCGTAGCCGGCATGGCGCACACTGCCGTATTTGCGAAGGTCGAGGTAGAACTGGTAAGTCTCCTTCTCCATTCCCAGCTCGTCCATGCGCTTCTCCAGTTTCTCCAGGTCATCCTCACGCTGGCTGCCGC
>DJXS01000007.1:0-8818 GCA_002448395.1 Lachnospiraceae bacterium UBA6998 | reverse complement strand
AGTCCATAGCCGCGACAGTCTTGCCGTCCGGATTCTGCTTCATATAAAACGCCTTGATCTCCTTGGGATAATCTGTCACGAAGACAGGGCGCTTGAAAACTTCCTCAGTGAGGTATCTCTCGTGCTCGGTCTGCAGATCGCAGCCCCAGTATACCTTGAAGTCGAAGTTCTTGTTGTTCTTCTCAAGGATCTCAATAGCCTCTGTATAGGTCACATGTCCGAATTCGGAATTGACTACATGCTCAAGGCGCTCGATGAGGCCCTTGTCCACGAACTGGTTGAAGAACTTCATCTCTTCGGGGGCATTCGCAAGTACATAGCGGATGACATACTTGAGCATAGCCTCGGCGTTCTCCATATCGTCCTGCAGATCCGCGAAAGCCATCTCGGGCTCGATCATCCAGAACTCAGCCGCGTGGCGGGTTGTGTTGGACTTCTCCGCGCGGAAAGTAGGTCCGAATGTATAGACATCGCGGAAAGCAAACGCGAAAGTCTCGACGTCGAGCTGGCCGCTGACCGTCAGGTTGGTAGGCTTTCCGAAGAAATCCTGGGAATAATCGACCTTGCCGTCCTCTGTGAGCGGAAGCTCGTCCAGAGGAAGGGTCGTCACCTGGAACATCTCGCCTGCGCCTTCTGCGTCACTGCCCGTGATGATGGGGGAGTGCACATAGACGAAGCCTCTCTCCATGAAGAAGGAGTGGATCGCATAGGCGATCAGCGAGCGGACGCGGTATGTCGCCGCAAATGTGTTGGTGCGGGGACGAAGGTGCGGGATAGTTCTGAGATACTCAAAGCTGTGGCGCTTCTTCTGCAGCGGATAATCGGAGGTGGAAGCTCCTTCCAGCTCGATCTTCTCCACCTGCATCTCCAGGGGCTGCTTCGCGTTCGGGGTCAGCACTATTTTGCCTGTCGCGATGATCGCGGCGCCGACATTCATCTTCGCAATCTGAGCGAAATTCTCCAGATCGCTGCTGTACACCAGCTGCAGATTCTGGAAGCAGGAGCCGTCTGCCAGCGCAATGAATCCGATGGACTTGGAGTCGCGGTTGTTGCGGATCCAGCCGCCCACAGTGACCGTCTTGTCTGCATAACTCTCTTTGCTGTCGAAAAGCCCGCGAACCGTCACGAGCTGATAATCCTGTCTCATAGTCTTATTTCCCACTCCTTTTATTTCAAAATATATTTACTTGACCGTTTCTGTCTCAGCCGCCGCTGCTGTCGCACCGGTAGATCCCTCTTCTGCTGCAGGTGCGTTCACAGTGGTCTTGCTCTTGAGGAAATCCATGACTTTCCTGCGGTCGAGGATCTCTCTGTAGGACTCCTGGTCCTCTCTGGGAACGTCATCACCCGAAGTATATCCGCTGTTGCTGATAGCTACTTCCAGTTCCGCCTGGAAGTCGTCATCGCTCATGCTCAGTCCCTCTTTGTCGCCGATAGCCTTGAGAATGATGTTCTTCTTGATGCTCTCGGAAGCCATGTCCTTGATATCCTGCTCGTAGCTGTCCTCAGTGGATCCATATGCGAGCTGCATGAGTGTCTTGAGGTCAACACCGTACTGCTGCGCGTAAGCAGTGAGTTCCGATGCGATAGACTCGTTCATTCTCTCTATCATAGCCTCAGGAATGTCCTTCTTGAAGGTGCTCTTCTCATACAGAGAATTCCTGATCGCCTCCTCAAGTCTCTGAGTATACTGGCTCTCGTAATTCTCCACAAGGTAATTTCTCACGTAAGTGCGCAGTCCGTCAACCGTATTCACAGCGTTGCCGAAATCATCGGTGATTCCAAGTTCCGTCACAAACTGATCTGTCAGCTTGGGTACTTCATACTGCTGGATCGAATTGATCGTGACATCGAACTCGGCGTCTACGCCTGCCTTTGTGGAGTCCGCGTAATTCTCCGGGAATGTCAGCTCAAGTGTGACGGTCTCGCCGACCTTGTGACCTACCAGTCCGTCCTCAAAGCCATCGATAAAGGAACCGGAGCCGATCTCAAGATTATAGCCTTCCGCGGATCCGCCGTCAAACTCTTCTCCGTCGATCCTGCCGACGTAATCGATATTGACTACATCACCTTCCTGGACCTTGTTCCTCTTCGTCACTTCCTGAAGTTCTCTCTTCGCCTGTCTCTGCTGGTCGATCATCGCCTCGACTTCTTCGTCCGTAACTTCCGTTACAGGCTCCACTTCGACCGTCATAGACGCGTAATCAGCGGGAAGATCCACATAATCGGAAGCTGTGATGCCGGACAGGTAAGCAGTCGGCTCGGTCATCCACTCTTCCTTTTCCGCAACTTCTTCCGCAGCTTCCTGCGTCGTCGCCGCTGCGGCAGATTCTGTCTTCGCGCCGGTATTACCGCATCCTGTCATCGCCAGCACGATCACCGCCGTCATGACGGCTGCCAATGTTCTTTTCTTCATAAGTTCATTCTGCCTTTCTATAATATTTTTGAAAAGTATTTCATAATAATCCGAGAATAACTAGTATAGTTTAGCATAACAGGCCGATTCTTAAAAGCTTTTTGTATTACGCAATTATGAACTTGCTATAAATTTTTGCCATAAATGCCCGCTTTAACTTTAAATTCGCTTGTTGCCTTGCCTATCATTCAATGTTAAAATGCTAAGTAGCGTATTTCTAGGAGGGTACTGATTTGAAGACAGGTACAATCGTTTTATTAGTAATCTTGGTCATCCTGATCGGAGTTCTTGTGGCGCTGTATTTCATAGGCAAGCGTCTTGAAAAACAGCAGGCAGAGCAGAATGAGCGTATACAGGCCAACAAGCAGCCCGTAGTCATCATGGCCGTAGACAAGAAGAGACTCAAACTCAAGGAGTCGGGACTTCCCGAGGAAGTCATCTCGCAGACACCGTGGTATGCGCGCCGTTCCAAGGTGCCGATCGTTAAGGCCAAGGTGGGCTCCAGATTCATGAACCTTATCGCCGATGAGAAGGTATTCGACCTGATCCCGATCAACAAGCAGGTCAAGGCAATGGTCAGCGGTATCTACATCGTCGAAGTCAAGGGCATGCGCGGACAGAAGCTCGTTTCCGACAACCCCGTCAAGAAGAGCTGGTTCCGCAAGCAGATGGACAAACTGCAGGAGAAGGCAGGCGCCAAGCCCCTCAAGTGATCCCGGACAGAATCCACAATTTATTACCGTCAGAACAATAAAAAAGCGTGCCGCACGATGCGGTACGCTTTTTTTATACTGTGCTTTTTATTTTACCGGCTCCGCTTTGACCGTCACCGCGCACTCCATGGGATCTCCCCCCTGAAGATGCAGGTCGTATACGACTCTGCCGTGGAAATTACTGCCGACCTCCCTCATGGCCAGGCGCTTTGTAAATAGCTTCATCGGGATCGATCCGAATCCCGTCTCATACATACACTCTGTTTCCTTCTCAGGCCAAAAACGCATTTTAGTGCTGACAGCGCCTTTTCTCTCAATGCTGC
Organism: Lachnospiraceae bacterium UBA6998; assembly: GCA_002448395.1. GTDB lineage: Bacteria > Bacillota > Clostridia > Lachnospirales > Lachnospiraceae > CAG-791. Next base: position 5,366 of record DJXS01000007.1, on the reverse strand, counting down.
AGTGTACCGCGGAAAAGACCAGCCTGGAATCCGTAACTGCTCCGCTCTGCGGATCTCTCTCCCGGTATTCAAAGATATGCTTATCTTCTCTTCTCTCATACCAGGCGCGGATCTGCGTCGAATTGCGGTCCCTGCGTCCGTCCGCGTCCTTCTGCTCACCTGTCACTGTAAGCCAGACTTCTCTTCCCAACTCTATTGGTCTCCTTTTTCCGAAAGGAGCTGTTCCCTGATCGCCCTGTACTGGTGGTCAATATGAACCTGCGCCGCCTTCTCAGCTTCTTCCCTGTTTCCGCTCACGATCGCGTTATAAATATCAAGATGCTCAGCGATCAGATGCTCGTACCGCAGATCATCCTGAATGAACTCGTACCGGTACCGGTAAATATTATCTGCCAGTCCATCCAGAATTCCCTTCAGCTTTCCGTTTTTCGCCGCCTTCAGGATCAGGTCGTGAAAGCGCACGTCAGCTTCCGCGATCACAACACTGTCCCTGGTCTGCGTGAGCCGGTTAAAGGATGTACAAGCTTCCCGGAGCTGAACTTTTTCAGCCTCGGTGATCCTCTCGCTTGCAAGCCCCGCGCTGAGCTGCTCCAGAGCGCTTCTGATCTCCATAACTTCCTGAAGATCCTCCACAGTCATTCTGGAAACTCTCGCGCCGCTCCCCGCGACGATCGTCACAAGCCCGTCCAGTTCCAGCAGCCTGATCGCTTCCCTGATGGGTGTCCGGCTGGTCCCGAGCAGTTTGCCGAGTTTTACTTCTGTGAGCCTGTCGCCGGGTTTGAGCTTTCCTGTCAGGATCGCTTTGCGAAGAGACATGAACACCGCGTCGCGAAGCGGCATTGACTGCTGTTCTTCGGTCATCGCCATACCCGCACTAGTAAGAATATCTTCTCCCATTGAATCCTCCATTTAAATCCGATAAATGAATTTGCATGCAATGACCCTGCAGTCTCTCTCTTTGTTCGCCGCTTCAAATGCTTCAGCGGCATTTTGTGCCTCTTCCCCACTTGCAAAAATAGCAAAAACTGTGGGTCCGCTGCCGGTCATTCTGGATTCCAGCGCTCCCTTGCTCTCAAAAAACTTCTCGATCTCTCCGATCTCGGGATACATCGTCCCGGTGACTTCCTCCAGGACATTGCCGCACTGCCGTGCCATCCCCTCGAGATCACCTCTCGAGATCGCTTCGATCTGCGCCTCGATGTCGGGATGTGTCACCGACTCGAGACTGTCGTACTTTTTATAGATTTCTGCAGTAGAGACGTTCACCGGCGGTTTGCAGACCACAAGCCCGCACTGCGGCGCGTCAGGTAGCACAGCCAGGACCTCTCCGATCCCCTCTGAGAGCTGTGTACCTCCGGTCACACAGTAAGGAATGTCCGCTCCCAGGCTCACTCCGATCTTCTGCAGTTCTTCGTCACTTACTTCCGGCACGAACAGATCCCTCACCGCGCGAAGCGCAGCTGCTGCATCCGTGCTGCCTCCGGCCATTCCCGCAGCCACCGGAATGTTCTTCTTCAAGGTGATCTTCAGGTCTCTCCGGATTCCATATTTTGCCTCCATGCGGCGCACGGCGCGCACGATCAGGTTGTCCTCTCCTCCCGGTATCTCACCGCTGTCTGATACAAGCGTGATCTCCATGGAAGGGCACTCTCTGTCCTGCGTCTCAAAGACCAGCTCGTCGTACAGATCGATCGTCTGCATGATCATCTTCACGATGTGATAGCCGTTCTCCAGGCGTCCCAGTACGTCGAGGCTCAGGTTTATCTTGGCATATGCCGTTTCTTTCGTTTTTCTCATTGGACAGCCCCCGTCAGTTCTCTGACTGTTTGAATATTGTGCCGCATCAGGTACTGTTCCATGCCGTCCACTACTTTCTGCGTCAGGTACGGATCATGGAAATTCATGGCTCCCACCGCAACGGCTGACGCGCCGGCAAGCATGAACTCCACCGCGTCTTCCGCAGAGGCTATGCCGCCCATTCCTATGATTGGGATCTTTACAGCCTGGGCAGCCTGCCAGACCATTCTGACTGCCACCGGCTTGATCGCGGGTCCGGACAGCCCTCCTGTCCTGTTGGCCAGTACAAATCTTCTCTTCTCTATATCGATCTTCATGCCTGTGATCGTGTTGATCAGCGAAATGGCGTCTGCTCCTCCCGCCTCCGCCGCGCGGGCCATCACCGATATATCAGTAACGTTGGGCGTCAGCTTCATGATGACCGGCTGCTTCGCGATCCTCTTGATCTTCGCCGTGATGTCCTCAAGGCATCCCGGATCCTGTCCGAACTGGATCGCCCCCTGCTTGACGTTGGGGCAGGACACATTAATCTCCAGCATGTCCACCGGCTCATCCGCAAGGCGCTCCACCACCTCCAGATACTCCTCTTCGGTGTGTCCGCAGACATTCACGATGACCTTTGTATCGAACTGTTTCAAAAAAGCGAGGTCCCTCTCGATAAAGACATCGATCCCGGGATTCTGAAGGCCTATAGCATTGAGCATTCCCCCGTAAACTTCCGCCACGCGGGGCGTCGGATTTCCCTCCCAGGGCTTATTCGCCACGCCTTTCGTCACGACCGCTCCCAGATGGTTCAGGTCCACAAATTCCGAATATTCCATACCGGACCCGAACGTCCCCGATGCCGTCATCACCGGATTCTTCAGTTCCACGCCGGCGATGTTCACAGTCATATCAGGCTTACTTCTGTAAGTCTCCTCCCTCATCAGATCTCCACCTCCTCTGCGTCGAACACCGGGCCTTCCGTGCAGATCCTCGCGTTCCGTACATGGGAATGGCTGTCTGTCTTCACCGTCTTCGTGATGCATCCGAGGCACGCGCCGACGCCGCAGGCCATTCTCTCTTCCAGAGAAATATAGGCGGGGATCCCCTGCTCCTGCGCAAACTTCTTCACTGCGCGCAGCATAGGCATCGGGCCGCAGGCGCAGACCGCATCCGCCGTCACGCCGTTCTCCCTTACCGCGTCCAGGACATTTCCCTTCGTCCCGACGCTTCCGTCCTCCGTGGCGATCAAAAGATTGCCGTACTTCTTCAGCTCCTCTGTAAGAAACAGGCTGCTGTCCCTGTATCCCATGACTGCCTTCACTTCGCTTCCGGGAATACCGTTAAGAGCCGCCGCCAATTCCACCATGGGCGGGATCCCTATGCCTCCGCCGAGAAGCAGCACTCTCTTTCCCGCAAGTTTCCCCAGATCATACCCGTTTCCGAGTATCCCCAGCATGTCCACTTTATCGCCGGTTTTTTGCGCAGCCAGCGATGCGGTTCCCGCGCCTGCCACACGGAACACAAACTGAAGCTCGCCTGAATCAGGCTCCCATCTGCAGATGCTGATGGGCCTTGGCAGGAGTTTGGAAGGATCGTTCGGGTAGAGCCCCGCGAACTGGCCGGGCAATACCTTCTCAGGCGCATCCCCTTCCGGATACCGGAGCTTCATGCTGAAAATGCCTTCCGCAAGGCTCCTGATCTCCGTCACAGTCATTGTTGTCTTTTTCTTCATAGCCGTATTCTCCAAACGGGGGCAGGTCACTTGCCGGTGATCCATGCCCGGTCTGCGGACAGCGTTTCCGGTCACTTGCCGGTGATCAGTACCTTGTCTCTGGCGTAGGTCTCCTCAATGATGGCCTTCACCCTGTCCGGAAGCTCCTTCTGAGCGTTTCTGTCCATATCAGCTGTCTCGATCGGCTCGCCGAATTCGATCACGACCGTCGCCCGCTTGGGGCGGGGGAAATGGTCCTCAAACACATCGCCCATTCCTACGATCGTCACCGGGATCACCGGGACCTTGGCCTTCGTCGCTATTTTGAAACTGCCGGCGTGGAAAGGAAGAAAAGTTCCCTCCACCTTGCAGCGCGTCCCCTCGGGGAAGATGAACATCGAAATGCCGTCCTTGACATAGTCGATCGCCGTCAGGATCGTCTTGAGGCCCTGTCTGGGATCTTCGCGGTCCAGGAACAGGCAGTGGATCTCCTCCATGATCATTGTGATCGGCGTTCCCTTCAGCTCTTTTTTGGCAACAAAGCCGACCGGATATCTGATGAGGGATCCCGCCAGGATGATGTCAAAAATGCTCCTGTGGTTGCCCACAAACAGCACTGCCCTGTTCGTCGGCACATTCTTAATTCCGAGGATAATGGCTTTTCCGCCTGCCAAAAGCCAGATCCCCTGCATCGCGAATCTCGCGTAACTGTGCCTGAACTCAGTGCAGGAGCCCGGTTTGGCCTTCTCGATCAGTGAAGTGATCAGATGAAGCGGCAGGTCGATCAGGATGATCAGTGCCGCAAATAAAAGCGCGGTCAGCGCGCGTATAACCCACATATCACAAATTCCTTTCTTAACGCATCACATACTTTAACATACTAATTATAGCAGAAAATACAGATTCTGCTACAATGCTGTCAGCCACTTCCATGTTATACTGTAATTGTCCCGATAACCATACACACAGGAGAGAACTTTATGCTTTTAATCCAGAATAGTTACCTGATCGATCCCGCTTCCGGAACCGAAGGCAGACGGGACATTCTGATCGACAACGGCCGCTTTGTCAAAATAGAGAAGCACCTTATGGCTCCCGCCGGCGCCTCTGTTCTGGACGCATCCGGTATGATTGTCTGCCCGGGGCTCATCGATACGCACTCCCATTTCCGCGATCCCGGCTTCACTTACAAGGAGGATCTCGCCACCGGCGCGCAGTCCGCGGTGAAGGGCGGCTATACCTCCGTCGTTCTGATGGCCAACACGAAGCCCCCTGTAGATTCTCCCGAAATACTGAATGATATTCTTGAGAGGGGCCGCGCGCTTCCGGTCCGCCTCTACAGCTGCGCCAATGTGACCAAAGGCATGGCCGGCAAAGAGCTGAATGACCTTCGCACTCTCGCCTCCTGCGGAGCCGCCGGTTTCACCGACGACGGACTCCCCATTATGGACGCTTCCCTTCTGGCAGAAGCTCTGGGGATCGCCAAAGGTCTGGAACTCCCGGTCAGCCTGCATGAAGAGGACAAGAGTTACATCTCCGAAAACGGCATCAACGGCGGCGGCAAAGCCGCTCAGGCTCTGGGACTCAAAGGTTCTCCCCGCGAAGCGGAATACACTCTGATCGCCAGAGACGTGGAGATCGCCGCTTCCCTTGACGCGCCTTTATGCATCCAGCACATCAGCACTGAGGAAGGCGTTGAATACGTGCGCCGGGCCCGCACTCAGCACCCTTCCATTCACGCTGAAGCGACGCCCCATCACTTCTCCCTCACAGAAGACGCGATCCTTACCCGCGGAACACTCGCCAAGGTCAATCCACCTCTTCGCACCGAGCGCGACCGTATGGCCATCATCCGGGGCCTTCAGGACGGCAC
>DJXS01000009.1 GCA_002448395.1 Lachnospiraceae bacterium UBA6998 | reverse complement strand
CGACTGTCTTAAAAATCTGATAACTTAGAAGCGTCATGTGTCACCTCCGATTTTCTGCCTTGTCCTTATCTGGCGCAGCGGTACTGCAGATCCTCCCACCTCTTGTCCACTTCCTGCTGGAAGAGTTCGATCAGATGCTCGTTTCCGGGTTTAAAGAGATGTTTGAATCTCCCCTGGGGCTTTAAGAAGTCTTCGATCGGAAGCTTCTTTCTGGGCTCGTAGTTCAGGATCCACTTTCCTTCCACCACTTCAAAGAGCGGCCAATAGCATGTCTCCACCGCCAGTCTGCAGATCTCCATGATCTCGCTCATCTCATAGCGCCAGCCTCTGGGGCAGGGCGTCATCATATTGAGGAAAGCAGCACCCGGTGTGTAGATCGCGGTCTCCGCCTTTCTGTGAAGGTCCTTGAAGTCCCTGGTCAGAGTAGTCTGCGCCACATAGGGCACATAATGCTCCGCGATGATGGAGCTGAGGTCCTTGCGGTACTGGATCTTGCCGTTGGACACTTTGCCCGCAGGTGTTGTAGTCGTGTCCGCGAACATCGGAGTCGCCGAGGATCTCTGGATGCCGGTGTTCATATAGGCACCATTATCATAGCACACATAGACCATATCGTGTCCGCGTTCCATAGCTCCGGAAAGGGATTGGAAGCCGATGTCGTATGTTCCGCCGTCTCCGCCGAAGGTTATAAACTTGAAGTTGTCCTTCTCCCCGAGCTTTCCCTTCTTTTTCAACACCTTGTACGCTGTCTCCACGCCGCTGAGGGTTGCGCCTGCGTTTTCAAACGCGTTGTGAATATAACTGTCCTCCCACGCGCTGTAGGGATACATATAGGAAGAAACTTCCAGGCACCCGGTGGCATTTCCGATCACCGCGTGATCTTCCTCGTGCAGCGCGCGCAGCACCGCTCTTACTCCGATCGTAGCGCCGCAGCCCGCGCACATGCGGTGTCCCGGAGAGAGCCTCTCGGGTTTCTCCATCATTGTCTTAAGACTGTAATCTTTTCCCATCATAATATATATTTCACTCTCTGAGTCCAATGTATTTGTGGTTGGGCGCTTCTTTCTTTCCCTGCGCCACTTCTTCAAGTTCGGCAAAAACGCTCTGCACGTGCTCCACGGTGAAATCTCTTCCCGCAAGTCCGTAGATATAATTGACCGTCTCTACCATAACTTTATGCCTGAACAGAGCCGCGGGGATCTCACTCCCCAGAGGTCCGCTGCAGCCGTTATAGCTCTCGCAGCGGTCCATGATCGCCACTGCCTTGCAGCCGCTTCTCTTGATCGCCTCAGCGATCTCCTTCTCGGGGAAGGGCCTGAACACTCTGAGTTTGAGGATACCTACCTTGTGGCCTTCTTTCCTGAGCATGTCTGCTGCTGCCTTGGCAGTTCCTGCTGCGGAGCCCATGATCACCATCAGGTAATCCGCGTCTTCCGTCCTGTACTCCTCGAAGAAGCCGTAGCTTCTTCCGGACATCTCACGGAATCGCTCCGCGACCTCGAGGATCACCTCTCCGGCGCGCTCCATAGCTGCCTCCTGCGCTCTTTTGGCTTCCATGGAATAGGCGGATACAGCATAAGGTCCCACAGATACCGGTTTCCCGGGATTTAAGAGGAACTCCTCCGGGTTGTATTCCCCGACGAAGGCCTTCACAGGCGCGTCCTCAAGAAGTTCGATATTCTCAACAGCATGGCTCGTGATAAATCCGTCCTGGCAGATCATCACCGGCAGGTGCACCCTGGGATCTTCCGCGATGGGGAAAGCCTGGATGTAGTTGTCATAGGCCTCCTGATTATTCTCCGAATAGATCTGGATCCAGCCGGTGTCCCTTGCGCCCATTCCGTCGGAGTGGTCGCAGTTGATATTGATGGGGCCTGACAGCGTGCGGTTGACCAGTGTGAGCACGATAGGCAGCCTATTGGAGGCCGCCAGAAGCAATTCCTCCCACATAAGGGCAAGGCCCGCGGAAGATGTAGCTGTCATCGTTCTTGCACCCGCCGCCTCAGCACCGATTGCCGCGGACATAGCGGAGTGTTCGCTCTCCACAGGAATGAATTCCGTGTCGATCTCGCCGTTTGCTATATAAGTGGACACCATCTGCGGGATCTCCGTGGACGGTGTGATGGGAAAGGCCGGCATCACGTCCGGATTCACCTGGCGGACCGCGTAGGAGACCGCCTCATTTCCCGACATTCTCTCTGGGATCGACTTGCTGCATACTACTTCGTCTCTGCTTCTGCTCATGCCTCGATCCCCTCCTTCATTGTGATGGCGCCGAAAGGACAAGCCTTGGCACAGATCCCGCATCCTTTGCAGTGATCGTAGTCAAAATCCAGCCTTTTGCCGTTCTTCACCGGAATACTTGAATCCGGGCAGACCGGCGCGCACAGCAGGCACTGTCTGCATTTGTCCAAATCCAGTACCGGTGTATTAGTTCTCCATTCCCCTGTCCTGAACAGGCGGGAGGTGCCTCCTGCAAAGAGCTGAAGCCCTTCGGTGAGATCTGTATAGGGCGATCTCTCGTTTATCTTTGTGATATCCGTACGCATAAGTATAATTCTCTTCCTAATTCTTTATTATTTAATGAAGCGTCCTGCCGGCCGCTTTTTTGCCAAAAAATTAGAAACTCCCCGTCTGAAGACGGGGGTTTCTAGCACTCTCGTATTCATCCTCTGCCTGAATCAGGCGCTCTGCTTCATCCTCCTGCCGGATGCATTTGCATCTGCCACATTGGCGGAGGCCTTCTTCATTTCCTTCTCTGCCTTATCGTATGCCATTTCCAGAGCTGCCATATTTCCCTTGATCACTTCGGGCTTCTTCGCGAACTTGTGGGCAAAGGAAGCCTGCATCTCAGTGAGGAAATCCTCTCTTGACATGATACCTGTCACCGCAGCGGCTGCTGCCAGCATGGGGGTGTTGGGGAAATTCCTGCCAAGTGTCGTCTCGGAAATGTGTCTTGCATCCACCGTAAGGACTCTTCCCTTATAACCGCGCAGAAGGCTTCTGATCTCCTTGGCGGACTTAGGTGTGTTGACGATGATCGCGCCTTCCCTCTTAAGTCCGTTCGTTACATCGACCGAGTGAAGAAGTGTCTCATCTACAACAACTACATAGTCGGGATCGTAAATGTTGGAGTGGACGCGGATCTTATCCTCGCTGATCCTGTTGAACGCCGTAATGGGAGCACCCATGCGCTCCGGACCGTATTCCGGAAATCCCTGGACGCAGCATCCTGTCTTGAACGCCACATCCGCCAGAAGCAGCGCCGCTGTCTTGGCGCCCTGGCCGCCTCTTCCATGCCATCTGATCTCTACTGTGTTTTTCATCGAATATTCCTCTGTATAATGAATTATTTTCATCTCTTAGATGAATTTCTTTGACTATTAAGTCACCGACATTCGTTATTATACACTCTTTTCGATGAATGTAAATATTTTTTATGATGAATGGTTTTCATCATTCTTGCCATATCGGCAAATGTCTTTCAGACAACACTCCGCACATTTGGGCCTGCGCGCTACACAGACCGCCCGGCCATGCAGGACGAAGCGATGGCACAGGTCATTTCCCTCTTCCGGAGGTACGATCTTCCAGAGTTCCCGCTCTACTTTGGCGGGCTCCTTGATGCCGTCCACCAGGCCGATCAGGTTGCACAGACGGATGCAGTGAGTATCCGTGACAATAGCCGGTTTGCCAAACACGTCTCCCATGATCAGATTTGCGCTCTTTCTGCCCACACCGGGGAGAGCCAGCAGCTCATTGAAGGTTTCCGGTACATTGTCATTGTATTTCTCATGCAGGACCTTCATGCAGGCGGAAATGTCCCGCGCTTTGCTGGGTCCCAGCCCGCAGGGCCGCACGATCTTTTCGATCTCCCCTACCTCCGCTTCTGCCAGCGCCGCGACTGAAGGAAACTTTTCATATAAGAGCGGGGTGATCTGGTCCACCCGCGCGTCCGTGCACTGGGCCGCCAGCCTCACGCTCACCAGAAGCTGCCACGCCTTGTCGTAGTCCAGCGTGCACTTTGCCTCGGGGTATTCCTTTTTCAGACGTTCGATGACCTGCAGGGTCAGCTCTTTTTTGTCCACTTGAACCACCTCTTTGCCGCTTTAAATGTACATGCAGTATTCTTACACGGGAGCCGCCTGTTTGTCAAAATATCCTTTGCGTTCATTTTTTTGATCGCAAATCCGTTTCTACTATTTGACTGTGATCCGCCACTGTATTACTATGTTAAAGTATACTTTTCATATTTTGAGAGGGGAAAAAAATGCAAAAGAAAGAATCGAAAATCTCAGTCTCACTGATCGCCATGTTCGTGGTAGTCGCGCTCATCGTTGCGATGGCGTTTCTGACAAACGCGGAATCCGTTCAGCAGACAGCCTGGTCACTGGTACCTCCGGTCATCGCCATCGCTCTGGCTCTGATCACCAAGGAAGTTTACAGCTCCCTGTTCATCGGTATCATTTCCGGTGCTCTCCTGTACTCGGGTTACAACTTCGAGGGAACACTGAACCACATCTTCACTGACGGTGTCATCGCGGTGCTCTCCGACTCCTACAACATGGGCATACTGGTGTTCCTTGTAATTCTGGGCATCATGGTCCAGCTAATGAACCGCACCGGCGGCAGTGCCGCATTCGGAAACTGGGCTTCTGAAAAGATCACCAGCAGAGAAGGCGCGCAGCTCGCCACCATCGGCCTCGGCTGCCTGATCTTCATCGACGACTATTTTAACTGCCTGACAGTCGGCAGCGTAATGCGCCCCGTCACTGACAAGCACAAGATCTCCCGCGCCAAGCTCGCTTACCTGATCGACGCGACCGCAGCTCCTGTCTGCATCATCGCTCCGATCTCTTCCTGGGCTGCAGCGGTCTCCGGTTTCGTAGAGGGCGAAAACGGCATCGCGCTGTTCATCAAGTCCATTCCTTATAACTACTACGCCCTGTTTACCATCGCCATGATGATCCTCATGGTCATGATGAAGATTGAATACGGTCCCATGTACAAGCATGAGTACAACGCCCTTCAGAACGGCGACCTGTACACGACAGAAGACCGTCCTTATGCAAACGTTGACAGTTCCAAGGACAAGACCGACGGAAAAGTTATCGATATGCTCTTCCCGATCATTTCCCTGGTCATCGGCTGCGTCATCGGCATGATCTACACCGGCGGCTTCTTCGAAGGCACAAGCTTCATCGAGTCCTTCGCGAACTCCGACGCTTCCGTAGGTCTGGTGCTCGGCTCCTTCTGCGCGCTGATCCTCACAATGGGCTTTTATATGGTCCGCAGATCTCTCGACTTCAGCTCCATCATGGAGTGCATCCCTGAAGGCTTCAAGCAGATGGTTCCCGCGATCCTGATCCTGACTTTCGCATGGTCCCTCAAGGCCATGACAGACAGCCTGGGCGCCAAGGAATTCGTCGCTTATATCATTCAGAACAAGGCTGCAGGCTTTGCAGGATTTCTTCCCTTCATCATCTTCCTGATCGCGGTAGGCCTTTCCTTCGCGACCGGAACCAGCTGGGGAACCTTCGGTATCCTGATCCCGATCGTAGTTGCCTGCTTCCAGGCTACAGACTATCAGCTGATGATCATCTCCATGTCCGCATGTATGGCAGGCGCTGTCTGCGGTGACCACTGCTCCCCCATCTCCGATACGACCATCATGTCCTCGGCCGGCGCGCAGTGCAACCACTTGAATCACGTCTCCACTCAGCTTCCTTACGCGATGACCTGCGCCGCCATCTCGGCGCTGACCTACATCGTGGCAGGACTGACCAAGAACGTCTTCCTGCCTCTGCTGGCCGGTCTGGTGATCCTGATTGCCGTCATGTACGTGCTGTCCAGAAGAGCGGTGAAAGAGAACGCCTGATTCTGACTAATACCGGAAATTAAAAAGCCGCTGCAAGTTGCAGCGGCTTTTTCAGTAAATAACCAAATGCCAGTTTTTAATTAATAGTTTTCGACATTTAAACCATGCTCCATCGCATATTTTTCCGCCTCTGAACCTGCCGGTGTTCTGATCACACCTTCAAATTCATGAGCACTGATTATTCCTGTCTTGATCTCAGTTACTGTTGCGGGGACAGTTATTATTTCCAGTCCTGAGCAGCGTCCTGCAATTCTCCCGTTCAAAGTTGTCATTCCTTCCGGAAGATCGATCTCTTTTAGTGCATTACAATAGTTAAATGTTGCGTCACCTGTGCTCTTTAAACCGGTTCCAAGATACACATATTTTAAGTTTTCACAGCCTGTAAAAGCCCCGTCCCCAAGTCTTTCAACACTGTCCGGCAATACAATGGCTTCGACACTGCCAATTTCAGTAAATGCTCCAAATCCTATGCCTACGACTTTCTTGCCGCCGATCGTTTCGGGAACAACGATCACCTTATCCTGAATGTCTCTTTTACAACTTTTTATTTCTACTCCATCATCCGTTTCTATAACAGTGAAAATAGATTCATCTGAAACCGGAAAACTTCTGAAATTGTCCTTGGTAACTTCCTCATTAGCATTGCTCAGTTCAGCTTCTTCCTTCTGTTCACCCTGATCTGCTGAATCTGCAGTTTCCTGCGTTGTCTGAACCGCATTATTCTGGTTCTCATTCTTTGAACAGGCTGCACATAACACCATGATCACAGTTGTCAATACCAGTACTCTTCTTACTCTCATAGTTTTTTTGCCTCCATAATTTTTGCATTCGCATAAAGTTTAAATGCCGTATCTGAATGCTGTCTGTATTATTAGACGTAACTATACATGTATTATTAACCGAATTCCTGATATAACTCAATGGATTGAGGTGTTACCCGGAGGCATTGGGCGTTTTTCTTCCTCAACCATCTAAATCGTCCCTCTTTACAGCCCCAGTTCCCTCCGAAAGCTCAGATACAAAATCGCCGCCGTCACCACCGACGTCACCTCCGCAAACGGTGTTGCCCAACTGACGCCGTAAAGCCCCATCAACATCTTGAAAACGTACATTGCCGAAATGTCCACAACGCCCTTCCTCATGATCGACAGAATAAAGGAATACCGCCGCTTTCCAGCCGCCTGGAAGATCGTGTTGGCCATATAGGACAGAGCGCACAGGGGCGCCGCGAAGGCAAGGACACTCAGGAACCGGGTTCCGAATTCAACAGAGGCGGGCTCGTTGATAAAGAAGGTGATGAGCTGCCGCGCAAACAGCCTGAAAACGATTGTGCAGCAGATCGTGAAGCAAAGAGCCACAGATGCTGTAAACCGGATCGTTTTCTGCATGCGCTTATAGTTCTTTGCTCCGTAGTTGTAGGCGATCAGCGGCAGAACGCCCTGCGTAAGACCTAAAGTAGTGTTGAAGGCGATCATATTCACTTTTTTGGCGATGCCCATGCCGGCGACTGCAGCACTTCCGTACTCTGCAACAAGTTTGTTGGCGAAGATATTGGAAACCATGGCAAGGGAAGTCTGCAGGGCTGCCGCTGAGCCGATGGAAAAGACCTCACCCGGAATTCCCTCATCGATAGTAAAATCGGCCGGAGAGAAGGTAAATACGGGGTTATCGCGGTGTCTGTAGAGGTAGTTCAGGAAATATAGGAGGGCTATCGTATTGGACAGGCAGGTCGCGATTGCCGCACCCGTCACTTCCATGCCTCGCGGAAGCAGAACAAACATAAACAGCGGATCCAGAATAATGTTCAGAATGCCGCCCATGGAAAGGCCGAATCCCGCCTCTTTCGCCGCGCCGATGGAGCGCACCAAATGCCCGCATAAAGCATTTCCCAGCGTCGGAATGGCGCCGACCACCATAGTCCAGAACATGTAGTCATAGATGTATCGATAGGAATCCTCGCTTCCGCCGATCAGCGGGATCATCAGAGGCCGCGCAAAGAATACCACAGCTGCATAGATGATCGCTGCCATTAGGCCTCCGTAGAGGCTGAAAGCGAAGATCTTACGAGCACGCGTCACTTCTTTGCGCCCAAGCGCCCTGGAGATCGCGCTTGCTCCGCCAATTCCGAACAGATTCGCGAGCGCCTGAATGATGATGAAGATCGGAAGGCTCACAGAAAGCGCCGCCATCATGGCCGCGCTCCCCGTTCTGCCGACATACCAGGAGTCAGCAAAATTATAGACAATATTAATCAGCTGCGTGATAATGGTCGGAATGGCCATCGTAAACACAGCCTGCGCGATGGGCGCCTCTTCAAAGATCCAGGTTCTCTTGTTACTGTTCTCTCTGTTCATGTGTTGTCCTGTTCTGTCAAAACATCGCCGTATCTGATCCACTGCAAGGTCCGCCGGTCAGCGGCATGCTCCCAATCGCTCAGTATCCTCTCTCGCTGTCTCTCATCATCTCTTCCCTGAATTCCTCATAGGAATCTCCGTAGATCCGGAAATCTTCCTCTATGCTCTTGCGCTCCTCTGCAGTTCTTCTGCGCACCCTGTGAGGGCCGCTGTAGGAACCTCCGCCATCCCATCCGATAGGCTCGTCGGGCTCAGGTTCCTCTTCTACAGGCTCCATAGCGCCCTTGAACTGCGTCTCGTAGAGCTCGGTATAGACGCCGCCTGCCTTGACAAGATCCTTGTGCTTGCCGCGCTCAGCGATCTCGCCGTCCTTGATGACCAGGATCTCATCAGCGGCCAGGATCGTGGAGAGCCTGTGCGCGATCAGGATACTGGTTCTGGAGGATACCAGCGGATCGATAGCGTCCTGGATCTTGCGCTCGGAGATCGAGTCAAGAGCCGAGGTCGCCTCATCGAAGATCAGCAGCGCAGGATCCCGCAGCAGCACACGCGCGATGGAAAGCCTCTGCTTCTCACCGCCTGAAAGCTTCAGCCCACGGTTACCGACCATTGTATCAAGGCCGTCCGGCTGCTTCGAAATAAAGTCGTAGATATTGGCCCGCTCGCAGGCGTCGATCAGTTCTGCTTCAGAGGCCTCAGGCTTTACATAAAGCAGGTTTTCCCTGATCGTCCCGTTGAACAGATAGGTGTCCTGCGTCACGACGCCGATATTACCGCGCAGGAAGGTCAGATCGAGCTTCCTGACATTAATACCGTCGAAGAGCACTTCTCCGCTTACCGCGTCGTACAGGCGCGGGATCAGGTTAACCAGTGTGCTCTTGCCTGAACCCGAAGGACCCACAATAGCAATACTGTGCCCGGTATCCAGCTTGAAAGTCACGTCTTTGAGGATCTGCCTGGAGGGCTCGTAGTGGAAATTCACATGTTTGAACTCCACATTTCCTTCTGCGTGATCCGGAGTGATCGCGTCGGGCGCGTTCTGAATCTCCACAGGCATGTCAAAATATTCAAAGATCCTCGAGAACATAGCCATGGAGCGCATCCAGTCGACCTGGATATTGAGAAGGGAGTTCACCGGTCCGTACATTCTTCCGAGAAGTGCTACGAGAACCGTGATATCACCGACTGTCAGATCAGAATCATAGCGCAGCATCAGAATACCGCCCACCAGGTACAGGAGCATCGGTCCGACGCTTGTGATCGTAGTAAGGATGACCCGGAACCAGCGTCCCGCCATGCTCTCCTTGATATTGAGCTCGATCATGCGGCGGTTCGCCTTCTCGTAGCGGTCGTATTCATACTCTTCTTTACAGAAGAGCTTCACCAGCGTCTGTCCGCTCACAGACATCGTCTCGCCGAGGATTCCGTTGATCTCGTCGTTGCAGGCCTGGGCCTCCTGGGTCAGGCTCCAGCGCTTCTGGCCGGCTTTCCTGGTGGGGATCGTAAACAGTGGAACGATAATGATGCCCACCGTCGCCAGGATCCAGTTCTTCTGGTACATAGCAACCAGCGCCACGATCAATGTGATCGAATTGGACAGGATGCTGGTGAAGGTACCGGAAATCACTGTTTTGACACCGTCGATGTCGCTTGTCATACGCGTGATGATATCGCCCTGGTTGTTGGACGTAAAGAACCGCTGGGACATGCTCTGCAGATGACTGTACATCTGATTGCGCATGTCGAAAGTGATGTGCTGGGCGATCCAGGTGTTGAGGTAACTCTCCGCCACGCCGATCAGGTTCGCGCCGGCTGTCACTGCCAGAGACAGCACAATGTACATGATCAGTTTATTGAAATCCCTGCCGATCAGGCCCTCGTCGATGATCTTACCGGTGAGGACCGAGGGCATCAGCGACATGATCGAGGAGAAGACGATGCACAGAAGCGTCAGCGCGAGCTGCTTCCAGTAGGGCGTCAGGTAAGAAAAGACGCGCTTAAGAAGCTCCGGCGTCACCTGCGGGAGATTCTTCTTCTCTTCCTCGGACATAAAGTTTCTGCTTCCGGGGCCGAAGCCCATTCCGTGGCCTCCAGGGGGCATAGCGCACCTCCTCTAATTAGTACTTGTTGATATGGATCTTTTCAAAGGGAAGCGACTCCAGGGGCGTCTCCGGCCAGTCCTCTTCAGGCATGCCCAGGGACAGGATCGCCTCCAGCCTGCACTCCGCGGGGAATTGCAAAATAGTGCGGGCGTACTCCTCCGCAGTCTCACCGTCCATAGCCATTCTCTCGCGGCACTGGATCCAGCAGCTGCCGACGCCCAGGGCGCTGGCCATCAGGTGCATGTTCTCCATAACGACGCAGCAGTCTTCCGTCCAGACGTCGGATTTCTCCTCATCTCCCACCACCGCGATCGCGAGGTCAGCGCCCGCCAGCATTCTCGCCGCGCCGCCCATTCTGCAGCTGGAAAGGCCGATCAGCTTCTGCTTGTCCCTGATCACGATAAGCTCCCATGGGCGGATCGCCCTGCCCGACGGAGCCATCATGCCGGCCTGCAGGATCAGGTTCAGTTTCTCCATCGGTACCGCGTCGCCATTGTAACTGCGCACACTGCGCCTCTTCTGCATGATCTTCAGTAAACCTTCGCCGTTCATACTATTTTGACTTCCTCCAAGTATATCCCTAAATCCAGATAAGCGCTGCAGATAGCATCCGCAGCGCTTTTTTCCGATGTTCAACACCATGCTTCCCGAATGCTCTGCATTCGGACCCGATGGCCATTTACATTATAACACACCTTTGTTGGCGTTTTTAAGTACAGGAATCTCTGTCTCATCCTTGTCGTTGATATGCTCCCCGCTGTACCTCTTCGTCTCTGCCGCAATGACATTGCTAAGGAGCAGTACGGCGAAAATATTCGGGATCGCCATCAGGCCGTTGAGCAGGTCCGCCAGATCCCAGATCAGGTTCAGTTCGACCAGGGAACCGACAAAGATGCCGATTACCCAGAGGATCTTGTAGAGCATGATGACCTTCTCGCCGAACAGATAGACCGCGCATCTCTCGCCGTAGTAATACCATCCGAGGATCGTGGAGAACGCGAATGTGATCAGGCCGACTACCAGGATCGGAACGCCGATGTAAGGGATCATGCCAAAAGCCAGACTCGTCAGCTCACTTCCGTTTCCGGAAAGACCGTCGATGCTGGGGTGCTTGATGATACTGGAAACCAGAACAAGACCTGTCATAAGGCAGATAACAACAGTATCCCAGAAAGTACCGGTCATGGAAACCAGCGCCTGCTTCTTGGGGTTGCGGGTCTGCGCGGCAGATGCTACCAGAGGAGCAGAACCCATACCGGACTCATTGGAGAAAAGTCCGCGGGCGAAACCATAACGACATGCGGTTGCGATCGTGCTTCCCACGAAACCGCCGCCGACAGCCTTCGCTGTAAATGCGGAAGAAACGATAACGCCGATCGCCTGTCCCAGAACGTCCGCGTTCATGATCAGAATGATCAGGCATCCGATCACATAAAATGCTGCCATAAAAGGCACCAGTTTCTCTGAAACTCTTGTGATCGACTGGATTCCGCCGATGATGACCAGCGCGACAATGATACTCAGGATCACTGCTACGACGACGGGATTGATCTTAAAGTTAGTCGTAATATTGGCTACGACTGCGTTAGCCTGCACCGTACATCCGATACCGAAGGCGCACAGCGCCGCAAGGCTTGAGAACAGAATGCCCGCCCACTTGGCGTTAAGGCCGCAGTCCAACGCGTACATAGCGCCGCCGATCATTGTGCCGTTCTCACTCTTTACTCTGTATTTAACACCGATCAGGGTCTCAGCATACTTAGTCGCAATACCGAAGATACCGGTCATCCACATCCAGAAAACAGATCCGGGTCCGCCCATCGCGATCGCCGTGCCGACACCGATGATATTGCCGGTACCGATCGTCGAAGACAATGCAGTCGTCAGAGCGCCGAACTGGGAGACATCTCCCTCGGAGTCCTCATCTGCTGTCACGGACATTTTAATGGCCTTAAAGATATCCTTCTGGATAAAGCCTGTGCGGATCGTCATAAAGATATGCGTTCCGAACAGAAGGATGATCAACGGCCATCCCCACAAGAAACTGTCAATGGTGCTTACCAATTGTGCAAACATAGTTTTCCCCTTCCTTGCCAGAGCCGGCGCTTTCATCGGCGGGATCATTTCCCAGCTGCATCCACTTACAGACGCAGCCTGTCCCCTCGCAGCCGCCTCACTTCAGCACGTAAATTTCACTAGGTACAACTTTACCACATCATAGGATGAAAGTCTAACAGAATATACGGCAAAACGGGCAACAAAAAAGACCGTCACCGAAGTGACGGTCTTCTCAAAGTCAGTTTCAATCCTTCTTTCTGACAGCTCTCGCCTGTAACTCTTTGACTGCGTCAACAAGATCACGAAGCGCCTTATCGAGCTCCTCTAAAGGGGTTTCATCGTCGGTCAGAACAGCAAATATCTCCACCAGCTGCTTGTGAAGCCTGTCTTTTATCTCTTCGCCGATGCTCAGAAGCTGGATATTGCCATCCCCCTTCTTGTCAATGTACATAACATCGGGAAATTTGTTTTCATCCGTATCGTCCAGATAAAGGTTAAACTTGTGATCACCGGTCAGATCCACTGCCAGAAGGTCGGGCGCCCCGGTTCCATTCGTATCGATCAGGGCTGCTTCCGGCTCTCCGTCTCCGTTGAGATCGATCGTGATCTTGTCATTACCGGCTCTGCTGATATTGATCCTGCCGATACTGGCCGCATCTGTAAGCCTCTTTTTCATTTCTTTCATCGTTGCCATAGTAGTTCCCCTCCGACTAAAGCTATGTAGTACTATATTTTAGTATATTCCAAATTGAGTCCAAATCAAGCGGTCATACAGCCTGAGATTGTACAAAAATGAAACAAAGGTGTCAAAAATCAGACTTCATCTTTCATGCTGTCTTCAAGCGCGTCAACGATAGTCTCCACCACCTTGGTCGCCTTCTTCTGTACGATCTCCGGAGCATAGGGGAAAGTATAGGATATGTCGGAAGCCTCAAGGAGGGGCAGATCGTTGATGGAATCGCCAATTCCGTAAAGTTTGATCTCTCCGTAAGTCTCTCTCATATACTCGCGAAGGAACTCCACACCCTTGCCCTTGGAGCAGCCCTTGGGCGCGATGTCGATCTCAATGACATTCTGGAAAGCATTTACGCTGTCGCCCCAGATCTCATTGATCTCTGCTGCCATTCTCTCAGCCTCGTCCAGGCTCTCCGTATGGATGCTGACCTGATGGATCAGTCCCTTGGGGCAGTCTGCAACGCTCTTTACCACATAATACTTGCCCGGATAGTCCATCGGTGCGAACACGCAGATGTCGCCTTCCACATCCAGAGTGAATCTGTAATTCTCAATTCCGTACTTGTCCAGGATCTCCTGAGCCACTTCGGGATCGACACCGCGTTTTCTGATTTCCTTAAGATCCTTGTCGACGATGTTCGCACCGCTGCTGGTGATGTAGAAATCAGGCTCCACAAATCCTGTGATGAAGGGTGTCAGGCCTCCCACCTGTCTGCCGGTGCAAAGGCCGAAAAGGTGACCCGCCTTCTGGTACTCGCGGATCTTCTCCACGTTCTCCGCGGGCAGTTTGCGGTCATCTTCCGCTTTATAAAAATACAGCGTGCCGTCGAAATCACTTGCGAATACTTTCTTCATTATTATTACCCCCGCTGTCCTGTTCAGACCACAAAATCATCCTTGACGGACGCCTT
>DJXS01000076.1:21947-22552 GCA_002448395.1 Lachnospiraceae bacterium UBA6998 | reverse complement strand
GGCTCGATTGCGGCAGCCACCTGGCCGGCACAAGTTTCTTACCAAACCCTGCCCTTATTATACTCTCTAAGGGCTCAGTTACAGCAACCGCCTGGCTGGCACATGGCTTCTTACCAAACTCTGACCCTACTGTACACTCTAAGGGCTCGGTTACAGCAACCGGCAGGCTGCCATAGGACTTCTTACCAAACCCAGCCCCTACTGTACACTCTAAGGGCTCAGTTACAGCAACCGCTTGGCTGCCATAAGACTTCTTACCAAACTCAGCCCCTACTGCACTCTCTAAGGGCTCAGTTACGGCAGCCGCATGGCTGGCACAAGCTTCTTACCAAACTCCGCTCCTACTGCAGACTGGGCTTTTGGCTGTACCTACATCCGTACAGAGAAAATTTCTTTTTGGATGGAGCCTTTCTCAGCACTTCTGCCAGGACCATACATCCATACAGGAAAATCTTCTTTTTGGATGGACCCTTTCTCAGCACTTCTGCCTGCACCATACATCCGTACAGGAAAATCTTCTTTTTGGATGGACTCTTCACTCGGCACTTCTGCCTGGACCATACATCCATTCAGAAAAATCTTCTTTTTGGATGGACCCAGTCTCA
>DJXS01000076.1:0-21750 GCA_002448395.1 Lachnospiraceae bacterium UBA6998 | reverse complement strand
TGGATGGACCCAGTCTCAAAACTTCAGCCTGGACCATACATCCATTCAGAAAAATCTTCTTTTTGGATGGACCCAATGCAATAATTCTCAATTCTCAGGTCATTCCATACCTCTTGACACCCGGCACTTGATAAAGCGCCGAGCTGCAACGAACCCACCCGGCTTTCACACAACTGATATCCCTAGATTTCCTGAGCCGGCACATCCTCGCGAGGACACAGACCCAGCCACCGCGAAGCGGCTTGGCCTTGACAGGCGGCAGATGCGCGATACAATTGCATGTTCCGACGGGAAAGGATGCCTGGATCTGATATCCCTGAGTTCCCGTCGCCGGGGACGGCACATCGCGCAGATGCCGCCTGTCAGGGCTGGCGGACGGAATAACTCATCACATATCTTTTAGGCATATTTCAATCAAGTCTAGTTTCATACACAAATACATTGAACACAATTCTTCAAATTTAGGCACAGTTCTTCTGTTTACGGAATATATACACAACTGCAAACGTAATCTTGATTCTTATTATTCCAGATTATGTTTGTCAGCTGATTTTTCATTAAAACGCTCCGTTTAGACACTTTTTTTATTGTGTATAGTTCTTCAAAATTCTTCTGTGCCCAATTGTGCCGAAAACCCTGAATATAACAAAAACCCCCTGCCGCCGTGCGGCAGGGGGGTTCCATTCATTCAATACTATCAGAAGTAGAAGAACAATCCTGTCTTCTTGAGCGGTGCCCTGAGGGACATATAGAGGCCTGTTGCAATGAAGGCGGAGACCACGGAATTGATGGCCGTCACGCCGATGTTGATCGCGAAGGATACCTCTGCGGCAGGTTTGCCGAGGATCAGGATCTTGTAGAAGTAGCGGATCGTGGGGTCGCAGACCGCGTTGAAAAGGAGGCCTGCAACAACTGCTGCTACTGTCCAGCGAAATACCTTGGCAAGGTCTTTCTCTGTGGAGATATGGCCCATCTTGTGCGCGATAGTTCCTACAAGGATGCCCATCAGGAACTTGATCACAAATGTGATCGGCGCCTGCACGATATATACGGGATCCATCAGGTCCGCGATCGTAAGGCCGAGAGCGCCGCCGGCTCCCCCGTAGAAACTGCCGAGGATCAGAGCGCCCAGCACGCAGAACGCGTTGCCGAGGTGAACTGTCACTTTATCACCCGCAATGGTGGGAATCGGGATCGATAAAAATGTAAATACAATGTATGTGAGCGCCGCGAAAATTCCCGCGAATACAAGCTTCTTCAGACTGTCTTCTCTGGTGCTGCTGAGCGCAGCTGCTGAGTTCATACTGTTCATAATGACCTCCTGTCTGTTTCCTTTTGGTTTACAACCAGTATAGCCACATCTGAACATATTAATAGCATCAAAAAGTATATTTTTTATATGACCAGTTTCCGTTTCATCCGGGCAAAATATTCACCCGGCCAGTCTGCACCTCATCCGAACACACGCCTTCACCCGATCAACTTGTTCGCCATCGCGACCAGCAGTTCCTCCACTGATGTCAGGAGGATCTCCTCATCGCGGACGGTCACGCCTACCGCCTTGTACTGGTACATGAATTCCGGTACGCCGCGGCCGCTGAAGCCTTTCATGCTGAACGCAAGGTTTTTGCGGTAGTTGCGCAGAAGAGACGGGATGTTCTCCGCGTGGACTTTGGCCTTTGGATCCATGTAGAAGCGGATCGTGCCGGGCGTTCCGGCGATCTCTATGATTCCGATCCTTGCTGCCACCGAGCGGATGAGGGCGATACGCAGGAGGTTTCCTGCAGGCGCGGGAATGTCCCCGAAGCGGTCCTTCAGTTCTTCCCTCACGTCGTCGTAGTCCTCAGTGGATTCGATGGCTGCGATCTTTTTGTAGATCTCCAGTTTCTGCTCCTCGTTGATGATATAGCTCTCGGGCAGGAACGCGTCCACGCTGAGGCCTACGCGCACAGTGCGCTCCTCTTTCACCGGCTCGCCTTTGGCCTGTTTTACCGCGGTGTTAAGGAGCTTACAGTAGAGGTCGTAGCCGACCGCCTGCATGTGGCCGTGCTGCGCCCTTCCGAGTATGCTGCCCGCTCCCCGGATCTCAAGGTCTCTCATCGCTATTTTAAACCCGCTGCCGAGTTCCGTGTATTCTCTGATGGCGCGCAGGCGCTTCTCAGCGACTTCACGCAGCATCCGGTCTTTGCGGTACATCAGGAAGGCGTATGCTGTACGCCCTGTCCTGCCGACTCTGCCGCGCAGCTGATAGAGCTGCGACAGGCCCATTCTGTCCGATTCGCGGATGATGATCGTGTTGACATTGGAGATATCAAGGCCGGTCTCAATGATGGTCGTGGAGACGAGAACGTCGATCTCCCCGTCGATGAAGTCGTACATGATCTTCTCGAGCTGTTCCTCGCTCATCTGGCCGTGCGCGAAAGCGATCCGCGCCTCCGGGACGAGCTGCTGCAGGCGGGCTGTCACTACGTCGATGTCATTCACCCGGTTGTGCACAAAGTAGACCTGACCTTTTCTGGAAAGCTCGCGGATTATGGCCTCTCTGACCATTTCCTCGTCGTACTCCATAACGTATGTCTGGATGGGCACGCGTCCCTCGGGAGCCTCTTCGAGCACCGACATGTCGCGGATCCCCACAAGGCTCATGTGCAGTGTCCGGGGAATGGGCGTCGCGGATAGTGTCAGGACATCCACGTTTTCCTTCATCTTCTTGATCTTTTCCTTGTGGGAGACGCCGAACCGCTGCTCTTCGTCCACCACGAGAAGGCCCAGATTCTTGAACTTGACGTCCTTGGACAGGAGTCTGTGAGTTCCGATCACTATGTCGCAAAGTCCTTTGGAGACCTCGCTGATCGTCTGCTTCTGCTCCGCCGGCGTGCGGAATCTGGACAGCATTCCGATGGTTACGGGATATCTGCGCATTCTCTCCAGGAAAGTATTGTAATGCTGCTGCGCCAGGATCGTCGTCGGAACGAGAACTGCCACCTGCATTCCTTCCTGGACTGCTTTGAAGGCCGCGCGGACGGCGATCTCTGTTTTGCCGTATCCGACGTCTCCGCAGATCAGGCGGTCCATAATGCGGTCGCTCTCCATATCCTTCTTGGTATCTTCAATGGCCGTGAGCTGGTCGTCCGTCTCCTCGTAGGGAAACAGCTCCTCAAACTCCTTCTGCCACACTGTATCGGGGCCGAACTGATGGCCTCTCTTCTCCCGCCTGGCGGCATAGAGCTGAACAAGGTCCTCCGCGACTTCGTCCACCGCGCTCTTGACCTTGCTCTTCGTATTGCCCCATTCCTGCGTGCCGAGTTTGTTCAGTTTGGGCTTGGCCGAACCTGCAGAGGCGTATTTCTGCAAAACGGAGAGTTCCGTAGGCAGCACATAGAGAGTACCGCCTCCGCCGTACTCTATTTTGATATAGTCCTTGGCGATGTGGTTGACCTCGATCTTCTCCACGCCCCTGTAGATGCCGATTCCATGGTCCTCGTGCACCACGTAATCGCCCGTCTTGAGCTCCGAGAAAGCCTGGATCTGCTCGCCCTCGTACTTTTTCTTCTTCGCTTTCTTCTTTTTCTCGGCGCCGAAAATATCGGACTCCGCAATGACCGCGAATTTGATGTCGGGGTACTCGAAGCCCTGTTTGATCTGCCCGTAATAGGTCATGATCTCGCCGGGATCGAGCTTTCTCTCGGGATTTTCGCTGTAGAACGCGGTGATCCCATCATTAGTAAGGTCCTGCGCCAGTCTTCTGGCTCTCGTTCTCGACGGGGAATACAGGATCGTCCTGTATCCTTTCTTGCGGTAGGACATTAGGTCCTTTTCAAGCGCGTCGAAGCTCTTGTTAAAGGCGGACATAGTCCTGGCCCCGATCGAAACAGTCAGATCCGGCTTCATATAGCCGCATCCGTTCGCGAGCCCCGCGACGCCGACGCATCGGTATCCCAGCATCTGCTCCGTCACCGACTCCGCGGAACTTAAGAGCGACATCTGGCCCGGAAGAACATATCCCTTCTCCGCCCGGCTCGTCATGCTCTGTGTAAATTCCATTTCCACTGCGTCCGCATGCTGCTTCACTCTGTAGGGCTCATCCACAAAGATCATGGCTGCGCGCTTGGGAAAAAGATTGAGGAAGTTCTCTGTGAGCGGGTAAAAATAGTGAATATAACTCTCAAGAGGTCCGAACTGCCGCCACTCCATCGCCTCCTCTTCCATACGGGCGATCGTGGTCTTAAGGCGGTGCGCCTCCTCGGTATGGTTTTGATCCCTGTAGAGCTTCTCTACTCTTTTTTCCTCTTTCCGGATGCGCTCGAAGCCGTCTCTGAGCTTACTGTTTGAGAGAATCATCTCCGTGGCCGGGTAGATCGTAACTTTTTGAAGCGGCGCGATGGATCTCTGGCTCAGCACGTCAAAAGAGTGGATCTCCTCCACGTCATCTCCCCAGAGTTCGATCCTGATGGGGTTGTCCTCCGTCAGGTCATAAACGTCGAGAATTCCGCCCCGGATCGCGAACTGTCCGGGCTTTTCCACCTGATACTGCTTCTCATATCCCAGACATACCAGACGCTCAGCAGCCTCTGTGAGGGACAGCTCTCCTCCCTTTTTGACCTCTATGACACTCTTTTGCAGAACGTCCAGGGGCACCTGGGGCGTCATCAGCGCGGAGAAGGTCGTGACTACCGTAGTCTGGCTTCCCTCCATGATCCTTCTAAGGCACCGGATCCGCTCGGTATCCAGCTCTCTTCCGCGGATATCTGCCTGATAAAAGATCAGGTCTTTGGCCGGAAACAGGACGGTGTTTTTGTCATAAAACCGAAAAGCCTCCTTGATCTCCCTCGCCCTCTGGTCGCTGTAAGTCACGATCAGGCGGAACCTCGCCAGTGCAGAGAGAGAACTCTCCCTGTAAAGGCTGTAGATCATATGAAGCTTCTGCGCTTCCGCGCACCCTTCCGCCAGTACGCTGAATGAGCCGTTCTGCAAAGCTTCCACTATTTTGTTATAGTTTTCAGATTCCCTCAGCGGAGCTGTTATTGTCGGCATTTTCACCTACCTCCGAAGCCGTTTCCGCGGTTTCGGTCTCTTTTTTCTGTTTCTTCTGTTTCTTCTGTTTTTTCGTATTATAAAGGTTCATCGCCTTGTCCGGGCCCTGTCCGATCGCGCACTCAACTGCGTCCGCAGCCTTCTCATACGCTTCTTCTATGACCGGTCTGTCCTCAGAGGAGAAATGACCGAGCACGTGGTTCGCCAGGTCCGCTCCCGGGGCAGGTTTCCCGCCTACTCCGATCCTGACTCTTGTGAACTCGTCGGTTCCCAGATGCAGGATGATATTCTTGAGCCCGTTGTGCCCGCCGGCGCTGCCCTTCTTTCTGATCCGCAGATGTCCGACGGGAAGATCCACGTCATCGGAGATCACTATAAGATGATCCGCGGGATCTGCTTTGTAATAGCTGCATATCTCTCTTACAGCCTCTCCGCTCAGGTTCATATATGTCAGCGGCTTCACCAGGATCACTTTCTCTCCACCGATCATTCCCTTGCCGATCATGGACTTGCCGAATCGAACCGGCCTGTTTATATGGAAACGGTCCGCCAGCTCATCGATCACTTTAAAGCCCACATTGTGCCGTGTGCCGTCATATTTTGCTCCCGGATTACCGAGTCCGGCGATTATATAGTAAGAATCCATTATGTGCTCCAATCCGCTGCTCTTTCACTGTTTTGGCCTGCCCGGCGCGCACTGCGCCGCGTATTTCCTTACATACCACAAATACGGGCCGGACGTCAAGAAAAGTATCGGCGCAGCACCTTTAAAAGGCGTGCGGCGATACTTTTCGTAATTTCGATATTCAGCTATTAAGTGTTCGTGCGATGCTATGCTGTTGTACCTGTAGGTGTAGTATCCTCCTGCAAAGCACTCTTTTCATACTCATCCAGGATAATGCTCTCAAGCATCGCCCTGGTCTCTGTATTGATGGGATGGGCTATGTCTCTGTACTCTCCATCTGCCGATTTCTTACTCGGCATCGCGATAAAAAGGCCCTTCTCGCCTTCGATAACTTTGATATCGTGTACCACGAAAACCTGATCGATAGTAATAGAGACGACTGCCTTCATCTTGCCTTCTTTGGCAATTCTTCTAACTCTTACATCCGTCACCTGCATAGCATTCTCCATTTCTAAATGGTATAACGTTCGCCTTTTTCCACCACGATCCTTATACCATTTTCACCTTTGTAACAGGAATTTGCCTGAATGGTGTCGCCGCTCTCCACGATGCAGTTCTCAATGATAGTATTGTCTCCGATGTAAACATCATTCAAAATGAGTGAATTCCTAATTACACAATTATTGCCAACATAGACCTGCTGGAACAATACGGAATTCTCCACCGTTCCGTTCACGATACATCCGCTCGACAGCAAGCTGTTACGGATGTGCACTCCCACGTTGTACTTCGCGGGAGGAAGGTCGGCCACCTTCGAGTGAACGTCCGGATACTGTTTGAAGAAATAATCCCTGATCTCCGGATTCAGAAAATCCATATTCGTCCTGTAATAATCCTCAACAGTCGCAATATTGCTCCAATAGTTGTGCAGCTTGTAACCGTAGATTCTCTTCAGGCCTCTGTAGCGGATGAGGATATCCTGAACCAGATCATACCGGTTCTCTTCCATGCTCTTTTCCAGAAACTCTATAAGAAGTCTCCTTCTGATCACGTAGATTCCGCATGAAATTGTGTTAAATTGCGCAACGACCGGTTTCTCCACGAATTCCTGGATCCTGCCGTCCGCATCCATCTGCACTGTGCCATACCGTTCCACATTAAAGTTTTCCGGCATTTCCTTGACCACTACAGTGATATCCGCTCTCTTTTCCATATGATATTCGAGAACATCATTGTAATCCATCTTGTAAACACAGTCCCCCGATGTGATCACCACATAGGGTTCGTGAGATGTCTTGAGAAAACTGATATTCTGCGCGATCGCGTCAGCTGTTCCCCGGTACCACTGACTGCTGGCGTCCGCAAAGGAAGGCGTAAAGAGGAACAATCCTCCCTGCTTGCGCCCGAAATCCCACCATTTTGACGATGCAAGGTGTTCATTCAGACTCCGGGAATTATACTGCGTAAGGACAGCAACTTTCTGAATTCTGGAGTGTTCCATATTGCTGAGCGCAAAGTCTATGCTGCGATAACTTCCCGCCACGGGCATCGCGCACACAGCCCTCTTTCTGGACAGTTCCTTCATTCGTTTGCTGTTGCCGCCGGCTAAGATAATTCCTACCGCCCTCATTCCACGTCACCTTCTTTCACCAGAGTTCTGCCGCTTTCAAGCATTCCGCCAGGGTAATCATCTGCGGTCGTGACACCGGAAATCATGACATTCTTTCCGATGCGCACTCCGGCCGGGATCTCCGTTTCTTCTCCTAGCGTCACAAGACCGTCCCTGTAAATATCGGATCTCGTTTCGTTGGGGATGTCGCGGCCTTCGCCAAGGACCGTTCCGTTCCCGATCGTGACATTCTCCGCGGCAATGACCTTATAGAGTCTGCTGCCTGCGCCAACGCGGGTGCCGTTCATAAGGATCGAGTCCCTTACTTCCGCGCCCTCTCCGATGGTCACGTCACAACCGATCACAGAGTTGTAAACTCTGCCGTAAATTTCTGTTCCTTCGCCGATGATCGTCCGCTCCGCAGTGCCTTCTGTGCCAAAATACTGCGGAACATTGGAAGTGCTCTTTGTGTAGATCTTCCAGTACTCCTCGTACAGGTTAAACTCCGGAACGATGTCTATGAGCTCCATATTAGCTTCCCAATAGGAGGTCAGGGTCCCGACATCTTTCCAGTATCCGTTAAACTCGTACGCGTAGAGAGGAGCTCCCTTATCGCGGCAGTACGGAATGATGTGCTTGCCGAAATCCAGATTGGGCTGTTCCTTATTGGTCACCAGCGCTTCCCTGAGCGTCTTCCAGTTGAATATATAAATACCCATGGAAGCCAGATTGCTGCGGGGATGAGCGGGCTTCTCCTCAAAGTCCACTACCTTTCTGTTCTCGTCAGTGATCATGATCCCGAAACGGCTCGCCTCTTCCTTAGGGACCGGCATGACAGCGATAGTTACTTCAGCATTGTTTTCCTTATGGAAATCCAACATCGATTCGTAATCCATCTTATAGATATGATCACCGGACAGAATAAGCACATAATCGGGGTTGTAGCTCTCCATATACGTGAGATTCTGATAGATCGCGTTCGCAGTCCCCGTGTACCAGTCCGTATGCGAGATCTTCTCATACGGAGACAGTACCGTGACTCCTCCCACATTCTTATCGAGGTCCCACGGGATTCCGATCCCGACGTGCGTATTCAGCCTCAGCGGCATATACTGCGTCAGTACACCTACAGTATCTACACCTGAATTGATGCAGTTACTGAGCGGAAAGTCAATGATCCTGTACTTCCCGCCAAAGGATACCGCCGGTTTGGCCATGTTTGATGTAAGAATTCCGAGTCTGCTTCCCTGGCCGCCTGCCAACAGCATAGCGATCATTTCTTTCTTAACTATCATGTTGCCACCTCTGGTATGGTTTTTGCAAAATCTTTTACATAATAACGTTTATAATTTTGCAATGATATTATACCATACCGAATACAGAAATGAAACCGTACATTACATGTACCAAATCGTTCTACTTTATACGTAATTATGTTTTGTTGCCAGACAATTTTCATTCCTTCACGGAGTATAACATACTCCATTCGGATACTCCTTTGACTTGTAAGACTTCTTATTGTATGATACGAACGTCAACTCAATCAGATAAGAAGCACTGCGCTTCTGACTATCAATAAATTCAGGGAGGGCATATGTATCAGCTCGATTTTGACAAGCCGATCCACGTCTATTTTTCAGGGATCGGCGGAATCTCCATGAGCGGTCTCGCACAGATCCTTCGCAGCAGAGGCTTTGAGGTCTCCGGATCTGACCGCGCCGCTTCTTCCATTACCGATGAACTGGCTGCTGACGGCATCAAAGTCATTATCGGCCAGAAGAAGGAAAATATAACACCCGACATCGATCTCGTCGTCTTTACAGCGGCGATCCGTCCGGATAATCCGGAGTATATAGCTGTTATGGAGAACAAGATCCCGCACATAACAAGGTCCGTTCTTCTGGGCCAGATCATGCGCGGATATAAGGATCCCGTCGCTATAAGCGGAACCCACGGCAAGACCACTACGACATCCATGATCTCGGAGATCATGATGGCCGCCGGAACGGATCCCACCCTTTCCATCGGCGGCATCCTGGACAGCATCGGCGGAAACGTCAGGATCGGAAACAGTGAATATTTTGCCGCGGAAGCATGCGAGTACACGAACAGTTTCCTGGATATGTTCCCGGGCATCGGCATCATTTTGGATATCGACGCGGATCACCTGGATTTCTTCAAGGATCTCGACGACATCCGCCGGTCCTTCAGGAAATTTGCTCAGCTTATTCCCGCGGACGGCGCCCTGATCATCAATACACAGATCCCGGACTATGAGGAGATCTCCGGCGGCCTCGACTGCAGAGTGATCCTGTACGGTCCCGACGACAGCGCAGATTACTGGCCCGAGGACATCACTTACGATCAGTTCGCCCGCGCTTCCTACACTCTCTGTTCGCGTTCTGCCGACGGTACTGTACAGAGGCAGGCGGTCACCCTGGGAGTACCCGGCGAGCACAATGTTTACAACTCTCTCGCAGCAGCCGCTGCGGCAGACTGCCTTGGAATTGACCGTAGGTACACTGCGGCAGCTCTGGCGGGCTATACCGGAACCGAGAGACGCTTCCAGATTCTGGGAAGCCGGAACGGCTTCACGGTCATCGATGACTATGCGCATCACCCCACAGAGATCGAGGCAACGCTCAGGACTGCGCTCAATTACCCTCACAGAGAGCTCTGGTGCGTCTTCCAGTCCCACACCTATACAAGGACCAAGGCGCTGATGGATGAATTCGCGCAAGCCCTCACTCTGGCGGATCACGTGATCCTTGCCAAAATATACCCGGCCAGAGAGACCGACAATCTGGGGATCAGCTCTCACACGATGGCTGAAAAGATCGAAAAGCTCGGGCATCCCTGCCTCTGCCTGGATTCTTTTGAAGAAATTGAAGAATATCTCCTGAAAAATTGCCAATCGGATGATTTGGTGATAACTATGGGGGCCGGAAATATCAATGAAGTAGGGAAAAAACTGGTTATGTGACCTTCCCTTTCCGACTTTTCCACATCATCCCCCAAAAAAGCCGCATGACCGATGTGGATATCCTGCTCTCCCGAAGTGCCTTTTATCAAGGCATTTCGGGAGTTTTTTCCACTTTATCCTCATTATCCACAATTGCCCCGGGCGCCGTCCGATTCCCGCCGCTGCCAAAAATTATGGACAAAATGACCATTTCGGTGCATGTTTGCCTATGCTATACTGCACTTATCAAATTATGCTATTTTGCCGCAGATATCGACAGAACCGCAGCGGCTTAGACTATAATGACTGGATCCGCGCCGGGACTGCGCAGCGCTCTGATAAGACTTGGGGAATCACGAGCATCTGTGCGCCCATCCTGACCCGCCGGACAGATAAGGGAGGTTTGTGCATTGTTCACGGTTTACAGCGAGGCAGATCTGGGCTCTACCCTGATCTCCAATCTCTTTATCGACAAATACATGAAGGACGCCAATGACGCGCAGCTCAAGGTCTATCTCTATCTCCTGCGAATGATGAACGCGGGCAGGACCACGAGCATTCCGGATATGGCCGACCAGTTCAACCACACGGAGAGAGAAGTAATGCGCTCGCTCCGCTATTGGGAGCGCCGCGGCCTTATTGTGCTCGAATACAGCGGTGCAGGGGATCTTATGTCCCTGCGCATGGTGTCTCCCAGGCCGGAAAACGAATCACAGGGTTACCCTGTGCCTTTCCGCGGCGGACTTGTATCCGGCAGCACAGAGGATGACTCTGTCTATCCCGAAAAAGAGACCCGCACTGCGCCGGCCGTACCCAGGCTCCAGGCTATGACGATCCCTGCGCAGCACAGTATTCCCGCAGAATCTGCCCCCGCGCAGCCTGCCTCTTCGACGGCTGCAGCTTCAGTGACTGCTGCCGGACAGCTTTCCTCCGCTAAGACCGATGAGGAGACCGAAGGCTGCAAAGCCGCCTTCAGGCATCCCGACGCAGCTTCCGTGGAGGCCTTTAAGAGCAGCACCAAACGGGCGCAGCTTCTGTATATCATCGAGCAGTATATCGGAAAACCCCTTGCACCCAGCGAGGTGGAGTCTGTATACTATATTTCCGAACAGCTCCACTTCTCAGACGCGCTGATCGATTATCTGCTGCAATACTGCATTGACAGGGGTAAGAAGGATTTCCGCTATATCCAGAAAGTGGCTGTCAACTGGGCCGAGCGCGGTATTACCACCCCCAAGCAGGCGGAGCGCTCTGTTTCCAGTCTGAGCAGAAAAGGGCGCAGCGCGCAGGGTGTCAGGCCCTCCGCTAATCCCTTCAACCAGTTCGAGCAGAATCAGTATGACTTTGACGAACTCGAGAAAGACATTCTTAGCAACTAATCCGGGAGAAAACAGGTGTCACTGACAAGAGAACAGTACGACGAGATCATGCGCGGCTATATGCAGAAGCAGAACCGGCGGCATCAGCTGACTCTGCAGCGCAGGGACGAGGTCTATGCCCGGATCCCCGAATTCCGGAAGCTTTCAGACCGGGTGTCAGAAATTGCCGTGGATTATCTTCATTCACGATTGGGAGAAAAGAGGAATGATACATCCCTTTCTCCCGGTTTTGTGCGCCCGCAGCTCGAAGAGATCGCCGCGAGGAAAAAAGAGCTTCTTGTCTCTCACGGCTTTCCCGAGGATTATCTCACAGTAAGTCCCGATTGCCCGCTCTGCGGCGATACAGGCTTTGTGGACGGACAAAAGTGCCGATGCTTCCGCCAGAAAGAGGTCGAGATCCTCTACAGCCATTCCCATCTCAAGGAACTGGTGGCCGAGCAGAATTTTGGCGTCCTCTCAGAGAACTATTATCAGGGCGAGGATTTAAAGAGATTCCGCATTGCGGCAGCAGCCTGCAGGCGAATGGCCGCGGAATTCGATACGGTATACCGGAATCTCTACTTATATGGTACGGTAGGTACAGGCAAGTCCTTTTTATCCATCTGCATCGCGAAGGAAGTTCTTGAGACAGGACACTCCGTCCTCTATTTCAGCGCAGCCGCGCTGTTTGACAAGCTTTCCATGTATTCCTTCGATGTAAGGACCAAAGAGGAACTGCGGAGTTTTATCTCAGATCTCTACGAATGCGACCTTCTCATCATTGATGACCTCGGAACGGAACTCACCAACCAGTTCATATCGGCACAGTTCTTTGCCTGCCTGAATGAACGTCATCTGAACCGTAAATCGACCGTAATCTCTACCAACCTGTCCCTTGCCGAAATGCAGTCCAGATATTCCGACCGCGTTTTTTCAAGGATCACCAATGATTACGAACTCTACAAGCTGACCGGCAGCGACATCCGCGTCCTTAAGCGAAGACAGCGGAACGCAGCTCATCACTAAAAAAGATTCACTAAAGTCTTACGTAAGTCAGAAAGCGAGGATGGCTAATGGAACCAATCAAAAACGCTGAAAATCTACATCTCAACACGATGGAGCCGATCAAGAAGCACGACAAGAGACATCTTGATTCGATGCCTGCAGGTTCGCTGGGAATCATCCCGGTCCAGGGCTGCGAGCAAATGGCTTCCGAGATCGATTACTATCTCACCCGTTGGAGAGCGGAGCGCGAAAGCGAGCACAAAAATTCCCTCGCTTATATCGGTTACAAGAGTCCCACTTATATCATTGACTGCAATCTTCCCCGCTTCGGCACCGGTGAAGGCAAGGGCGTGCTCTCCAAATCTGTTCGCGGAATGGACCTCTATCTCCTTGCAGATGTTGTAAATTACAGTGAGACCTACAAAATGTTCGGGATCACCAACCACATGTCCCCCGACGATCACTATCAGAACCTCAAGAGAGTGATCGCATCTATCGGCGGCAAGGCGCGCAGGATCACCGTGATCATGCCCTATCTCTATGAGAGCCGCCAGCACAAGCGCACCTCCAGAGAGTCCCTCGACTGTGCCATCGCGCTGCAGGAACTGGTGCGCATGGGCGTAGACAACATCATCACCTTTGACGCCAATGATCCCCGCGTCATGAACGCGATCCCGCTGAACGGCTTTGACACCGTCCAGCCCGCTTATCAGTTTATTAAAGGCCTTCTGCGCAGCGTGCCTGATCTTAAGGTCGACAAAGACCATATGCTCATCATCAGCCCGGACGAGGGCGGCATGAAGCGCGCAGTCTACTATGCTAACGTACTTGGCCTGGATATGGGTATGTTCTACAAGCGCCGCGATTATTCCACTTTCGTAGATGGCGTGAATCCGGTTCTCGACCACGTATTCCTGGGTTCAAGCGTTGAAGGAAAGGATATGGTCGTCATCGACGACATGCTCTCCTCCGGCGACAGCATCCTTGAAGTGGCCGGCGCCCTTAAGAAAAGAAATGCCCGCAGAGTTTTCATCTGTGAGACTTTCGGTCTTTTCACCGACGGCATCGAGAAATTCGACAAGGCCTATGCGGAAGGCAAGTTCGACAAGATCATCACGACAAACCTGATCTACCAGAAACCCGAACTCAAGGAACGCCCCTGGTATGTGTGCTGCGGCATGAGCAAATACCTTGCTTATCTCATTGATACGCTCAACCACGACAGTTCCATCAGCGACCTGCTCGATCCCAGAGAGAAGATCCTGAACATCGTCGAGCGCTACAACAAGGCGCAGGCAGAAGGCAAAAAATTCTATTAAGCCGCAGTAATTATTCAATAACAATCCAAAAAAGAGGCATGCCCTTGAATGGCTGCCTCTTTTTTTTGATGCATCGTTATTTACAGGTCCACTTCGACCTTTCTGCCGGTCCTCTGGTACTGATAGTACCGCACACCCGCTGCGTCAAACATCCGCTTGCTTGCGATCGTCATGTCAGAAGTGGCGTATTTGTCGCTGTCGTAAACTACCGTCCTGATCCCGCTCTGAATGATCGCTTTCGCACACTCATTGCAGGGGAACAGAGATACGTACAAAGTGGCGCCCTCAAGGCTTCCACCCCTGTAATTGAGTATGGCGTTAAGTTCACTGTGTGTCACGAAGGGATACTTGGTACTGAGTGTGTCGCCCTCCCTCGCCCAGGGAAAATCATCGTCTGAACAGCCGATTGGGAACCCGTTATATCCCATGGAGAGGATCTTATGAGCTTTGCTCACAATACAGGATCCGACCTGTGTATTGGGATCCTTGGAACGGAGAGCAGAGAGCTGGGCCACTCCCATAAAGTACTCGTCCCAGGTAATATAGTCGCTTCGTTTACCGGTCATTTTGACAGCCATGCTCTCCTCCTGAAATTACTTTGTACCGAAGATCCTGTCGCCCGCGTCGCCAAGGCCGGGAACGATGTAGCCGTGATCGTTCAGGTGATCGTCTACAGCGCCGATGTAGAGATCCACATCAGGGTGTGCCTCTGTGAAGGCCTTGATTCCTTCGGGAGCAGCGATGATGCACAGGAAGTGAAGCTTCCTGCAGCCGTGTTTCTTGAGCATCTCAACAGCTTCCAGAGCGGAACCGCCGGTAGCCAGCATAGGATCGACGACGAAGATCTCTCTCTCCGCGCAGTCAGCGGGAAGCTTGCAGTAGTATTCCACAGGAGCCAGCGTCTCGGGATCTCTGTAAAGTCCGATGTGGCCAACCTTAGCCGCAGGGATCATCGTCAGCATGCCGTCTACCATTCCAAGGCCTGCTCTCAGGATCGGAACTACAGCAAGTTTCTTGCCCTTGATCTCCTGAACAGTTGTCTTGCAGATGGGTGTCTCGATCTCAACGTCCTCGAGTTCCAGGTTTCTGGTCGCCTCATAGCACTCGAGCATAGCGATCTCGCCGATGGTCTCGCGGAACTCCTTGGTTCCGATTTCCTTGCGCCTGATCAGACCGATCTTGTGCTTGATCAACGGGTGGTCCATGATAAATACATTTTTCATTTTAGTCCTCCATCATATTGAGTGTATAAAAACCGCATCCCCGCCAAAATATTACTTGAAATGCAGTGTTTCTCCTTCGTCAGTACGCACTACCCTGTGCCCGGCCGCCTTCATCAGACGGTTCATGATCGCCTGTCCGAGTTCCCCGCCGCTGAAGGATTCCGAGTATATGCGCTCAGCGCCG
The DNA here is from genome assembly GCA_002448395.1 of Lachnospiraceae bacterium UBA6998. Classification (GTDB taxonomy): domain Bacteria; phylum Bacillota; class Clostridia; order Lachnospirales; family Lachnospiraceae; genus CAG-791. The sequence continues at coordinate 6,431 of DJXS01000076.1, read as the reverse complement.
TCGTCATCAAACTCCCTCAGGATGCGGAACAGTTCTCTTGCGACGCTGTCCTCGTCTCCACGCGGTCCCGCGCTCTTTACACAATCCGCGTTGTACAGGTCTCTCGTCTCATCCGTACATATCACGCCGGTCCTGATGCCGTGCTCTCTGTTGTATTCTGATGCTTTATTGATCTCTGATACTACTTTACCACGTTCGCCCTCAACAATCACCAGTTCCCCTTTGGGAGCGTAATGCCGGTACTTCATTCCCGGTGCCTTGGGGGCGACCCCCGAATCCGGTGTGATCAGCGTCGAGTCTACATCCACTCTTCCGAGGACTTCCTGCAGCATCTTTCTGTTAATAAATCCGGGCCGCAGTATCACCGGCTCATCCTCTGTGAGATCGATGATGGTGGATTCGAGTCCGATCCCCACCTGTCCGCCGTCAATGATCATCTCCACTCTGCCGTCCAAATCCTCCCGGCAATATTTTGCCAAAGTAGGACTGGGCCTTCCGGACCTGTTGGCGCTGGGAGCCGCGATATAGCCGCCTGCCGCGTCGATCAGGGCCTGAGCGATCTTATTGCTCGGAAATCGCACTGCAACCGTATCGAGGCCGCCCGTCGTCTCCTTCGGGACAAGGCTGCTCTTTTTAAAGATCATCGTCAGGGGACCGGGCCAGAAGGCTCCGGCAAGTTTCTCCGCCTCCGGCGGTATTTCGCTCACGATGGGCGCCAGATCCTCCAGCCTGCATATATGCACGATCAGGGGATTATCAGACGGTCTTCCCTTCGCTTCGTATATCTTTCGGGAGGATTCGGGGTTAAGTGCGTCTCCGCCAAGCCCGTACACAGTCTCAGTCGGAAAAGCGACAAGGCCGCCTTCCTTTAAGATCCGTCCGGCCCGCCCGATCACAGACAGGTCCGGCGCCTCCTCATTCATAACCACATACTCTGTTGTCATTGCTTCCTTTCCGGACTCACTTGTTCATGTAATCGGCGATGACGGTCCAGACATCAGCGCTCTCCATTCCGAGGCACCACTCCGCAACGCCTGCGATGCCGTGCGCCTGCATAACTCCAAGCTTTTTCTCAATGGATTCCGCGTCCTCGATCCAGATCTGGTAGGTCGCGTCGTCCTCGGAGACTTCGGCGTAATTCTGTTCCGTCGAAGCGTTCCACTCCACTGTCATGTTGTGATTGGCAATGAAAATCTGCAGTTCGTTCATGCCGTAAGCCATACTTGTCACACCATCCGCTGCGGTCTTCCAGATCCTGGAATAGAATGGAATACCGTTGATCAGTTTCTCGGCGGGAACACACTTGAGGGCTTCCTCGATCCCGTAAGTCACATAGCCGATGGACGCGACACTTCCGGGCTCCTGGCTGCCGGCGTAGTGCTCGTCATAACCCATGATCACCACATAATCGGCGAAGATACCCTGTTCGTCGAGGCGGTAATGGTTGTTGAAATTGTAAGGCACGTAGTTATCAACAGACATCACAAGTCCTGCGCCGCGGCAGACAATGGAGAGTTCTCTCACAAATTCGACAAAGTCGTCCCCGTACTTCTCCGAGATTCCCTCGATGTCCACGTTTATGCCGTCGATCCCCATCTCCAGAGCTGTGCCTGTCACCTTGGAAATGACTTCGCTTCTCGCCTCGCCGGACGCAAGGAACTTCTGCTGTACTCCTTCGGGACCTGTGAAATTATCGAGCACAGCCCATACTTCCATTCCCCTCTCGTGGGCGGCGTCTGCATAAGCCTGAGTCGCGCGCACTTCCACAGAGCCGGTGTCATTAAGAACGACGAACCACGTGGGTGCCACGACATTAACGGACTGCGTATTGGCGATCCTGCCTGCGAAAGTATCATTTCCCGCCGCTCCGGCGATATTGTGCCATGCCATGTTCACTTTGCCGTCAAGCGCAGTGCGCTTGTATTCAGGCTCCTGATAATCAGCTACCGGAGTCATCGCGACAGTAGTGGGCTCAGTCATCTTTCGGTTCTCGATATAGCCGATCATGACGTCCGGCGTAACGACCTTGCTCCAGTTGTCCATTCTCTCAATGACCACCAGTTTCGTCCCTTCCGGAACTTCAGAGACAACTTTGCTCTTTACTCCGCCCGACGACCTGAGCTTCGTCGCCCTGGTCACTTCAGCTTCCTGGCGCTCTCCCCAGCTGTTGTAAATGCTGATCCTGTTGGGCTCCGTAAAAGCCTCATAAGAGAAATTGGTGTACTTGCGGACAAAATCCAGCGCGACATAAAGGGTGTCCCCTTCCTTCACGCAGATCGCATACTGTTCCTGTGTGGCAGCGCCGGAGGAATCTGTCCATGCGCTCTCTCCCTCCTTCGCCGTTATGCGTGTATCAGGGAGGCAGTAGAGGAGCTCTCCGTCTTCCTCACCGTAATAAAACCTGTCGTTGAGGAGCGTTGTCACTGTCTCATAGTCAAGATAATACTGTTCCCCGATCTTTTTGGCATGATAATCGGACCACTCGTCCTGCAGTATAACCGGATAATCATCTTCGCCTTTGACTTCATAATATAAATTAAGGTCCACCTTTTCATCGGTGTAGGTGTATTTTACGAAATAGTTCTTGTAAAACACGACGCCGAGCACACCGATCAGGACCAGAATAAATAATGTAGGCAGAACTTTCTTCATCTGTCACTCTCCTTTCGAATACACGTGCCTATTATAGCAGAGTATTCGAAATGTAACAAATGAATATATCCTTATATATATGACGGAACGCTTCGAATACCGTCTGCCGCAAGCGGGTCCCGCAGCACTGCCTGATATACGAAGCGTTCCCAGATATGACTCTATATGCTCGAGATTTGACTAAAGATATAAGATCTCCCTGGATCTTATTATGAATTGCAGCGGACTGCAGAGACCTGAAGGATACAATTTTTCCGTGAGAATTGTCCCGCCGCATCCTGCCTCCGCCCCGGGAAGCACAGAAACTGTACCTTTAATAAATGACATTTTTTAAATCAGACGCAAATAATATCATGCTGAATTCTCTTTTTTGCCTGACCGGCAATAGATTTCAGATAATGGGAAAGTCCCATATAAAATGTGTTATTAGATATGAATATTAAGCAAAAGCTAAGTGCGGCATCACCTCCCGGCCGGTACAGACTGTTTCATCTGCTTCCGAGAGTCATTCTAGTACAACCTCATCCGGCCGCACAACACCCGCAGACTCCTAAAATACGAAAGTCGCCATTCTTGTGATTTTCGCACAACTGCCGTTTTCGCCTGTTGCGGAAGCGGTACAAATAATGATTGACGCAGGTTCTGTCTATGCGTCAAAATATTAATAAGCACAGGTATATCCTGTCCCTTTAAATCCTTCCGTATTTTGATGCAGAGGAGAAATCCATGAAGATAGAGAAGATCAGCAACAGCCAGATCCGGTGCATCCTTACCGGCGAAGATCTGGCCAGCAGGCAGCTTCGCTTGAGCGAGCTGGCATACGGCTCCGAAAAAGCGCGCGCGCTGTTCCGCGATATGATGGAACAGGCCGCGATCCAGTGCGGGTTCGACGCGGAGAACTATCCGCTTATGATCGAGGCCATTCCCCTCGGTTCCGACAGCATTGTCCTTATTGTCACCAAAGTCGACAATCCGGATGAGCTGGACACCCGCTTTTCAAATTTTGCCCCTTCCGTGCAGAAGGACGCCCTGCCCGCGCAGGAGCCGCCTTCTCCCCTGGCCCAGCTTCTGAATTCACTCAAGGAGAGCAGCAACGGAGCGCCAGGACCGGCCGGGGCCTCAGGAGCGAAGACTCCGGACGAGACTATGAAAGAGCGCAGAGAGGCGCTTCTGACATCAAGAGTGTATTCTTTCGAGACCATGGCAGACGTGATCCGCGCAGCCAAGGTTCTTTCGTCTGCTTACAGCGGACGCAGTTCGCTTTACCGCGACGAGAAGACCGGAACTCTGTATCTGCTTCTGAGAATGAGCGGTCTTGAAGAGGTCGGCGCTATGCAGAGCACACTGGCCGCCCTCTCCGAGTACGGGCACCTTGAAAAAGTGAGCCCTGCCCGCCAACAGTATCTGGTCACCCACTGCACTCCCATTTGCAGTGCAAATGCTCTCGAGACGCTCAGCGGACTGTGACAGTTTTATTTACGATTTCGTTTTCTGACCAGGACAGGTGCTTCGGCACCTGTCTTTTTTCATTACAAACCATCATTTCACCGCATTCAATAAACCTTCAAATTTCCTTTAAAATACAGTTTATTATATTAAATCCATTTAGACACTTATTAATTCTTTTGTGACATCGTCTTCACAACTACTGTGAAACTTCCACAATAGTTAGGCGCTACTAACCTCGTTTTTCGTTATTATTACTGGTCTTTTTCCGGATACAATCCGAAAATGACATTGTATTTTGTATAACCCGATGCTAGAATTAAATTGCTAGATAAGCTGTGGGTTTTTACAACTTAGCGGTTTACCGCTGCAATATTTACAGGAGGAAAACAAATGGCAAGAAAGTTTCTCACCATGGATGGTAACGAGGCTGCTGCACACGCCGCGTATGCGTATACAGAGGTCGCTACCATCTATCCCATCACCCCTTCATCCGTAATGCCTGAGCATGTTGATGAGTGGGCTACAGCCGGACGCAAGAACATTTTCGGTCAGCCCGTACAGGTTACCGAGATGCAGTCCGAGGCTGGTGCTGCAGGTGCTGTGCACGGCGCGGTCGCTGCCGGTGCGATGACATCCACCTTTACAGCTTCCCAGGGTCTTCTTCTGATGATCCCCAACCTTTACAAGATCGCCGGCGAAGGCCTTCCGGCAGTCATCAACGTAGCAGCTCGCTGCGTATGTACACACGCTCTGAACATCTTCGGCGATCACTCCGACGTATACGCCGCAAGACAGACCGGCTGCGCTATGCTCTGTGAGTCCAGCGTACAGGAAGTCATGGATCTGACTCCCGTCGCTTACTGCGCAGCAGTTAAGGGCAAACTTCCCTTCATCAACTTCTTCGACGGATTCCGTACATCTCACGAAATCCAGAAGATCCAGATCTGGGATTATGACGATCTCGACGAGCTGATCGACCACGAGGCAATCGCAGAGTTCCGCGCTAACTGCCTGAACCCTACACACCCTTGCCAGATGGGCTGCGCTCAGAACCCCGACCTGTTCTTCCAGACCCGTGAGGCCTGCAACCCCGCTTACAACGCAATGCCCGCAGTAGTCCAGGAGTACATGGACAAGGTCAATGCGAAGCTCGGCACAGATTACAAGCTGTTCAACTACTATGGCGCAGAAGACGCTGAGAAGGTCATCATCGCAATGGGCTCCGTCAACGAGACTATTGAAGAGACTGTTGATCACCTCAACGCTGCAGGCCAGAAGGTTGGCGTTATCAAGGTTCGTCTGTACAGACCTTTCTGCACAGAGGCTTTCCTTGCAGCTATCCCGAAGACTGTCAAGCAGATCTCTGTTCTTGACAGAACAAAAGAGCCCGGTTCCATCGGCGAGCCTCTGGCACTGGATGTCAAGGCTGCGATCGCAGGCACAGAGTTCAAGGATGTTCCCGTATTCTCCGGTCGTTACGGCCTTGGTTCCAAGGATACGACTCCCGCTCAGATCATCGCTGTTTTCAACAACACCGAGAAGAAAGAGTTCACCATCGGTATCACTGATGATGTGACAAACCTTTCCCTTGATCCCGGCAAGGAAATCGTTACAACTCCCGAGGGAACAATCTGCTGCAAGTTCTGGGGTCTTGGTGCTGACGGTACCGTCGGTGCTAACAAGAACTCCATCAAGATCATCGGCGACAACACCGACATGTATGCGCAGGCATATTTTGACTATGACTCCAAGAAGTCCGGTGGTGTTACCATGTCCCACCTGAGATTTGGTAAGAAGCCCATTAAGTCCACTTACCTCATCCACCAGGCTAACTTCGTAGCATGTCACAACCCGGCATACATCCGCAAGTTCAACATGTCTCAGGAACTGGTAGACGGCGGCACATTCCTGCTGAACTGCTCTTGGAACGCAGAAGAGCTCGAGACCCACATTCCTCCGCAGGTCAAGAAGTTCATCTATGATCACAAGATCAACTTCTACACCATCGACGGCGTTAAGATCGGTATCGAGACCGGCATGGGCCCGACACGTATCAACACCATCCTTCAGTCCGCATTCTTCAAGCTGGCCAACATCATCCCCGAAGAGGATGCAATCGCCTACATGAAGGCTGCTGCTGAGAAGACCTATGGCCGTAAGGGCCGCGACGTTGTCGAGAAGAACTGGGCAGCGATCGATGCAGGTGCCAAGAATGTTGTCAAGGTTGACGTTCCCGAGTCCTGGGGCCAGGCAGAAGGTGAAGAGTATGATCTCGTTCACGCTACCGGCGCAAGACAGGATGTTGTTGATTTCGTAAACAACATTCAGGT
>DJXS01000022.1 GCA_002448395.1 Lachnospiraceae bacterium UBA6998 | reverse complement strand
ATACCGGCGCTGACAAGAGGCATATGGATCCTGCCGATGGACTGCAGGATCGCGTTCATGATCGTCCCCACCGAGTAGAAAACGACGGTAATGGACAGCTCTGCAAGAAGGATCGCGGCGACATCAAGCGTATCCCACTGTGGGAACAGCAGCATAGTCACGGGCCTCGCCAGGGCAAGAAGCCCAATAGCACAGGGCACTGCGATCACGAGCGTCATACGGATCGCGTTGATACTTCTCTTTTTGGTCTCTTCCAGATCTCCCTGGGCAAAGGATGTGGAGATATTGGGCAGGATCGCCGCGGCCACAGCTGTCGCGATGGAGATCGGGATATTGGTGATGACGACCGCCTTGTTGGAGAAAAGGCCATACAAAGTCGTAGTCACAGCCTCTTCCCAGTGCTTGTACTGGATCATGATCTTGATAAAGATCGTCTGATTGAGAGAAGTCGTCAGGTTCATGATAAAACTGCTGAGAATGAAGGGCGTGATCACAAGGATCGTCTCCACCATAAGGGGGCCGAAGGGCTCTTCTTCATGCTCCGTATCACCGTGCACCCTCTCCATAAACATGCCGCGATATCTGAAGTAGACCAGCGTCATGAAGATCAGCGCAACCAGAACGCCGCTTCCGGTGCCCAGAGCGCTTCCCATAGCGCCCCGGATCGCCTTGTGCGTGGGATCCGCATTCATCACTGTGCGCATGAGAAGATAAGCAGCCAGGATACTGACGACCGCATTCGCGATCTGCTCCAGGATCTGGGAGACTGAAGTCTGCAGCATAGACTGGTTCGCCTGGAAATAGCCGCGCAGGACGCCCAGGATTCCGAACAGAAATACTGTCGGGGCAAAAACCTGCAGGACCGGCACGCTGTTGGGCGGCACCAGTACTCCCGCGCCAAAATACAGAAGCATACTGCCCGCAACGCCCACCGCCAGCGCGTAGACCATGGAACAGTGGAATACCTTCTGGGCGTTCTTGTAATCTCCTACTGCCATCTTCTGGGCCATCTGCTTGGAGATCGCCGCAGGTACGCCGAAACTCGAGACCATCAGCACGATGGTGTAGATATTAATTGCCGTTCCGTAATAGCCGTTTCCCTCATCGCCGATGATCGCCGTCAGGGGAGACCTGTATAAAAGTCCGATGATTCGGGACAAAATACTGGCAGCCGCAAGTATACCGGCCTGGGCCGCCACATTGCCGCCCCCGAGGGCGGGCTTTTTTTTCTTATGTTCTGAAGCCATTAATGCGTTTCCTTTATTGCTGTAAATCTTTCTATTTTTTGCCCGGTAAGAAAAACAGGGTGACGAACCATTAAGTTCGTCACCCCATTATAAATGGCAATTTGAAAACTTACAACTGTGATCAGCCGCCGATCATCCAGTCATACATCTCCTGATACTTCAGAGCGGACTGCTTCCAGGAGAAGTCGGCTCTCATAGCGCGCTCGACCATCTTGTTCCAGTCTCTCTTCTTGTCATAGAAGATCTTCTCTGCATAGCGAACTGCATGCATCATCTCGTGAGCGTTGTAGTTCGCGAAGGTGAAGCCCGTGCCTGTGTTCTCGTATTCGTTGTAAGGCTCAACCGTATCCTTGAGACCGCCGGTCTCGCGGACGATCGGAAGTGTGCCGTAGCGCAGGGACATCAGCTGGCTGAGTCCGCAGGGCTCGAACAGGGAAGGCATCAGGAAAGCGTCGGAAGCCGCATAGATCTTGTGGGACAGTTCATCGGAATAGTAGATGTTCGCGGAGATCTTGTCGTTGTACTTCCAGTCGAAATAGCGGAACATGTTCTCGTATCTCTCTTCCCCGGTGCCCAGAACCACGATCTGGATCGCGTCGAGGGAGAGCATCTCCTCAAGAACATAGGCGATCAGATCGAAGCCCTTCTGGTCTGTCAGACGGGAGACGATACCGATCATGAAGCACTTCTCATCCTGTTTGAGTCCGAGCTCTTTCTGCAGCGCGATCTTGTTCTTGACCTTATTCCTGCGGAAATCATCGACAGTATAGGATTTGAAGATCTTCTTATCGTTGTCCGGGCTGAAATCTGTGTAATCGATGCCGTTGAGGATACCGCGCAGGTCGTTGGCGCGGGCGTTCATCAGGCCGTCGAGACCTTCGCCGTAGAACTGGGTCTTGATCTCTTCCGCATATGTAGGGCTGACCGTTGTGATCGCGTCCGCATATACAAGACCGCCCTTGAGAAGGTTGGCATCCTTGTATGCTTCCAGCTTGTCAGGCGTGAAGTAGTAGCCGGAAAGTCCGGTGATGTCCTCGACATCCTTCACATTCCACTTGCCCTGGAACTTCAGGTTGTGGATCGTCATGACTGTCTTGATTCCCTGATAGAACTCATTATCTGCAAATCTCTCCTTGAGATATACGGGAACCAGTCCTGTCTGCCAGTCGTGGCAGTGGATCAGGTCGGGGCGGAATCCGATCGGCTGAAGAGCGGACAGGCAAGCCTTGGAGAAATAGGCAAATCTGGTGATCTCAAAGAGCGGATCATCCGTATAAGGCTTATCTGTTGTGAAGAATCCCTCGTTGTCGATAAAATAGAAAGTGATCCCGTTCTTCACGGTCTTGAGCACGCCCACATACTCGCTCTTCCAGTGGTAGTCCATGTAGAAGTGAGTGACATATTCCATCTGATCCTTGACCTCCTGCTTCATGCAGGAATACTTCGGAATCATGACTCTGACATCATAGTACTCCGGATCAATATCCTTGGGGAGAGAGCCGACAACGTCAGCCAGTCCGCCGGTCTTGATGAACGGTACGCACTCTGATGCGACAAATAAAATTTTTTTTCTCTCGTTTGCTGCCATTGATTGACCCCCTTGCGTATACGATAGATTGCGATATTTTGGTAAATATATATTAGTATTATAACCTATCTCTTCATTATTTGTGCATATTCCTTATAAATTCCTTAAAAAAAGTGCCTCTGTTTTCGCCCGCAAAAAAAGCGGAGACGAAATCTGCTTTCGTCTCCGCTCCATTTTCTTTACTCGCTTGCCTTATTTGGCGAAATCCGTCACTCTCGATTCGCGGATCACGCTGACCTTGATCTGTCCGGGATATTCCATTTCGTTCTCGATCTTCTTGGAAATATCGCGGGCCAGAAGCACCATGTCAGTATCGTTGATCTGCTCAGGAACTACCATGACACGAACTTCTCTGCCTGCCTGAATAGCGTAAGAATTACTAACCCCTTTAAAACTGTTTGTGATCTCCTCGAGCTGTTTGAGCCTCATTGTATAAGTTTCCAGCGTCTCTCTGCGGGCACCGGGTCTCGCAGCAGATATCGTATCCGCAGCCTGAACAATGCATGCGATCAGGCTTGTGGGCTCCACATCGCCGTGATGGGATTCCACTGCATTGATAACAACCTGAGATTCCTTATACTTGCGGCACAGTTCAGCACCGAGCTGTACATGGGACCCTTCCATCTCATGGTCCACTGCCTTGCCAATATCATGCAGAAGGCCGGCTCTCTTGGCCAGACGGACATCCAGTCCCAGCTCCGCTGCCAGAAGTCCTGACAGCTGTGCAACTTCGATTGAATGTTTGAGAGCGTTCTGCCCGTAACTGGTGCGGAAACGCATCTTACCGAGAAGTCTTATGAGCTCCGGATGAATACCGTGCACGCCGACTTCCAGAGTAGCTGCTTCGCCCTCTTCCTTGATCTTCGCCTCCACTTCGCGCTGAGCCTTAGTGACCATCTCTTCGATCCTGGCGGGATGGATCCTTCCGTCCACGATCAGTTTCTCAAGAGCGATCCTTGCCACCTCGCGGCGAATGGGATCAAATCCGGAAATAACGACAGCTTCAGGCGTATCGTCGATAATAAGATCTACACCTGTCATTGTCTCGAGCGTGCGGATATTCCTTCCCTCACGTCCGATGATTCTCCCCTTCATCTCATCACTGGGAAGCTGCACGACTGAGATCGTCGCCTCGGAAACGTGGTCTGCTGCACAGCGCTGGATCGCGCTGATCACATATTCCTTGGCTCTCTTGTCAGCTTCTTCCTTGGCCTCCGTCTCGATCTCCTTGATCATAACGGCGGAATCGTGTCTTACATCATCTTCAACAATTTTTAAAAGGTATTCTTTGGCTTGTTCAGAGGTCAATCCCGAAATTCGTTCGAGTTCCTGCTGACGCTGCTCACCGAGCTTCGCAACTTCGTCTCTCTGCTTGTTCAACGATTCTTCCTTGGACTGCAGGCTCTGCTCCTTGCGCTCGAGATTCTCCATCTTGCGGTCGAGGGACTCTTCCTTCTGCTGAACCCTGCGCTCGTTGCGCTGCACTTCATTCCTGCGGTCCCGGATCTCCTTTTCAAGTTCATTTCTGGACCTGATGGATTCTTCCTTGACCTCAAGCAGCGCTTCGCGCTTCTGGTTCTCAGCAGTAGTCAGTGCCTCGTCGATGATCGCCCTGGCCTTCTCCTGCGCATTTCCGATCGTCTCTTCCTGCTGCTTCTTACGATAATTGGAAGTAGCTATAAAAGTAACCGGTACAGAGATTGCAAGTGTAAGAATCGCTGCGATAATTGCAGTGATCATACAGGAGCACCTCCTTATTAAATTCGCGTTTCTCTGTCATTTCGGATCCCGTTTGCGCTGTTACGGCTTACAACACGTACCAAATCGCAAAACGGCAGATTCGCACTAAATAATTTTATACACTAAACTCTTCACTGTCAAGCGAATCTGAGTTCATAGCGGCGCGCACAGAGGAGGCGCTGTAGCCTTTTCTGTAGAGATAACCTTTCATTTTCCCCTTCTCTTCCCAGGATGCGCTCTGCGGATCAAAGTTTCTCTTTTGCATAAGCTTGAGGACCTGCCTGATCTCAGCTCTGTTCCCGCGCTCCTCGTTCTCCTCGCCGATGACCCTTGCGGCGATATCAGACGGCACGCCCCGATTCTCCAGGTCCATGCGGATCCGCGTCCTGCTCCTGTCCTCCCAGTGCGCCTGTATGAAATTCCGCGCGTACCGCTCATCGTCCAGATAATGCGCTTCCTTCAGGTCTTTGAGAGTCATCTCAACTATTTCCTCCTCAAAGCCTCCTGCGAGAAGCTTATCCCGCAGCCTCATGCAGGTATAATCGCGCTGCGACAGGAGTGTGCCGCTCTTTCGAAGGCACTCTTTCCTTCTCTGTTCCTGATCTCTGTCTGTATCTGCCATCTTTCTCTTCCGCCAACACTGTTCTCACACAAAAACGGGAGGCTGCCGCACTATCCGTCAAAAATAGTACTGCAGCCTGCCGTTAACTGTCTCATTTATCTCCTGCAGGGAAATACATCCATTCTTATTCCTGGCTGTCTCCCGCATCAGCGGCCTCCGTCTCAGGCGCTTTATAAGCGCCATCCGGGTCGAGATTGTAGTACTCTCTCACCTTGCGGTCCACTTCGGCGAGGATCTCAGGATGGGCGAGCAGGTAAGCCTTGGAGTTCTCCCGGCCCTGGCCGATCTTATTCCCGTTGTAGTTGTACCACGCGCCGCTCTTGTTGATGATGTCGCACTTCGCAGCCAGGTCCAGCACATCGCCGACATAAGAAATTCCCTTGCCGAACATGATGTCGAACTCAGCCTCCTTGAAGGGCGGAGCGATCTTGTTCTTCACAACGCGGATCCTGGTGCGGTTGCCGATCACCTCTCCGCTCTGCTTGAGTGACTCGATCCTTCTGACATCCATTCTGACGGAAGAATAAAACTTGAGGGCGCGTCCGCCTGTGGTCGTCTCAGGATTGCCGAACATGACGCCGACCTTCTCTCTGAGCTGGTTGATGAATACGACCGCGCAGTTGGATTTACTGATAACCGCCGTCAGTTTGCGCAGAGCCTGGGACATCAGAC
>DJXS01000061.1 GCA_002448395.1 Lachnospiraceae bacterium UBA6998 | reverse complement strand
GGGGTCAGGTGCAGCGCATTGAAAATCTGGTCCGCAGGCGGATATATGGTTCCGCTTCTGTATTCTTTCTGCAGGAATGTATAAAGCTCCCTGTAGTAGGGTTTAGCGAATTCCGCTCTGACAGCGGGAAGCCAGTCGCCCGTGATCTGTGCCATTTTCTTTCCTCTGTTTTATCTAAAGATCAGAGTGCAGCCTCCTTAAGGAGCGCCAGCACAAAGGTCCATACATTTTCCACGGAAGAGATCTTCATTCTTTCCCTCACCGTGTGAACGTTTTCCAGGTCCGGGCCGGTGGAAATGCAGTCGAGTCCTTCCAGTTTGCCTGCCAGAATGCCGCACTCAAGGCCTGCATGGATCACATCCACTTTGGGTTCTTTCCCGTAAAGCTTCTTATAGGTGCTCACACAAAGGTCGCGGAGCGGTGAATCTTCTCTGTACTCCCATGCGGGATAAGAGCTGCGAACCTCCGGCTTCCCGCCGAATCCTTTAGTGATACATACGAGACGGTCCGCCAGATAAGCTGCCTGGGAGTTCACCCCGCTTCTGACCATGAATTCAATCCTGACTGTATCGCCTTCGGTACGGATAACGCCAATGTTCAGGGATGTCTGGGGCATTCCGGCGATCACATGGCTCATGTGAGTGATACCGTTGGGCAGAGCCATCAGGTACATGAGCAGATTATCCGTGTTCTTCTTGGAAGCAGCTTTCACCGTTTCCGCGTCCGTCCACTCAAAATCCCACTCCATGCCGGGATCGGTGACGGAATACTCCTGTTTCATCGCTTCCGCCGCTGCAGCTGCCAGAGCTTCGATCTCCTCGCAGGAAATCTTCTTCGAAAACAGAGCCTGTGCTTTTGATCCGGTCGGCACCGCGTTATTGGCGTCTCCGCCGTCTAAGCGGATCAGGTTAAAAGGAAAAGCTTTGTAGAGAGCGCGCAGCATTCTTGCCATAAGGACATTGCCGTTTGCGCTTCCGATATGGATCTCCGCTCCGGAATGGCCTCCCCGAAGCCCGCTGACGCTGATATTGAGCGCCTTGCCCTGCCTGTGCTTCATTTTCAGGGGCATCCGGCAGACAACGTCCGCGCCGCCTGCGCACCCTGAAGTGAACACGCCTTCATCCTCTGAATCCAGATTCAGGAGTCTGCGGCTCCTGAGACCGGAAATGTCGATCTCGTTTGCGCCGATCAGTCCAACTTCTTCATCGGATGTGAATATACATTCCAGATAAGGATGAATGATCTCATCGTTCTCCAGGACCGCGAGCATCATGGCCACTGCGATGCCATTGTCGGCGCCCAGCGTTGTGCCGTCGGCACTCATCCAGTCCCCGTCGACAACGACGCTGACCGGTTCAGTCAAAAGATCGATCTCCTTGTCGGGCTCACTGGCAAGGACCATGTCGATATGTCCCTGCAGCGCAATGGGTTCGGCGTCCTCGCAGCCTTCCGAGGCCTTCTTGGAAATGATGACATTATTGGCATCATCCTGCGTGTACTCAAGCCCTTTTTCCTGAGCAAACGCCGCGATATAGTCACTGATCTCCTTCGTGTGATGGGATCCGTGAGGAATCGCAGAGATCTCGCGGAAATAGTGGAACACTCTGTCAGCGTTGGCCCTTTCAAATTCAATGGGCTCCTCTTCCGTTATTACCGGCGCTGTATTCTCACCGTCTGCCGCATCAGGCTGCGTCATAACATCTGCCTTTGCGGTATTTTCAACGCGGTTCTTCTTTCCTACGTTAGGTTTTCTCTTAGGTGACTTGCGGGTTTTTCTGAATAATTGCATATTATCTCTCCTGCTGTTCAGTTGGCATTAACACATCTATCTGTATTCCGGTCACAAACGGACCGGTATATCTCTTCCTTTGAGATATTCCTTGACCTCCCGGATCTCCAGTTCCTTGTAATGGAACAGGGATGCCGCCAGGGCTGCTTCCGCGCCTCCCACTGTCAGCGCGTCATAGAAGTGCTCCAGCCTGCCGGCTCCTCCCGAGGCGATCACCGGGATCGACAGGCGATCGGAAATGGCTCTTGTCAGTTCCAGATCGTACCCCGCCTTCGTTCCATCGCAGTCCATGCTGGTAAGCAGGATCTCGCCGGCTCCCAGTTCCTGGGCTCTGACCGCCCACTCAACGGCGTCTATACCGGTATCGATCCTTCCGCCGCTTCTATATACTGTCCAACCGCCGCCTTCTTTTCTTCTTCTTGCGTCGATCGCGACTACAACACACTGGCTGCCGAAACGCTCTGCTCCCTCACGGATCAGTTCAGGCCTGAGAATCGCCGCTGAATTTACAGCGATCTTATCCGCTCCCTCTCTCAGGATCGCCTTCATGTCCTCCACGCTGCGGATCCCGCCGCCGACAGTAAATGGGATAAACACCCTCTCGGCGACTCTCCGCACCATATCCGCTACAGTCTTTCTGGCGTCGCTGGTCGCAGTGATGTCAAGAAATACAAGCTCATCCGCTCCCAGCCTGGAATAAGCTTCTCCGGTTTCCACGGGATCTCCCGCGTCGCGCAGCTGCACGAAATTGATCCCTTTTACGACCCGCCCGTCCTTTACGTCCAGGCAGGGTATGATTCTCTTGGTGAGCATTGGCGCTCCTTTCTGTCAGACGAAAACGTTCCTCCTGTTTTCAGATTCCGAGGAAATTGCCCAGGATCTTCATTCCGACTGCTTCACTCTTCTCCGGATGGAACTGGCATGCGAAGACATTCCCCTTCTCAACTGCCGCGTCTATACAAACGCCGTACTGCGCAGTGGCAGTCACGATCGAAGGATCCTCCGCTCTCAGATAATAAGAGTGGACAAAATATACATAGGCGCCTTCCGAAAGACCATCAAAGAGTCTTCCGGGATTGGGAAAGGCGAGATCGTTCCACCCGATCTGCGGGACCTTTCCGCCGTCCCCTTCCGGGATCCTCAATATTTTGCCCTTCAGGATGCACAGCCCCTCCGCGCCGGGGCTCTCCTCACTGCTCTCAAACAGGAGCTGAAGTCCCAGGCAGATCCCGAGCAGGGGTATCTGTCGTCTCACAACCTCTCTGAGCACCTCATCCATACCGTATTTCCTGAGGCGGGCCATGGCATCGCCAAAAGCCCCCACGCCCGGCAGTATAACGTGATCTGCGGAGAGGATCACATCTCTGTCCCTGGTCAGGACCGCTTCATGGCCGAGATACCTCACGGCATTCTCGACACTCTTTATATTTCCGGCACCGTAATCGATGATCGCAACCATATTCTTAATCCTCTTTATCCGCTGATCCGGAAACAGTGTCCTCGACAGCAGCCTTCTCAAGTTCAAACCAGAATGAAACGCCGTTATCGTAATTGATCAGGCCGTATTCCTGATGGAGCTGATCCATGATCGCCTTGACGACTGACAGTCCGACGCCGGATCCGCCATAGGCCCTGGTTCTTGCCTTGTCTACCTTGTAGAATTTCTCCCACAAATGGGGCACCGCCTCCTCAGGGATCGGTTTTCCGGTATTGAATACAACGACCCGAACACAATTCTGCTTCTCTTCAAAATGAATGTCAATCACTTTTTCTCCGTCGCAGTGATTCACTGCATTGGAGAAGTAATTCATGAAGACTTCCTCCGTCCAGAACTCGTCTGACCATACATAGAGCGGAGGGCGCTCTTCCATTCTGACGCGGATCTGCTTCTGCTCAGCGAGCACAGCCGCATTGGTCAGGCATCCCCTGATAAAACCGACGATATCAAAACGCACCATAGTAAACTGCGTGTCGCCGAATTCCAGCTGATTCAGGGATAAAAGCCTTGCGACCATTTTGTTCATCTTGTCCGCTTCGTCGACGATGACATCGGTATAAAACCGGATGCTGTCAGGGTCATCCGCGACGCCCTCCGAGAGCCCCTCCGCATATCCTTTGATCAGGGCAAGCGGCGTCTTAAGCTCATGTGTCACATTGGAGAGAAATTCCTGCCGCATCTCCTCGGCTTTCTCTCTCCTCTCCAGATCCTCCCGAAGCTCATTATTCGCTGTCTTGAGTTCCGAGATCGTTCCCTCCAGGATCTCTGACAGCTCATTGATATTCTCTCCCAGCTCCGCGATCTCTGTGCGGCTCTTTCCTTTATATTTGGCACTGAAATCCAGTTTCTTCATCCTCGCGGAGATCTCTGTCAGTTCCCTGATCGGCTGTGTCAGCCTCCCTGCAAGGAACAGTGCGAAAAGGGCTCCCAGCAGCGATATGGCGATGCCGACATATCCCATAAATCTGTTTGCGATCGCCGTGCTGTTGTGGATACTCTCCAGCACCGTACTCAGAAGACAGAAACTTCCGTCATCCAGAACTCCGAAAAGCTCCATTGACTTTAGTTTCATACTGCTGTCATAGATGATGCTCACACTGTAATTATCTTCCTGTGCTAGCTTGCGATAGACATAATAGCGGCTCTTTATCTCTTCGCTTTGCTCCAGAGAAGGAGTCTGGCCAAAGAGGTTGTCCCACATTCTGCGCACCATGGCGGAACTGTCCGAAGCATGCATCTTCACAGTGGAACTCTCCGCGTCCATCACGATCAGGCTCACGTTCTCCGTTCCGGCAAGGATGCTCATTTTCTCGTCAAATTCATCGGAATCAATAGATTCGTTTTTACACGCCTCGTTGACTTCGTAGAAGATCTGAGTCAGGGCAATTCTTTTCTCCCTGGTATAATAGCTCTCCAGAAATGTGCTGTTGATGATCCAGCACAGACTGATCGCTCCGAGCATCAGAAAGAAAAATATGAGCGTGAACTGGATCTTTATGGAATACCGGAATCCTCCGGCTTTTTTCTCAGTAGTACTCACGATCTCTTACGCCTCCGCGCCGTACAGCCGGCGCAATTTACGCCTCCAGTTTGTAGCCCATTCCCCAGATCGTCTTGATCAGTTCTCCCTTGGCTCCCAGTTTGCTCCTGAGTTTCTTGACATGCGTATCTATGGTCCTGGCATCGCCAAAATAGTCATAGTTCCAAACGTGATTGAGGATCTTCTCTCTTGAAAGCGCGATCTTATTGTTTTCCATGAAATATTCCAGGAGCTCGAACTCCTTGAAACTCAGTTCCACAGGCTCACCGTCGATCGTGACCTGATGCGCCGATTTGTCCAGCACAATACCGCTCAGTTCGATCCGGTCATTTTCTTCTTTTCCGCCCGTCCTTCTGAGGATTGCGTTGACTCTGGCGACCAGTGTGCGGGGGCTGAAAGGCTTAGTGACATACTCGTCCACGCCCAGTTCAAATCCGCGCAGTTCATCCTTCTCATCAGCGCGTGCCGTGAGCATGACCACAGGGACCTGGGATGATTCGCGTATCTCCCGAAGAACCTGCCACCCGTCCATTTTGGGCATCATGACATCTAAAATGACAAGGGCTATATCCTTATTACTGTAAAAGAGATCCATAGCTTTTTCCCCGTCCTCGGCTTCGAGCACTTCAAAGCCTTCCCGCACGAGAAAGTCCGACACGAGTTTGCGCATTCTCGCTTCATCGTCTACTACAAGAATCTTCTGTACTGCCATTTTTTTACTCCTCTTGATCTGTTCGGGGCTTCGCCCGCTCCGATTTCTTTCGGTTAACCGGGATAAAAAGTAAACCCCGCAAAACGGGCCAGCCTTCTGCGGGGTATATCGTACTTATCAGCGTTCCTGCAACGGCAGGACTCTTTACATTGTCAGAGGTCCTCTCTCCTCATCACTCAGGGTGATAAAGCGTAAAGACAGCGACGCTTCTCTCCTTCAGCGTGAAGATCGGACTATGCACAAATTTGCAGTCTTCATGAAAATACTGCTCGTCGTCCGCGTCCGTATAGATGTTAACGCCCCATGCCAGGCCTCCTGACAGTGCGGGAAGTCTGATCTGCTGCTTCTCCCAGTACGCGTTGATCGCCATATAGACCACGTCGTCCCCGGAGTCATCGGGAAGCCTTCCGGCAAACAGAATACCCAGCACCTTATTGCCCATTCCGATCACATGGTTGTCAGGATCCGACCCGCAGCAGGTGACCGGCGCCAGCCCGCAATGAGCCGGCTTCAGCGTCCGGGAAATGACCGGGTGCTTCTTTCTGAACGCGATCACGTTTTTGACAAAGTTGAAATGATCCCTGTTGGCTTTCAGATAATCCCAGTTCAGCCAGGAGATCTCACTGTCCTGGCAGTAACCGTTATTATTGCCGTACTGCGTATTTCCGAACTCATCACCGGAAAGGATCATGGGCGTTCCGCGGCTGCACAGAAGGACGGTCATGGCGTTCCTCATCATCTTCTGCCGCAGAGATTTGATCACCGGATCCTCCGTGTGGCCCTCCACACCGCAGTTCCAGCTTCTGTTGTCATCCGCTCCGTCTGTATTGTTCCAGCCATTCGCCTCGTTGTGCTTGTGATCATAGGAGAAGAGGTCGTGCATCGTGAATCCGTCATGGCAGGTCACAAAATTCACCGATGAATTGTACCCTGTGTAGGGCGCCTTACCGTACATATCCATTGAACCGGTGATCCTTGCCGCCGTTTCAGGAGCGTGCCAGTAATTGCCCTTGAGGAAATCCCTGATGGAATCCCTGTATCTTCCATTCCACTCGGACCACCTGTTGTAGGCAGGGAAACTGCCGACCTGATACAGACCGCCTGCGTCCCAGGGCTCCGCGATCATCTTGGTCTTCATGAGTACCGGATCCGTACTGATCATTCTAAGAAGCGGCGGATCAGTCATAGGCGCGCCGTCTTCATCCCTTGTCAGGATAGAAGCAAGGTCGAACCTGAATCCGTCGACATGATATTCCGTCACCCAATATCTCAGGCAGTCCACGATAAAGCGGCTCACCTGGGGGTGATTGCAGTTGAAAGTATTACCGCAGCCGCTGAAATTGTAATAATCTCCTCCCGGCGTCTGCGTGTAGTAAATATTGCTGTCGATCCCCTTGAAAGAGAAGTACGGACCGTTTCGGTTTCCTTCGGCAGTGTGGTTGAACACTACGTCCAGAATGACCTCGATTCCTTCCTTCTTGAGAAGCCTGATCAACTGTTTGAGCTCTGTTCCCTCTTCATTGTACTCGATCGACGCCGTGTAGGCTGTATTGGGTGCGAAGAACGCGACAGTATTATAGCCCCAGTATTCCAAAAGCATCTTGCCGTTGTGGCTTCTGGCGTTAATGCGCTCGTCAAACTCAAAGATGGGCATCATCTCTACAGCGGTAACCCCAAGTTCCTTGAGATAGGGAATCTTCTCGATGATTCCCGCGAAAGTGCCCGGATACTGCACGTCGGATGTCTTGTGCCTGGTAAATCCCCTGACGTGCATCTCATATATGATCGAATCTTCCATTGGCGTGTGCGGAAACTGGTTCTCCGTCCACCGGAAGTTTTCCTTCACAACTCTTGAATGGTAATCCGCCTCAGTCTTTGCTACTCCCCACGCCCTCTGCCCTGTGACAGCTCTGGAATAGGGGTCGAGAATCAGTTTGTTGCGGTCAAAATACAGCCCCTTTGCAGGATCAAAAGGTCCGTCCAGCTTATAGGCGTACTCAAAGTCCTCCACATCCAGCCCCGACACAAAGATCGAATAAGTGCTGCCGACCCTGTAGGATTCCGGAATACGGATGATTGCATAGGGTACTGTCTGTTTTCTTCTGAATAAAAGGAGGTCGCAGGAAGTTGCTCCCACGGATGAAATGGTAAAGTTCACTCCTCCGCGCAGTGCTCTCGCTCCGTTGAGCCGATAATTGCCGGGCCTTACAGAAAAGCCGGAAATCTCATCGAGTTTCTCCTTTTTATGTTCCCTGACAGACATGTGGGCCTTGACCGTTATGCTGTTTTTTTCTGTTTTTTTACCGGTCTGACCTTCAAGGAGCCTCCGGACTACGTCGAAACGCCTCATAACTGATTGTTGCCGCCTTACTTAAACGTTTTACAGGCAGAATCCTTAGTATTATTCTGCATACTCTAAAGTAATATTTTAACAGATAATGAACCTCTTGGAAAGTTTTGACTGCATCAAAATAGACCCGAAAGAGCCTTTGTTCTCTTTCGGGTCCTGGTTTTGTACAATCTCAGTCTTTACGCGGGATAAGCGCCGTTAGCAGTATCTGCCTTGGTCAGATCCACTTTCTCCTGCTGTGCCAGGCGGTATTTGAAGAAATCTACCGCGACCTGAGGGAACAGGGCATAGGACAGAACGTCCTCATCCTGCTGCTTCCACTGTGCGCATTCTTTCTCGAACTGAGGCAGCTGCGGAGGAATGAGATCTGCAGGTCTGCAGGTGATTCTCTCTTCGTCGCCGATGACCTTCTTGACAACTTCCTCGTTCATGGGCTTGATGGTCTGGCCGTACTTGCCGCGGATCAGGTCCTTGGTCTGCTCGGTAGCCATCTTGTAGCGCTCGCCCATAAGTACGTTCATGACAGCCTGTGTGCCGACGATCTGGGAAGAAGGAGTAACCAGCGGGGGCTCGCCCAGGTCCTTGCGGACTCTCGGAACTTCCTCAAGAACTGCCGTCAGCTTATCGGAAGCGCCCTGCTCTGCCAGCTGGCTCACCATGTTGGAAAGCATTCCGCCGGGAACCTGGTAGATCAGAGTTCTGATATTGACGCCGAGAACCTTGGTGCTCAGAAGGCCGTTCTCAAGGCACTCCTCACGGTAAGGTGTGAAGTAATCAGCGATTTCTTTGAGGAGAGCCTGGTCAAGACCTGTATCTCTCTCAGTTCCCTTAAGCGCGCCGACCATAACCTCGGTTGCAGGCTGGGATGTTCCCAGTGCCAGGGGGCTGATCGCGCAGTCGATGATATCGACGCCGGCTTCGATGGCCTTGAGGTAGGTCATGCTTCCGCAGCCGGATGTATAGTGTGTGTGCAGCTCGATCGGGATATCGGTACCTCTCTTGAGCGCTTTTACAAGCTTTTCAGCATCGTAAGGAAGAAGCAGTCCTGCCATGTCCTTGATGCAGAGGGAATCCGCGCCCATCTCCTCGATCTCGCGGGCGATGTTCATCCAGTAATCTTCTGTGTAAGCGTCACCCAGTGTATAGGACAGCGCGATCTGTGCGTGGCCGCCCTCTTTCTTTGTCGCCTTGACGGATGTCTCAAGGTTTCTGAGGTCGTTAAGGCAGTCGAAGATACGGATTCTGTCGATTCCGTTCGCGATGGACTTCTGGACAAAATATTCAACTACGTCGTCACTGTAGTGGCTGTAGCCGAGAAGGTTCTGTCCGCGAAGAAGCATCTGCATCGGAGTCTTCTTGAATTTCTCTTTGAGCTTTCTGAGTCTCTCCCAGGGATCTTCCTTGAGGAAGCGCAGGCAGGAGTCAAATGTAGCTCCGCCCCACATCTCAACGGCTTCGTAGCCTACCTGGTCCATTTTATCTGCGATGGGGAGCATCACTTCGGTGGGCATTCTGGTCGCGATCAGGGACTGATGCGCGTCACGAAGGACGGTCTCCATAATTCTTACCGGTTTTTTAACCTGTTCTGACATATTTACCTCCATTAGACAATTCCGAATACGGCCATGAATACACCTGCAACGACCGCTGTTCCGATAACGCCTGCGACGTTGGGTCCCATAGCATGCATCAGCAGGAAGTTGGAAGGATCATACTCCGAACCGACCTTCTGGGATACACGCGCTGCCATAGGAACAGCAGAGACGCCTGCGGAACCGATCAGAGGATTGATCTTTCCGCCGGTAGCGATCTTCATCAGCTGGCCGAACATGACGCCCGCAAATGTTCCGAACGAGAACGCGATCAGGCCCAGTGCCACGATCTTGAGGGTGGTGACATTGAGGAACGCCTCCGCGCTGGTAGTCGCGCCGACAGAAGTACCCAGAAGAATGACAACGATGTACATCATCGCGTTGCTGGCTGTCTCCGTCAGCTGTCTGACAACGCCGCACTCGCGGAAGAGGTTGCCCAGCATCAGCATACCTACCAGAGGCGCTGTAGTGGGAAGGATCATGCAGACGACGATCGTTACCACGATCGGGAAAAGGATCTTTTCCAGCTTGGAAACAGGGCGCAGCTGGCTCATTCTGATCCTCTTGTCCTTGTCAGATGTAAACAGCTTCATGATCGGGGGCTGGATGATCGGAACCAGCGACATATAGGAATAGGCCGCGACCGCGATCGGACCCAGCAGTTCTGTCTGTCCCAGCTTGGAGCACAGGAAGATGGATGTCGGGCCGTCCGCGCCTCCGATGATGGAAATAGCTGCAGCCGCTTTTCCGTTGAATCCCAGCGCGATCGCGCCGAAGTAAGCGGAAAAGATACCGAACTGTGCTGCCGCTCCCATAAGGAAGCTCGAAGGACTTGCGATCAGGGGACCGAAATCCGTCATAGCGCCGACGCCCATGAAGATCAGGGAAGGCAGGATCGCCCACTCGTCGAGCTGGAAGAAATAGTACAAAAGGCCGCCGCTTGCCGTCTCCGTGGGAGCTGCCATTATATCCGGATAGATATTGACCAGCAGCATGCCGAAAGAGATCGGAACGAGCAGGAGGGGTTCAAATTCCTTTGCGATTGCAAGGTACATGAACACGAGTGCTACGCAGATCATGAGGTAGTTGCCCCATGTCAGGTTAAAGAATGCGGTCTGATGTACTAAGTTATCAAGAGTACGTGCAATATATTCCATATAACTTAGACCTCCTTGGAGTCAGACGATTAGTCGATCGTAGCCAGCAGAGTGCCTGCCTCAACGGGATCACCGACATGGCAGTCGATGGAAACGACAGTACCGTCTTCAGGAGCTACCATGGGGATCTCCATCTTCATAGCTTCAACGATTACGATCGCGTCGCCCTTCTTCACTGCCTGGCCTACGGATGCCTCAACCTTGAAGACCTTGCCTGCCGCGCCGGCTTCGACTCTGTACTTGCCTGCGCCGCCTGCGGGTGCAGCTGCCTTGGGAGCAGGTGCTGCCTTGGGAGCAGCCTTAGGGGCGGCCTTGGGAGCTGCGGGAGCTGCGGCTCCGTTCTCGTTCTCTTCTACTGTAACTTCATAAGCTGTGCCATTGACAGTAATGATATAATTCTTCATCTTTAATATCCTCCTGAAATTATTTTCTTCTGGCTTTACGGATCGAGCGGACCACAAATCCGTCTGTGCTCTGTTTTCCTTCAAATGCTGCGATAGCTGCCGCGATCACCGCGACCAGTTCTGTATCATCGGCGAGTTCTTCGATCTCCTCGACCACCGGAGCAGCGGGAGCAGGTGCGGGAGCAGGTGCCTTTTTGCTGGCGGCAGACTTGTTGGAAGCGCCGCCGACAACCTTGCCGAACAGTGCGATCACAAGTGCCAGAAGGATCAGCACCGCAAATGTCGTTCCCATGCCGAGCAGTGTGTTCATAGCTGCCTGCTGGATCTTCTCTTTCATACTGTATTCAACGTTTGTGGTGATTCCCGTAACAGAGTAACCCTGATCGGAACTCTCCATTGTGAATACTACGTCAGCGTCATGCTTGGAACCCTTGACCCTGACGGTAACGGTTCCGTCCTTTTTTGTGAAGGAGCAGGATTTTCCTTCAATGCCCTGCACTTCTCCGATATCCTGCAGCGCGTTCTGCCAGCTGCTGAACGCGGGGCCGTATACCGGGTCATCCATCTGTGCCTCAGCCTGTCCGGTCGCAATCGCTTCATTCATCGACAAAACGAACTGACTTGCCGAATCATACCACTGCTGCTTCTGTTCCTCAGTCAGTTCCACCTCAGAAGGCGCGGAATTGTTTGAAGAGCCGCCGCAGGCAACAAGACCGAAAACACAGGCGATAACAAGAAGTGTTGTTATTAACCATTTTTTCATATTTCGTGTCTCCTTCTTACTTCGCGCTGTGCTTCTTCGCAGGGAATTCCTCTCTCTTTGTATAAAGCACTTCCATTGCGCCGATCAGATACTTGCGAAGATCCTCGGGCTCGATGATCTGATCCACATATCCTCTTGCGGCAGCGCTGTCGATGCTGTTCTGCAGAGCTTCATATTTTGCCGCGGTCTGCGCGACTTCATCAGCGGTACCGCTGCAGAGAACGTGAGCCGCCAGTTTGGCGTCCATAATGCCGATCACCGCATCGGGGAACGCGATCGTAAAGTCTGCGCCGCAGGCCTTGCTGTTCATGACAGCATACGCGCTGCCGACAGCTTTCTTTACGATGACATTGACCTTAGGCACGTTGGCACCGGCAAAAGCTGCTGTGAGCTTGCCGGCAGCATCTGCCACCTTCTTCTCCTCGCTCTCGGTCGCCGCAAATCCTGTCACGTTGGTGAGTGTGATCACGGGAATCTCAAAAGCATCGCAGAAACGCACGAAATCCGCCGCCTTATAGCAGCCGGAAGCCGTAAGGACTGTCTCATAAGTATTCTTCTCTTCGCCGTTCTCATCATATACGGCGCTTCTGTTGGCAACTGCGCCGACTGTTGTGCCGTTCAGTCTGATAAAGCCTGTAGCCATCTCAGGAGCACAGTCTCTCTTCGTCTCAAAGAAGAGGCCGTCATCAGCCACATCGCTCAGAACGATCGCGGGATCCGCATAGCCGCCCGCAATATTCTCACAGGCGCGGTTCAGATCGTCTGTGCAGTCAGCTACAGCTTCGTCCTCATTATTGGAAGGAAGCATGGATACCAGAGTTCTGATCTCGCCAAGGATCTCCTCTTCCGTTCCAACTGCATCGACACTGCCGTATGCAGCCTTTACAGCTGCGGCTGCAGTATCATTCTTATCCTCTTTGTTGCCGGCAAGCGTGTTGGGCGCATTCACAAAGAGCTTGGCATCCTTGGCCATAAAAGCAAAATCTGTGAGTGCGGGCACGATTGCAAGACCACCGCCGCAATTGCCGAAGATAGCGGTGATCTGGGGAATCAGACCGGAAGCCTTTACCTGTCTGCCGTAAATTGTACCGAATGCATTAAGCGCGTCCATGCCTTCCTGCAGGCGAAGTCCGGCTGACTCGATAAGGCCAACCACCGGTGCGCCTGTACGGATTGCCAGATCATAGATCGCCGCGATCTTTTTCGCGTGCATCTCTCCGACACTCCCTCCCAGTACAGATGCATCCTGACTGTAGACATAGACCAGATTACCGTCAATAACTCCATAGCCGGTGATCACACCGTCAGAAGGTGTCTGCTCAGGTTTCAGATTGAAATCAGTCGCTCTGGCTGTCACCTTCGCGCCGATCTCAACGAAACTGTTTTCATCGAGCAGGGCGGTTATTCTCTGTCTCGCTTTTGAAGAACTGCTCATTTTTTCGACCTCCATATCAAAAATGTCCTAAGTATAAACAATAAGAGTATAACATAGTTTAAAAAATAACTATATGTGATTTCTATCGTTTTTTTTAATGAATTTTATAATTCTTTCATATCCTTTCACGAAAAAATTCAAATAAGGTAAATAAAAACTCTTGCCGGAGTCTGCGCTCAGATCTCGAGTCTCATATCTACTTCTTTTTCCGCCTCCTCGCGGAACTCTTCCATCTGTTCGGAACCGAAATCCGGAAGATCATCGAGTGAACTGATCCCAAAGGACCTGAGAAACTGTTCCGTAGTTCCGAAAAGGAGAGGTCTTCCGGGAGCGTCCTTCCGGCCCCTCTCCTCAACAAGCCCGAATCCCACAAGCTTATTGATCGCGAAATCGCTGTTGACGCCGCGTATGCTCTCCACTTCCGCCCTCGTTACAGGCTGCTTGAACGCGATGATAGAGAGAGTTTCCATAAGCGTATCGGTCAGGACCTGTTTTTTGGGCTGTTTCGCTATTTTGACAAGATATTCGTAATACTCCGGTCTGCTGGACAGCTGGACCGCGTCCTCAAACCAGTTGATCTTAAGGCCGCTCCCCTCCGCATTAAACCGTTCCTCCAGCACATGAACGGCTTCGCGAACTTCTTCCTGAGAGATTTCCAGAACTTCCGCCAGAGAGGCGGTCTCCACCGAATCTCCCATAGCAAACAGGATCGTCTCAATCGCAGCTGTTGTTTTGTTCAGGTCCATTTCCTTCCTCCTGTTCCAAGTCAGCCGGCAGAAGCTCCACTAAAGAGATCTCTCCCGGGTTAAAAATCCGGATCGGCAGCGTATGCATTCCGAGACCGCAGGTCAGCACCATGGAACTGAGATGCTTTTTCCCTCCGGTCTGCGCGCTGTAAAAGTATTGCCCGCAGCTGTATCTGGGGAAAAGGTTGGGCCTTGTCCCCATCACCCCTCCGATCACGGGAAGCCGCATAAGTCCGCCGTGGACATGGCCGCAGAGGCAAAGATCGCATCCCCACTCCGCATAGGTCGGAAAATATACCGGGATATGAGACACCAGAACCGTATAGCGGGATCTGTCAGGCTCACCGATCATGCCGCGCAGTTCTTCTTCGGTCAGTCTGGTCCTCCTGAACTTCCTGTAGTACTTCATCGGAAGTTCAAGCCCCTGCAGAAGGATCCCGGAGCCGCTGTCTTCCGGCAGTTCCACTGCCCCGTTGTAAAGCATGCGCACGCCGGCCTTTTCCATCTCTTCACGGAACTTGTCATCATAAGCATTCAGTTCCTCATAATACTCGAGTCTGAGTTCGTGGTTCCCTTCCGCGAAAAAGACAGGGCAGATCTGTGCCAGCCTCTTCATCAGAGACAGACTGTGTTTCATCCAGTCCGTGCCCGAGCCATCGTTTTTTTGTCCGCTTTTAAGAGACTTTTCGTAGTGCCTGTTAACCTGTCCGTACACGACCAGGTCTCCGCCGACGATCACTGCATCAGGGGCAAGCTCTTTTATCTTCTCAACCAGTTTTTCATTGTCCTTTCCGTAGGACTTTTCGTGAAGATCGGCTATAAATACCAGTTTGACCGGTTTTTTTATCCTTGATGAGCGCAGCCTGTAAGTCCGCACGACAAAGCACCGGTTATCAATGATCATTGATATGACCATTACCGCTATTAATACTGCCAATATTTTAATGATCAATACTATCATGAGTCCACCGAAATTCCTTTACAAGTATCCTTGCTTCTTTTATCCTGCAAAAAAAGTTCCCTGATTCGAGATCAGGGAACTTTCTGCTTGCAGATCAGCCGTCAAATCAGTTATATTTTCTCTTTCTGGCTGCTTCGGACTTTTTCTTGCGCTTTACGCTAGGCTTCTCATAATGCTCTCTCTTGCGGATCTCCTGCTGGATACCGGCCTTCGCGCAGCTTCTCTTAAAGCGGCGCAGTGCGCTGTCCAAAGTCTCATTCTCTTTTAAGATTACACTTGACATTCGTTCTACCCTCCCTTCAGTCCCTTCAGCTTGACTGATTGGGTTTTTCTATATGCTCTACCGCGCATACAGTGAAATTATAGCATAAAAGTCTGACGTGTCAAGCACAAACTCACTGGTCTTTTTCCGGTTCTTCTGCCGGTTCTTCTATCGGTTCTTCTGCCGGTTCTTCTATCGTTTCTTCTGCCGCCTCTTCTATCGTTTCTTCCGCTGCCTCTTCTATCGGTTCTTCTGCCGCTTCATATGCAGGATCAGGCTCTTCCTCATTGTGAGCATAATATCGCTTCTGAGCATACCTGAAACTGTCAAGAAGATATCTCTGGGCATTCATGGCGACATTGCTGTTAACTGCCGTGACCTCAAAAGCGTGGAAACAGCCGTGATATACTCTGAGAGAAACCGGCACGTCCTCCTTTTTCATCCTGGCAAAATACAGCACAGTCTCATCCTTTACCGGCTCCAGATCTCCTACAATGCTGCAGGCAGGGGGCATACCGCCAAGATCCGTCTCTCTGCCGGGTGCCGCATAGACCGGTATTTCTTCCGTCATATCTCTGAGATAAAGGTCCCAGGCGGCCCTGTTCTTGCGGCTGTCCCACACAGGCGCGTTGTTTTCCTTTGCCGATTCGCTCTCCATCCTGTCATCAAGCATAGGCGAGATCGGCATCTGGAAAGCGATATGTACATCTTTCATATCTCTGGCGCGCAGACACAGAGCAGCTGTCAGACCGCCGCCGGAGCCGCTGCCTCCCACAAAGATCTGGTCAGGGTTGATTCCCAGCTCCTCAGCGTTGTTCTTCATCCACAGAAGTACTCTGTAGCAGTCCTCAAGAGCTGCGGGATAAGGCGCTTCAATAGATTTCGTATAATCCGGGAGAACTGCCACACAGCTTCCGTCTCCGCAGAACATATCCACGAGCAGACTCTCCTGCTCCGGAACTCCATATGCGAAGCCGCCGTCATGGAGCCACAGAAGACCGGTCGCGTTCTCTTCCTCTGCGTCCTCACATCGAACCACCAGAATCCTGAGAATACTGCCGTCGCTGCGGACGATCGCTTTTTCTTCCGCCACGGTATTTGTGCTCTTCCATCTGCCGCGGTGCTTTTTTATACACTGGCGGTCAAACTTCTCAAAGGCCGTCTCGGTAGCTGCCGTGTAAGTGAGCTTCAACAGCTGTGCAGAAGGCCTGAGTTCTGATCTTATATCTGAATTGCGCACTTTACTCATACTCTATCTCCGTTTTTTCATAGTCCGCCCGCATGGGCGGGAAACTTTGCACAGGGTCAGATCACCCGCGCGTTCTTCAGGATCTTCTTTCCCGCCTTTCTCAAAAGCGGATTTTTTTTGATCCCTGTCAAAGCTGCAGAAGCCCGTTTTCTTTTCTTTCTGTGTTCTTCGTCCCTGCGCCTGTTCTGCTCCGCGGTCTCTGCTTCCCGTTTTTGCTTCAAAGCGGACGATCTCTCCAAAAGGAGCACTTCAGCAGTCGTCTTCGGGATGCTCTTTCCGGTCAGCACTCTGTATCCCCAGTAGGCGGCCAGCAGTAAATGAGCTTTTCTATCATTCTCCTTCGAAGACATATCTTTCCTTTTCCTCCGCCTCTTCTTCCGGCTCTGCCTCTTTTTCCGGCTCTGCCTCAGTTTCCGGTTCTTCTGCGGCCGCGCGGTCTTCCGGCTCTGACTCTGCCTCCGGTCTCTCTTCGGCCGCGCGATCTTCCGGCGGAGCCGGCTCCGCTGCCGACTGCGCCATTTCTATGATCATCTCATCCGAAGTCTTTCTCTCGGGAACCGGCTCCGGAGCCTTTTCAGCTTTCAGTTCCATCACAGGCGCGGAAGCACTATCCTCTTTTTTAAATTTTGCCAATACGCGGTTCCAAAAATCTCTGATCCACATATTCACCTCTTTTCGACAGGTGCGAAGTTTCTGAATACAAAACGATATCTGCAGCCGGTCAGTTCATCCCTGTCTGAGCCTGTTCCTGACGCTCCTTAAGCTGATCGTTCAGTTCCTGGTTCCATTCAAAGACGATTTCCTCACCGTTATTAACTTTCTCATCCTTCCAGGTGATCGTACCGTCTTCAGAAAGCTGTACCGTACCCTTGCCGTCACTATATACTGTCTCTGAGCGGTGTCCGTTCTCCGCCTGTTCGTCGTAGATCTCCGCCGTACAGACCGAGTTGCTGTAGACGATCGCATTGTTCTCGACCTCGCCAAAGATATCCCACATGTAATAAGCTATTTCCTCATTGTCCATATAGCCCACCGACACATATGCACCGTTTGCGTCATCCGAAGGTGTAAGCAGAAGTCCGTAACCCTTTCCGGCAGTATCTGTGTATGCTCCTTCATAGTTCAGAACGCTGACATTCGTATCATCGGCATCCATCATGGGCCCGGTCATCGCCTCTGTGGCAGTAGTCATGGGTCCCTCCACTGTAAAACCTTCTGTTGATGCCATTACAGCTGTTTCTCCCGCGGATGTGGCTGCGCCGGTCGCTCCGCCGCATCCTGCCATTGCCAGCGCGATTGCAACTGCCGTAACAGTAACAATGATCTTGTTCAATTTCATTCTTTATTCCTCCTGATATATAAAAGGCAGTTCCGAATTATTCTCCTGCCTTATTGACACTGTTCATTACCCAGTCCATATCGATCACCTTTTCATCCCCGAAACGGTCGATCAGAGGTTTATAGTGATTGCCTACTGCAGTATAGATATCATCTGAAAGCGACACAGAAGCGAACGCATTCCCGTTTCTCATCAGAGCAAGACGGCCGCCTGTGCTGTCCTTATAGAATAAAAGATCGTCAAAAGCTGCTTCCGGCTGCGACTGTTGGAGCTCGCTGCCGATCATGACCTTGCAGATCTCCACTACCCGGTCATCGAGTCCCGCGTCGAATATCGCTATTTTCTCCTGCAGATCATAAAGGCTTCCGACTACACGGTTTCTGTAGCCTTTCTGCGCCGGATCAAATCCGCGTTCCCTGACAGCTTCCTCCGAACCCTCGTCAAAAGCTGCAGCGGCATCTTTCATTGCCTTTGCCCCGGGCGCGTAGTAGATCATTACCTTATTCTCCATTTCATGATACAGGCAGGGATAGACCACATCGATCTTTTGACCGCAGGAGGGACATGTTGTCCTGAACAGTTCCCCGCTCTTAACCTTTTTCCCCAGAACAGGATCCAGGTCCGTGTTGATCCTGATCCAGATCTCAAAATCATGCAGTGCGCCGCATTTAGGGCATTTGATCCTCTTGATCTCTTTCTCTGACATTATCTTCCCGACTTCCTTTCAGCCTCTCCGCCCGGTGCGGATCGTCAAATATTAATATGAGAAAATACTTCTCCGATGCTCTCGTTGAATGTGAGGTCCGCCCAATCCTCCTGGCCCGTGTGATCGCGGTTGACGATGATCAGGTACCCGCCGCTGTAATACCTTACAAGTGAAGCCGCGGGATAAACCGTAAGGGATGTTCCGCCCACAATCAGGCAGTCCGACTTCTGGATGAGGCGCTCCGCTCCTTCCCACGCCGCCACAGGAAGAGATTCCCCGTAAAGCGTGACATCCGGCCTGATCATACCTCCGCATGTGCAGTGCGGCACAGCCTCACTGCTGTCATATATATAACTCTCGGGATACTTCCTGCCGCAGCGGTCGCAGTAGTTTCTGAGGGTCGAACCGTGGACCTCATAAACGATCCTGCTCCCGGCCTTCTGGTGAAGTCCGTCTATATTCTGGGTAATGATCCCGTCAAGCTTCCCTTTCTCCTCCATCTGCGCAAGTTTGACATGAGCCCTGTTGGGGAGGCAATGCCTTGCATCCATTTTCTGGCGGTAGAATTCAAAGAATACCTTGGGTTCATGATAGAGGCAGCTGCTGCTCAGAAGGTACTCGGGCTGATACCGGTCGAATCTGACATCATGCTGATTATAGAGGCCGTCCTTGCTCCGGAAATCCGGAATGCCGCTTTCTGTAGAAACGCCCGCGCCGCCAAAGAAAGCGATATGCTTGGACTCATCGATGATCTCATTGAGCGCTTCATACTTTTCTTCTCCCTTGAGGGAACGAAGATAAGCCGCTTCTTTTCTTCTGTCGGAATACTTTCCCAAGTGCTTCATACTAAGACCTCCCTCCGTCTCAATAGGCGTTGTCGAGACTTCCCGAATCCGCCGATTCAATGATCTCACCGGAATCCCGGTTCACATAATCGACCTGAATGTGATCCGCTTCACCGGCCGTGTATATATGATACAGCGTTCCGTACATCACAAGCTCATCGGCGGTCTGCCGCTCGATGATCCCGATCTCATCTGTCGATACTGTCACTGTAAATACGCTGTAATCATCATTATATTCTATTTTTTCAATCGAAGAACCGTAATCTTCACTTATGATCTCCGCAATCCCGCGGTCAACTGATTCTCTGAAACTGCTCAGAAGTTCATCATACTGGCTCCGGCTCATGACTATAGTAAGGCTTCCGTCCTCCTCGAGGGTCGCACTCTCGTATCCGTTCCTGTCTCTGATCTGGTCTGCTTCTTCCTGAGTGGTGACATTCTCATAGACTGTCGGGATCACGAGGGTTACCTTTTCTTCCTCTTTCACAGAGGCAGCGCTTTGTGTTTCACCGGTCTGTTTTTCCGAAGAAGGTTCAACCGCGGCGTCTGCCTTCCCTGAAGTCGTCTCTGCGGAAGCGGGTGTCCCGGACACCGGGGTTTCGTTTTCCTCCGCGTGCGCGGCGGGCTGAGACTGGGGAGCGCATCCTGCCAGGATCACCGCAGCCGCTGCGGCGAACAGAAATCGTCTGATCCTGCCTGCACCTGACGCGATATTGCTATTTCTCTTCTCCTTCCTCATTCTCCGGTTCCTTTCCTGCCTCGAACGTGTAACCGTTCCTGCCTTCTATATTCCCGGCGATCCAGCTCTTGGTATCCGCCGCTCTTCTGTACGCTTCCTCCGTCCCGTCCGTATACTGCTTCCCGGCGGGGAATTCAAGAAACACATAATAAAAACTGCCGTCGCCGCCCCTGAGCATTCCTGCGTATCCCGAATTCTCCATTCCGCGCTCTTCCGTATATGTATCATACAGAACTATAGAATACACAAGACCTCCGACGCCATCGGTTGCAGCCATGCTGCTGTTTTCAATGATGTCCAGGGCATATCTGCCCGCCTCCGGCTCCTGAAAATAGTGATAGTTCACTCCGCCGTCCCATTCCTCAGGAGGTACCAGGCGGAAAAACTGAGTGCATACATTTCCCTCTTCAAAGAAAAGATCCGTTGAAGCAGTGTGTTCCTCCGCTTCATCTGTTTCCTGTTCCGAATCCTCTTCTAAATCAGAGTCGGCATATTCTGACAGGATCCGGTCCGAAGTCCCGGCCTCTCCCGCGTTATTGCTATTGTCGCCCTTGCCGCAGCAAACCAGCAGCATGGCAAGACATGCGGCCGCAAGGACCGCTGCGCCTCTGTTTCTTCGCATACATCGTCTCCACTACCAAGCCCCGATGTTCTCATTATGAATCATATCCTACCACTGACGGCTCGAAATTTCCACCGGAGTATTTTCACAGTCGTGTACATTATAACCGTATATCGCTTTGGAATCCATAAAAAGAGGCTGTGAAGACCGAGTCTTTTATAAGACTCATCTCTTCACAACCCCTGTACAGCCGACCGGTTTTCCTATTTTTACATCTGGTTAAGTGCTTTCACATAAGGCTTCAGCATAAAATAATATCTGCGGCCTTTTTCCTTGCCATAATGCTTGAGAAGCGCATAGCGCAGTGAATTGAGGTTCTTTCTCTTGTTCTCGGCACCGAGAAGGAATTGCGCGAATTCGCTGATATTTTCCTCGCTCAGTTCCTCGGCGGGCACATCACTGTGTCTGAAGATCAGAGCACAGTAATAGAGGAATTTCTCTTCCTTGTCCCACTCTTTCTTCTCGATGGAAAGATTGCCGGACTTGAGGGACAGGTAGATATCCTTCCCGTCATCTCCGTAGAACTGGATCAGCTGGTTATGAAGCTCCGCCAGGTTCTCCATTCCTATGCAGCTGACGATCGCGGTGAGCTCATCGGGATCCGGGGCCAATACATGAGTGTCCTCTTCCTCCGAAGACGAATCTGAGCTTTCAGATTCAATTTCAGCTTCCTCTTCTTTCAGAGTGCCGCTCTCTGTCTCCCGGACTTCAAATGTCTCTGAAGCAACAGAAGGATATACATCTTCATCATCCGCCGCTGCATCTTCAACCGGCTCTGCGGGCTCCTCTTCGAGCTCTTCCTCAGAGTCTTCCCCGATCTCTCCGGTGTTATCCTCTTCCGGCAGGTCTTCCTGAGCGCCTTCTGATTGTTCCTCTTCTGACAGTTCCTCTTCTGAAAACTCCTCTGCCGGATCTTCCGGTTCCTCTTCGTCGTAATCCTCTAAAGGGTCGGCTTCCTCTTCGTAGTCCTCAGTATCGCCGTCAGCCGGCTCCTCCCCGTATTCCTCTTCCGGTTCCGTTTCCGGGGTCATCTGATCCTCAGAAGCGGCCTCCATCCTCTCTTCTTCAGCCTGTTCTTCCTGTAAATCGCTCTCTTCGTGTTCGGGCATCCTCACAAGTTTGTGGAGGATCGCGCTCACTTCAGAGGCGACATCGCTTTTGGCAGTTGTTCCTCTTCTGCGGCTGCCGGTCCGGCTGTCCTTGCCGGCAATCCTCTTTACAGAATACTCTTTTCGTCTCCAATACTTCACCGCCGCGTCGTATCCTGTGTCATTAGTCACGATGATGAATTCGTCACCCGGATTTACTGCGATGAGGAAACCAAGTTCCGAGCAGAGCTGGAAATCCAGTGCGTTCGTTCCCTCATAGCATTTGATGAAAGTGACTTTTCTGTCCGATTCCTTGAGTTTGATGAGACTGTCATAACTCATATGGGGGCTGTTCTTTGTGTAAAAGACGATCAGCTCCGCCTGGTCTGCCGGAAGTTCCAGCAGCGGAATCCAGAAATCTCCGACATTCTCGCTGTCGATCAAATAATGCTTCATATATGTCTCCTGACCGGTCGGCACTCATGCATTATAACCCACAAATCAAACCGTGCGCAAGTATTCCGAACATATATACAATATCTTTCGGGCTGACCCGGACATACTGTTTTTTAGTGATATTCCATGAAAAAAACACGCACAAACGTTTAACTTTCTGATAATAGTGATATAATTCTTATAGAATTCTGCCGTCTTCGTTGGGGTTAAAACGGCATGAGCTAATATATGTATTGGAGGTAACAGTTTATGGCATCAAAGATTTATGAGTGCATTGAAAAAATCGGAAACCGCATCATTGAGGAGAAAGAATTCCTCACCGAGCTCGACCGCGAGATCGGCGATGCGGACCACGGGATCAACATGGCCAGAGGCTTCACGGAAGTTCTGGGAGTCCTGTCCAAGGACAGCGACAATATCGGCGAGCTCCTCAAGAAGACCGGCATGACCCTCCTTTCCAAGGTGGGCGGCGCATCAGGCCCTCTCTACGGCACCGCTTATATGCAGGCAGGAAAAGTCTGCGCGGGCAAGACTTCTCTTACGCCCGAAGACGGTAAGGCCATTTTTGATGCAGTGATCGCGGGAATCCAGAAGCGCGGCAAGGCTGTTAAAGGCGAGAAGACTATGCTTGACGCCATTATCCCTGCTTCCGAAGCTTATGCTGCCGCGATCGACGGCGGCGCTTCCGTCGCGGATGCTCTGGACGCTATGTGCAAGGCAGCCGAGGAAGGCGTTGAATTCACCAAGACCATCATCGCTACGAAGGGACGCGCAAGCTATCTTGGAGAACGCAGCATCGGTCACCAGGATCCGGGCGCCACTTCCGCCACTTATACACTTGAGTGTATTCGTGATTTTGTAAAGGGGATGTGATTTTATGGTAGGCATCGTTATCGTATCCCACAGTTGGAAAGTTGCTGAGGGCATCTATGACCTTGCTATGCAGATGGCTGCTGAGAATGAGCATATCATTGCGGCCGGCGGTATGGAGGACGGCTCCATCGGCACAGACGCGATGAAGATCCAGGAGGCAATCGAGAAGGCAGATACCGGTGACGGCGTCGCTGTCCTTGCCGATCTGGGCAGCGGCATCATGAGCGCCGAGATGGCGATCGAAATGCTTGAGAGCGATATAGAAGTCCGAATCGCGGATGCCCCGATCCTCGAGGGCGCGATCAGTGCTGCGGTGACCTCCACATCCGGCGCTTCTCTCGATGAAGTGATCGAGGCCGCGGAGGAAGCAAGGACCGCATCCAAACTCAGCTGACACTTACTATATTTTGGCATTTACAGTATCTCATTTTGGGGAATGAATACTGACACATATAAATGCGAGAAATCAATGTATTAACAGGAGGTATCCAAATGAAGAAACTTATCAATGGGGTCGACAATGTAGTTGATGAGATGCTCCGCGGTATGGCTGCCGCACACCCTCAGTACGTTGAGCGCGTTGCAGGCACTGACGTTATGATCCGTACCGGCGCCAGGAAGACCGATAAGGTCGTTCTGATCTCGGGCGGCGGATCCGGACACGAGCCGGCACACGGCGGATTTGTAGGAAAAGGAATGCTGGACGGCGCTGTTGCAGGCGCAGTGTTCACCTCTCCCACTCCTGACCAGGTTTATGAGGCCATCAAGGCAACAGAGTGCGGCAAAGGCGCTCTTTTGATCATCAAGAACTACACCGGTGATGTAATGAACTTCGAGATGGCAGCTGATATGGCATCCGATGAAGACATTGAAGTCGAAAAGGTCATCGTAGCTGACGACGTCGCAGTTGAGAACAGCACATGGACAACCGGCCGCAGAGGCATTGCAGGAACGATCTTCGTTCACAAGATCGCCGGCGCCAAGGCCGAAGAAGGCGCAAGCCTTGCAGAAGTTAAGGCAGTAGCTGAGAAAGTTATCGCCAATGTCCGCTCCATGGGCATGGGCATCGAGCCCTGCACGGTTCCCGCAGTTGGAAAGCCCGGATTTGAGCTGGAAGATGACGAAGTCGAGATCGGTATCGGTATCCACGGCGAGCCCGGCACTCACAAGGAGAAGATCAGCACCGCTGATGCCACTGTAGATCAGCTCCTTGACAAGATCCTCGCGGAAGGCATTTACGGCGCAGGCGACAAGGTCGCTGTCATGGTCAACGGCATGGGAGCTACTCCTCTGAGCGAGCTCTATATCGCCAACCTTGAGGTCTCCAAAGTCCTCGCGGACAAGGGTATCATTGTTGCCAAGACTCTGGTAGGCAACTACATGACCTCCCTCGACATGGCCGGCTTCTCCATCTCTCTTCTGAAACTGGATGATGAGCTTGAGGCTCTTCTGAACGCTCCGGCTGACACGCCTGCATTCACTCAGTTCTGAGGAATCTGACCGGGATCGGACGGGCAGATGCTGTAAACAGTTGCATCCCGATCTGATCACATTTATAATTAAGCACAGAGCAGGGCCGGCAGTTGAACTGCCGGCCCTGTAATATTCTCCGTAAAGAGAGGCTTGAACATGGATCTTCAATATTTACTACTCCTTCAGCAGTTCAGGGAATCAGCCGGCGAGCTTATGACCTCCTTTATGATGCTGGTCACTAATTTCGCGATGTTCGGTTCGGCAGTCCTGTGCGTGATCATCTTTTGGACAGTCGACAAAGTCCTCGGTTACTGGCTCATCTCCAATACTGTGGGCGGAATCTTTTTAAATAACGTGATCAAACTGACCGCCTGTGTCTACCGCCCCTGGATCCGATGGCCGCAGCTGGATCCTCCGGAAAGAGCCATTGAGAGCGCCACGGGCTACTCCTTTCCCAGCGGACACACTCAGGTGGCGTCTTCCTTTTTCGGTACCTGCTCCCTTTCAATGTGGAAAAAGAACAGGGCCGTGTCCGTTTTATGCATCGCGATCATATTTCTTACGGCTTTTTCCCGCAATTATCTCGGAGTTCATACCCTTACAGATGTCCTGACATCATTACTGATCTCCGTGATCCTGATCGCGGTAAGTGCCCGCCTGTTTGAAGCGGTACAAAAAGACAGCTCTCTTTTGGTCAAACTGATCGCTGCCGGGTGCATCGCAGCGGTGCTCGCTATCATTTACTTTACTTTCAAAACTTACCCTATGGATTACATTGACGGTGATCTGATCGTCGATCCCGCAGAGATGAGAAATGACGGGTACGCCGCTGCCGGTGCCTTTTTCGGCGTTCTGGCAGGCGCTTACATTGAGATCCGTCATGTGCGCTTTACTACTGAAGGGACACTCCCCGTCAAGATCCTCCGCGTGGTATGCGGTCTTCCGTTCATCCTGCTTCTGATGCTCATTCTCAAAAAGCCGGTCTATTCCCTGATCGGAACTTCGGCAGGACATGTGGCGCTTTACACTGTCCTGGCCCTTTATATTGTTGCCGGTTATCCTGCTCTGTTTACAGCAGTCAGCAAGTATCGAAACAGCCGGCAGAATGAAAAAACAGATTGATCACCTGATATTTCTGAGTATTCCGAACAAGATAAGCCCGGCGCAGTAAAGGACTTCCGCGGCTTCGGCCTTAGCCCCGGTCTTCTCATTTCTGATCCACTTATAAGCGCTGTATAAAAGGAGCAGGATAAGGTAAGGAAGCGTGACTGTCAAAAAAGCGTTGGCGCGAAAAGCCGCCTTCAGATCCAGTCTTGAGAGCGCCAGGATCATCCGCGTGATCCCGCAGCCGGGACACTCCAGTCCTGTAAGCTCATGAAACATACAGGGCACCGAAGGACCACCCAGTCTCAGCCAGATCAGACAGGCAATTCCGAAAAGACAAACAAGCAGCAGAAAGCGTACCTTTCTGCTGCTGCAATTTTCTTTATGAAGACCTTTCGGTCCGCACTTCTTAGTCATATCCGGACGCATCCGTTTACTCCAGTACTCTGTTGATCGTATCCTGCATGAGGGCTATCGATACTATTCCGAGCCCGAATATGCCCAGGACAAGGTAAAGAACATTATTGGAAGTATGTGTCTGCGCAATGTAATCGCACTTCTCTCCCATCCTGTAATACCAGTATAGTCCGTAAATGCCGCAGGTCAGAACGGTCAATAATATTACCATTCCGCCGCCGGGTGCTGTTTCGTCCTGTGCAAGCTCGTTGATCTCGTCGTTGAGCATATAGATCCAGTAAAGCATGTAAATACCGCAGGTGACAAACGACAGGATGATCGCCATAGGAATGCTCCTGGGGGCTACATTCGTATAAATGATCTCCTCCTTAGGGCTTCTGTCTGCATGACCGCCGCTTCGGCCCTGACTGCCGCCGTTCTGTCTCTCATGTCCGCTCCCGCTCTGTGCCATGAGCGGCGCTCCGCAGTGTATACAGAATCTGCTGCTGTCGTCGTTGCCTGATCCGCAGTGTCCACAAATCTTCATGTCTTAGATCTCCTTAAATGCTTCCGCAAAGTTTTTAATATAATCAGCTGTTCCCTGAATGCCGAGACGGCTGGAATTGACGATCAGGTCATAAGCCCTGGAATCTCCCCACTTCGTGTCGCTGTAGAAATTGTGGTACGCGCGGCGGAAACGGTCCGTTTCCTTGCGCTCCACATCCGCTTCCTCCGGAGTGATCTGCTGGATCCTGGCCAGTCTCTTGTTCTTCTGCTCGACATCGCCAACTACGAAGACGCGCAGTACATTGGGATTGCCCTTCAGAACAGAATCCGCGCAGCGGCCAACGATCACGCAGCTCTCTCCGCTGGCTGCGATCTGCCTGATATACTCAAATGTCTTTCTCGCGACGTTGCTCTCGGGGGAATCCTCGAAGGCTCCGATCCTTCCTGAAAAAGGAAATCCGACGGGCTTTTCGTCAAGTTTTTTGACATAGTTTCTGTCCATGCCGCTGATCTTCGCAGTGCCCTCTACAAGTCTCTTCTTGTCGTAGCACTCGATTCCCATCTCGTCAGCGATCTTCTTGGCGATCGCATGTCCGCCGCTGCCCGATTCTCTTCCAATAGTTATAATGATCTGTTCTTTCATAATGCTGTCCCCCATTATTCGTAAAGCAAGGGACCGGCTGTCAAGCAGCCGGATCATCTTCGTTATCTGTTATTATTATATCAGAGTTGAAGAGATTAAGCATCATTTGTATAATAAGACGCAGTTATTCTTATTTCATTTCAAAATACAGAATAAAAATACAAGCAGAGGAGAAATGTATATGCGAGACTATGTGATCTGCATTGACGCGTCTGTCGATATCGACCAGCAGTTTATTGAAGATAATAAGATCGTGATCATCCCGATGAAGTATATCCTCGGAGACTCTGAGCGCCTGATGGAGAACCGCCTGACCGACTCTCAGCTCCTGGATTTCTATAACGCCATGCGGGCCGGTGCGATGACACACACAAGCCAGATCACCCCCTATTTTTACCAGCAGGTATTCAGACGGGAAGCTTCCCTGGGGCACGATATCCTCTACATATCTTTGTCCGGAGGACTCAGCAGCACCTATTCCTCTGCCCGTACTGCCGCGGAAGAGATCGAGGAGGAATTCGAAGGCCTTAAGATCGAGGTCGTCGATTCTCTGGCTGCTACCGGAGGAATGGGTCTTCTTCTGATGAGTGCTGTCAAGGCCAGGAAGGACGGCGTATCCCTTTCAGAAAATGCGGAAGCACTCCGTGCGAATGCACTGAAGATCTGTCATTGGTTTCTTGTGGATGACCTCAAATATCTGCGGAGAGGAGGCAGGATTTCCGCTGCCACAGCCGTTGCAGGCACCGTTCTCAACATCAAACCGATCCTCAAGATCGCCGACGACGGGACTCTGATCAGTATCGCCAAGAAAAGAGGCCTTGCCAAAGCCTCTGCATTTCTTGCGGAGTGCTATGAAGCCGCGGTGGATAAATCACTTCCCGGTGACGTGATCATCGCGCATGCCGACTGCTCATCTGAAGCAGAGACAATCCGGAAGCGCATCCTCGCCTCCAACCCGGACGCGAATGTTATGGTCTGCGGTCTGGGTCCGGTCATAGGTGCCCACACAGGTCCCGGCATGGCAGCCGTGATCCACTGGGGAAACAGAGACTATATCTGACAAGCATAAAGCGGCGGGATCCGAAATGGATTCCGCCGCTTCTCTTTAATTCATATCCCCCATATACACCAAGCGATCACTTCACAGGATGATCAGTCATCAAAATCATAATTCTCAGTATTTTTCTCCTTAAAGATCTGATAAACCTCCTCGATCACCGCGTCTTCGCAGGTAACGAGCGAGAGTTCCTCATCTTCTTCGGATTCGATCTGCAGGATAGAGACCTCGTCATCATCGTCCTGGATCAGTACTACATAACGTCCCCCTTCGTATTCGATCGTATCCAGCAATTCGTATTCCTGCTCCTCTCCGTTTTCGTCAACAAGAATAATGATGTCGTCCATAATTTCCCCCTTTTTAAAATTATCATCGTTCTTTCCGCTTAAGAGATCTGCGCTATGATTTGGGTATATTTTAGCATGTTTCGCCAAGTTGCACACTTTTTTCTTTAAGAATTATAAAGAAATGATAATAATGCTAAAAAAACTATGTATTGAAAACGTTTTCATGTCGTATCCTATTAGTGTAACAGTTAACCATTGCACAGTTTTGAATGAGAGGGAAAAACTATGGCAAAAAACAAAGGTAACGGCGGATCGCAGGCATTTGCGGTCGCCCAGCAGATCGGTAAGTCTCTGTTTCTGCCGATCGCAGTATTGCCGCCCGCAGGTATTCTGCTCGGCATAGGCAGCTCCTTCACCAATCCTACGACAATCGCTACTTACGGACTGTCAGGAATTCTGCATGAAGGCAACATTCTGTATATGTTCTTCCAGCTGCTCAACGGCGCAGGCAACGCAGTGTTCGGCAACCTGGCTCTGATCTTCGCCCTGGCAGTTGCGCTCGGCATGGCCAAGAAGGAAAAAGGTGTAGCAGTTCTTTCCGCGGCAATCTTCTATCTGATCATGCTGACGACTATGAACGTACTGCTCACCATCGACGGATCCATCCTGGCAGACGGCAGCCTCGGCCCCAACGTCAAGGACGGCGCGATCGCTACGGCTCTTGGTATCCAGACCCTGCAGATGGGCGTGTTCGGCGGTATCCTTGCAGGCCTTCTGGCGGCTCTTACCTGCAACAAGTTCTATAAACAGGTTCTGCCCCAGTCCCTGGCTTTCTTCTCCGGCACCCGTTTCGTACCGATCATGTGTATGGTATTCGGTATCGTAACAGGCTTCATCTGCTACTTCATCTGGCCCGCGATCCAGACCGGTATCTATGCACTGGGCGATCTCGTCAATGCGGCGGGACTGTTCGGAACTTTCATCTACGGCTGCATCGAGCGTGCTCTGATCCCCTTCGGTCTGCACCACATCTTCTATATGCCTTTCTGGCAGACAGGTGTCGGCGGATCCAGAGAAATCGCCGGCGAAATGGTTCAGGGTGCCCAGAACATCTTCTTCAGAATGCTGGCTGATCCCAATACCCAGGTATTCGACGAGTCCGCGAAGTTCCTCGCGGGTAAGTATCCTTTCATGATGGGCGGACTTCCCGGCGC